>NZ_JBAWYV010000208.1:0-4343 GCF_037143375.1 Rhodoferax sp. | reverse complement strand
CCGAAGTCGGCGTGGGCCCCAATTGGGACAAGGCACATTGACAGATAAACCTTTTACAGCGCCCTTGCTCTCAGTTATGCCTAGACTGCTGGGCTGTACAAAAGCCACCCAAGGAGATTTTTGATGCTACGTGAAGACTTCAAGACCGAATTCAATGCCCTGTTGCCCGGTGAGACCACAGAGCAGGGCGCCAATCGCCGCACCGCCCTGAAAGTCGCCTTGGGCGTGGGTTACGCTGCGGCCGCTGCGCCCCTGATGGCGCAAACTGCGATCAAAACTTCTTCGGAAGGACTCCAAACCGGCGAGATCAGCTATGAGGTCAATGGCTTCAAAGTGCCCGCTTTCTTTGCCGCTCCGGCAGGCAAGTCCAACTTACCGGTCGTGCTGGTGGTGCAGGAGATATTTGGGGTTCATGAGTACATTGCCGACACTTGCCTGCGCTTTGCCAAGGCGGGCTACCTGGCCATCGCCCCCGAGTTGTATGCGCGTCAGGGGGACCCGAGCCAATACGCCGAAATGGCCAAGTTGATGGCGGAGGTCGTCTCCAAAGTGCCCGATGCGCAAGTGATGGCCGATTTGGATGGTGCCGTCAAATGGGCTGGTGCCCATGGTGGCGACCTGGCCAAAGTAGCGATTACAGGCTTCTGCTGGGGTGGGCGCATCACCTGGTTGTATGCGGCACAAGGCCCGGTCAAGGTCGGCGTTGCCTGGTATGGCCGTGTGGTGGGCGCCAACACCGCCCTCACGCCTAAAAACCCCATCGATCTGGCCGCCTCGATGCGCGCCCCGGTGCTTGGCTTGTATGGCGGTAGCGACAGCGGCATCCCGCTTGATACTCTTGACAAGATGAAAGCGGTATTGGCCACCGGCACGGCAGCTTCAAAAGCGGCCCAGTTTGTGGTGTACCCTGACACCCCGCATGCTTTTCATGCCGATTACCGACCCAGTTTCCGTCAAGGCCCGGCTGAAGATGGCTGGCAGCGTTGCCTGGCTTGGTTCAAGGCCCATGGCGTAGCTTAGAAGAGCGATCGCCTAAAATCAACTCAAGCCGCCATGGGGCGGATTTTTTAATAAAATAGGGGTCTAGCCCCCGTCGAATATGCGTAACCAGCTATGACTTTAATAGCAATTGTGATGGGCACCTTAGCCGCCGGTATTGGTAGCGTGTGGCTGGCCGCGCTGCTGGGCTTTGGCGTGTTGGCGCGCTACACCCAGCACATGCTGAGTCTGGCGGCTGGTGCACTGCTGGCCACGGCCTTCATGCACTTGCTGCCCGAAGCGTTCGAGAGCCAGGCCAGTGCGGATGATTTATTCATGACGCTGCTGGTAGGGCTGGTATTTTTCTTTCTGCTGGACAAAGCCGAGTTGTGGCACCACGGGCACGAGCATCACCATCAACATGAAGCGTTGCCAGCGCATGACAATCATCCTGATCACGCCCATGCGCACACCCACCAAGCCGGCACCTGGGCCGTGTTGACCGGCGACAGCGTCCATTGCTTTGGCGATGGTGTGCTGATCGCTTCCGCATTTGTGGCCGATCTGCGCCTGGGTGTGATTGCCTCGTTGGCTGTGTTGGCGCACGAAGTACCGCACCACATGGGCGATTTAATGGTGTTGAGAGCCAGTACCAGCAACAAGCGGGCTGCTTTACTAAAAGTTACGCTGGCTGGCGCCGTTACCACTCTGGGCGGCTTGGTAGGGTATTGGCTGGTGGACCAATTACAAGACTTTTTGCCCTATTTTCTGGTGGTGGCCAGCAGTAGTTTCATGTATGTCGCCTTGGCGGACTTGATTCCGCAGTTGCAAAAACGTTTGTCGGCGCCTGAAACTGCTTCGCAGATTGCTTGGCTACTGGCAGGCATTGCGCTAGTGACCACGGTGAGTAGCTTGGCGCACGCACATTAAACGATTGTGTGATTTGCTTGGGCGCTCTGACGCAAGTCATGAAGTGAAGATATTATTGTTCTAATGATGAAAATGAACAAAGAGCAAATATGAGCGCGTTGAAAATATTGAACATCTGTATTTTGGGTTTCGGCTTGGCCTCGGTCATTGCGATGGTGGGGTTTGCCTTGGTCTACAGCGGTGGCATTAATGTTAAAAACAGCAAAAAATCATCCGCGTTGGGAGCTACCCTGCTGGCTGCTTGCGGCATGTGGTTGACGGGGCACTTCAGCCTTGGACCTCGTCATGAAGGTTTCGATCTGGTCATTACCTTCTCTGTTCTGTGGTTTTTGTGCTTGTTTGTATTCTGGACGGGCATCGCCATGGGACTTGGTTGGAAGCTCAGACACAAACGGGGTCATGACAGTGATTTTGGGCACAGTTCCATGCTGTCGATGCAATTTATAGATACACACTTGCACGAGTCCCTTGGCAAGCACCCCCCGAATTTTCAGGAAACTGAGATATTGCTGGTCAAACAACCCGCGCACATCAACCCGGATGGATCAAGCTCACCTGCAACAGGCGAGGGCGATATCAAAATACCTGTAACACGACATAACGGGTAAAAATCCCGAATTCTGCCTGTTGGAGCTTGGTTTTTGAGTCTTTACGTCTGTAAAGTTAATTCAGATCATCTTTGAACCTAGGAGATGAGATGTTCAATTGTGGAAACAATTGGATACAAACAACGGCGACCGCGGTTCTTTTTTTTGAAAATCATTCTCATTTATGAGGATAAACTGCTTTACAAATCTTTTTAATCAGATAGCTTGATGCACGACATCAAAACCCCACAGGAATGAATGGAGTAGTTGATGAAGAACAAAGCGACTGCCAGTAACGGCTGCGTTTCGTGGCCACAAGGCAGAGACGCTTTGGACAGTGTGTGTCAATCAGGTAATAAGTTGTTTGCTGCAATGCGAACTTTGTTTGCATTGTTGGCTTTTGCTCTGCTCCAACTAAGTGCTGTTAATCTGGCGCAAGCGCAGCAGCCAGGTACAACGTTTGATCACCTGAGCACCGGTTTTGTTCTCAGTGGTCCGCACGAGTTCATCCGTTGCGAGACTTGCCACATCAACGGCGTCTTCAAAGGCACGCCAAAGGATTGCGCAACCTGCCACGTTCAAAACAACCCGCGTGGAGCGATTGCCAAGCCAGTCAATCACATTCCGGGTACAGCTGCTTGCGATACCTGCCATGCCGCATCTTCTACGAGCTTTGCAGGCGTTGTTTTTAGCCATGTGAATGTGCAGGAAGCGACTTGCCTGAGTTGCCATAACGGCAATTTTGATACGGTAAAGGGTAAGCCGGTCTCTCACATTCCTACCAATTTGAGTTGTGGCGCTTGCCATAACACCACCGGTTTTATGCCTGCGATCAAGTTCGATCACACAATTCTCAACACGGGAACCTTTGCCTGCGCTTCTTGCCATGACAACTTGCGTGCCAAGGGAATGCCCAGCGGGCACTTGCCCAATGCGGCCGCAGTCGGCTGCGATACCTGCCATCAAGCATCTAAGACAAACGGGTTCACATCGTTTGGTGGAGGGCTGATGAGCCACAAAAACATAGTTTCTGGATGCGAAGCATGTCATGGACCCAATGTTGTTTCCAGTAGTTTTTATGGTGTGAGCAGCATCGTAGTGATGCCCTCCAGCAGCAGTCCTGGCCCCAATTCACATTTGCCAACAACAACCAAATGCGAAAGTTGCCATTTAAGTAGTACACCTTCTGGAACGATGTCGCCTATGGCCCTTAAAACAACGGGTCCAGGAACGGGTTTCCAGTTGCCTGCGCCGACAGCAGCCATGATTCACGGTGGGTCAACCGGTAATTGCGCTTCGTGTCATGAAGCTAATGCCGTTTGGTTGGGTGTAGATATGCCAAATTACGCGATAAACGGTAATTTGGGCTTCCAGACGCGTCCGCAAAATGCGCCTGGTCAATTCAATGTGGCAGATCCGTCGCATCCCGGAATAAATAGTGGCGATTGTGCTCAGTGCCACGCCGGATATTCTTTTGATCCGAACAACATCATCAAGCCTGGCAACCATATTCCTACCGCAGCAGCCTGTGGTACGTGCCATATAGGTACTGATTTCTCGGTGATGCCGACAATCACCGCAATTCATGCTAATGGCCCATCGACGACAGACACCAACTGCGCGCAGTGTCACAGCGCCGCAAATGCGGCGAAGTACTCCATGCCCACCATGTTGCCTTCACTCGTTGGTCCATCTGACTCACACGTAGCGCTGGGTGGTCTGGATTGTGTGAGTTGCCACGTGGGGACGGGCTCCAGTATGGCAAGCACGCCGGTCACAACGATAAACGCCAAGTTCAGCGGCTCTGCGTTTGATCACGGCACCACGATGACGACCGGTTGTGCGAGT
>NZ_JBAWYV010000207.1:0-4570 GCF_037143375.1 Rhodoferax sp. | reverse complement strand
CGCTTGAAACACTGGCGGGTGTTGCCGCCATGTCTCGTTCACGATTCGCCAAGCAATTTTTGGACGTTGTGGGGGCTACCGCCATGGACTATCTAACCGACTGGCGCATCAGCATCGCGCAGGGCTTGCTCAAACGCGGCAAGCCTTTGAAAGCTGTTGCACCTGCCGTGGGTTACTCCAATGAGAACGCGTTTGCACGAGCGTTTGCCCGGCGCACCGGGGTTTCACCCAGTAGTTGGGTTGCGGCCATTGCTCGCCCCTGATGAAAACCAATCTTCAAAGACCTCAAAAAAAACACGGATGAAGTCAGTGTATTTAACCTTTCGATAGACATTAAAACTCCTCTGCACAAAATGACAGCTAACCGGCAGTCACTTCGTGAAACCCAATGTCATCTGAGATATTCTTGAGTCAGCCACTTTTCTCCTAAGCTGCCGTCAAACCGAACGGCTGCAATGGAGGAAAACGTGGACCTGCAAGGCAGCGTGAAGAGTCGTTCGCCACGGTCAGCTTCAGTGCCATCCAATTCAGCGACTTTTCTCATGCCAGTTACCCCGGCGTTTGCATCACATTGAATCGTAAATCTGTTGGTTGACACGAAAAAACTAAAAATGGCAACGTTGTTCGCGAAATTTTCGACGTTGTCATGGATACGCTCGCTTGAGGATCACTTCTTCAACATTGAAATTGTTCTTATTCGGTCAAACACAGACTGCCATGCCGTCAACGACCGAGGCCAGCCTTACGCAGACTCAAAACGCATGGACGAACGGATTGCCATTGCGAGAAACAGTCCTTGATGTTTTCGCTCCAATATTTCAACTCAGTGCAGCATGATAAAAATCAAAAAATCCTGAGTTTCGGTGAAACATGGCTACTATGATTGCAGGGAGTCCCAGTTGGGGCCATTACTGCACTGCCCTCTGCAATTAAAGAACAAAGGCCTAAAAAATGCCTCAATTCAGTTCGACTTTTACCTGCTCGCTCAGACACAGTCCAGGGATGTCACACGCTGTCGTGTTCTCTGCCCGTATTGGCCGCCTTGCATCGGGCGTGTGCTGCCAGTTCGTCAGCCTTAGTCGGTAATCCGATTATGAATTCTGGCTACAAAGAAGAGCATCTCCGCGCCACTGTACTGCGGAAAATTTGCGACGATCAACTCACTTCGATATTGAAGCCGAGTCTTGATTCCCGATTACCGGACGTGGTCATGCATGAGCTTCACGTGCTCAAAGCCGAATTGGAGGTGCAGAACGAGGAGATGCGGTGCATGCACCTCGCGTTGGAGCAGTCTAGGAACCGCGACCGCGACCTCTACGAATTTTCCCCCGTGGGCTATCTCACACTGTCGCACGAAGGCCGCATCACTGAAGCCAACTTTGCCGCAGCAACTCTGCTGGGACAGAGTAAAAAGCATTTGTATGGTCAACCGTTTGCGCGGCACCTGATACAAAAGCACGCGGACCGCTGGCATCTGCACTTCAAACGCACGCTGCAGTCCGATGCCACACTGAGCTGTGAACTTGAGGTCAAGCGCGCTGACGCCAGCACGGTCACGGTGATTCTGGAGTCGCGTTGCAGAACACCAGATGGATCGCCGATCGTGGGCGTCACGTTAACCGACATCACAGTGCGCAAGCAGGCTGACGAAAAACTGCGCGTGAGCGACTTGGCCCTCAAGGCTGTGTCGCAAGGCGTACTGATCTCTAGCGCTGATGGTCTCATCGTCTCTGTGAATGATGCGTTCATGGCTATCACGGGGTTTGATGAATCAGAAATCCTGGGTCACACTTGCCTTTTTGTTCAGGGACCACGTACTGATCCGAAGACCGTCGCCGAAATTCGCATGGCCCGGGAAACCCTCACTTACTTCGCCGGCGAGATACTCAATTACCGCAAGGACGGCAGCGTATTCTGGAACGACTTGACGATCTCGCCAGTGCTGGATACACAAGGAATATTGACCCATTTCATTGGTATTACGAGGGACATCACGGCTCGCAAGTTGATTGAAATTGAGAAAATGAAACTCGACCAGCGCTTGCGCGATCAGCAGTTTTACACCCGCTCCCTGATTGAAGCCAATATTGACGCGCTCATCACCACTGACCCGGCGGGCATCATCACCGACGTCAACAAGCAAATGCAGTTGCTGACCGATTGCACCCGCGACGAGTTGATTGGCTCGCCGCTCAAAAAGTATTTCACCGACCCCGATCGGGCTGAGGTGGTGAATAATTTGGTGCTGATCGGTCAAAAAATAAGCAACTACGAGTTGATTGTGCGTGCCAGAAATGGCAAAGAAACCGTGGTGTCTTACAACGCTACTACTATTCACGACCGCGACCGCAACCTGCAGGGTGTGTTTGCCGCCGCCCGCGACGTGACAGAGCGCACACCCTTGGATCTGCTGTTGCAGGAGAAAAATGAGGAGATGCAGAGCGCCCGCTTGGTGACGGACCACGCCAACCGCACCAAGTAGCGCTGTTGGCTATAGCCAGCCACGACCTGCGTCAGCCTTTGGCCGCGCTGTCGCTGTATGTGGGCTGAATGTCAGAAATGGAGAAAACGTGAACCTGCAAGGCAGCGTTACCCGACTGCCGCCATTGCCAGCTTCCGGGTAAGCTGGTTTTATGATTTTTGAGGACGCTCAACGGCTGCTCATGGCAGACTTCGTCATGTCCTAAGCAGCCAGGCCGAATATTGGAATCCAGCTGTTCAATCCCGCGGTCGGGGAAAGCCAGCACTGGCGCGGTGGCTTTTGTTAGCGACGGACTGAGCAAAAGTGCGGCGCTGAAGTGGCCCGATACCGGGATGTATTGGTCTAAGGAAGCGGGACAAAATTTAATCATGATCCATGAGGTCGGTGCAAAGCCTTGAGCACTGGCTGTTGTAACCTTTTCTGGTTGAATAACAAACGGCTATGCACCTCCGGACCGGGCAACGCTGGAAATTGACATTAATCATTCGACTGACAACTTTCCACCGGCCATTCACCCACCAGCCTTGCGAGTATTTCTGCACAAGAATATGATTTATTGGCTTGTAAAAAAGGCTGGTGCGCAACGCGTTTGCGCTTGGTTTTCTTGACTTATTAGGGGTGAATCATGTTGACGCATTGGAGCCGGTGTCTCTTGGCAGGTATGGGGTTTTGCCTTGGCAGCGGCGTCAGCCTGGCGCAACACACACTGGCCGTAACGGATTTCAAAAGCGGCCCTGGCAACGGGTTGTACAGCTACGCGTCAAGCACACCAGCCACGGTGCTTGACCTGATTGACGCCCATCGACCTCGGCCTCCAGCCACGGCGCAGGGTGAATTGCTACTGCCGCCCAATGCGCCTGAAAGCACCAGGCTACCCGCCGTAGTGATGGTGCACGGCTCGGGCGGCGTTTACCCGGAACAGCTGACTTACTGGGCCAAACTGCTTAACGCGCAGGGCATCGCGGTTTTCGTGATCGACGTCTTCAGCCCGCGCGGGGTCAAGTCCACCGGCGAAGACCAGAGCCAGGTGCCGTTTGCCGCCGACACGGCCGATGCATTTGCCGCATTGGGCATGCTGGCCAGCCACCCGCGGATTGACCCGAAACGCATCGCTGTCATGGGTTTCTCACGCGGTGGCATCACGGCCGTGCGTAGCGGCGCGGTGCCCATTGTCAAGGGCTCTGCCCCAGCGGGCTTGCGCTTTGCCGCTCATGTGGCGTTGTACAGCGGTGGCTGCGCGGGTCAGCTGGCCATCGCCGCCAAGCCGGGCGCGTTCAGCCCCGAGCCGATGCTGTTTGTGCATGGTGACAAAGACGACTATGCACCCATGAGTGACTGCCGCGTCTATTCGCAGCGTATTGCTGCGGCAGGAACACCCAGCGAATTTGTGGTGCTGCCTGGTGCTGGCCACAAGTTTGACTTGGACAGCACCCGACACGTGAACCTGCCGTTAAACACCAAAACCAAAGAGGGCTGCCCGCTGGAGTTTGACCTGCTGGACCTCAAAACCCGTGACCGTCGCACCGGCGAAGCGCTGCCCCCGGGCAGGGTCAAAGACATCACCCGCGAACTCTGTGCCGACAAAGGTGCCAGCGTCCAAGGCAACACTCAGGCACGCGAGGCTGCGGGCAAGGCAGTGATCAATTTTTTAAGCAGCGTCTTCAAGTGACCCTCAAACCTGAGGCGCACACCAGCGAGCATTTAGCAACTCCTCTGACAGCAGACAAACATCAATTTTAAAAACCCCATAAAGTCATGAAGAAAAGAGTTTCAGAGAAATCTGGCTGGAGGTGCGACCATCTGTCACCAGTTTGAGTCCATGATGCTCGGCCAGCAGTTCCGTAGCCACGTGGGTTCTAGATCGAGTTTCATTTGCTTTGCTGTGTTGGAGGAATCGGGACTATCCCCAGGACCGCGTGAACAACTCATCTAGGGCGTCTGTAATTATCTGCCCCTGCTCGGAAAGTGAACCAATGCATTCTCCCAGTTGATCCAATGCAACGGATACTATATCCAGTGGATGAAGAACAACATCAATGCCCTCAACGGAAAATTTCGGATTCATTCGCGCACCAACCATTCCCGTAT
>NZ_JBAWYV010000206.1:0-4593 GCF_037143375.1 Rhodoferax sp. | reverse complement strand
CTTGCTTGAGGACTTCGGACACGTGCAGTGCCTTGAGTTCGTTTAAGTGCATGGAATGACCCAAAAGGGAGTTGAACGAAATACGGGGGGAGGTTTGGTGGTGAGGCGGCAGGGTAGCCTCAACCTCAATGTTCTAAACCGGGAAATCGGACCGCCTCGGGGTGGGAGGCAGCGAACACGCAGAATTATGACAGGAAATATTGAAGAAATTTAATGCTGTGCCTGGACGATAGGTGATCAGCGTTGAAATTGTGTGCGAAATACAAGGGAAACTCTGATGGGGTTGCACTATTGGCAGGGTAAACCACTGCCATGTGAGCATTTTCCGGTAGATCAGGCCAGTTGTTGTTCGATAAACGCAGTCATCTGGGCTTTGCTCATGGCGCCGACCTTAGTGGCAGCCAGTTGGCCGCCTTTGAACAACATAAGTGTTGGAATGCCGCGAATGCCGAATTTTGCTGGGATGTCACGGTTTTCATCGACATTCATCTTGGCGACTTGCAGCTTGCCTTCAAACGCCGTGGACACTTCGTCCAGGATGGGTGCAATCATCTTGCAGGGACCGCACCACTCGGCCCAGTAATCCACCAAGACCGGCAGGGCAGATTGAAGAACATCGACTTCAAAAGAAGCGTCAGATACGTGTTTGATAAGTTCGCTGGCCATGTGAATCCTTGGTTGTTTGAGGTCAGTGCTGAAGGCTTTTCGTCTGGGCAGACGGTTTGGCAAAGTTCCAGTTAACTAACGGGTAAAAGAAAAGTGGGGAAATTGTGACAGAAACCAAGACCTTTGTTGGATGGCCCATCTACTATGGTTGAAATAGTGAAAAAACATCATGTTGACATGAAGTTGGGTCATTTCGCGCGCCAGATATGCGATTAGCTGTCGTAGTTACAAACTGAATCAGCTAGCAAGACTTTACTTTGTGGGTCACTCAGGCATTCAGGAAATGATTTATCCACCCCAGTTTCCATCCCGCGTGCAAGTAATCGTCCTTTCGCTAGATCTGTTGCTCGACCGTACCATGGCCGCCGCCGTGATGCTCGGTTGTGATGAAGTTTACCTGCCAATGTCGCCAAAGCCACTTGGCCAAATACGTCTTTAGGCAGCTATGACTGAGGCAGTGTGTAAAGCGGAATGTCTTTTTCAAGAGAGAGCTTGTCGAGCACTTTGCGGGTCTTGGTCAGCAGATAGTCCGCAATTACTTGGCGGGTAGCGAGTGACATCATCGACTCAATGCTGGCATCGGTCACCCCAGCCACGGCGCACAGCGCCTTGGCAAAGTGGGGCTCCAGCGCCGCCATTGCCACACGGCCGTCTTTGCACGGGTAGACCCGGTAACCGGCATGGCCGCCACCGACCGCTTCACCGTCTTGGGTCACGCCCCAGGCGCGCGGCAAGGCCAGATAAGCCGCGGCCTCAGAAAGCGCCACTTCGAGGTAACTGCCTTTGCCTTTTTGCCTTTGCACCAGCATCGCCTGCAACACAGCCTCCGAGGTCATCAGCGAGCCGCCCATGTCGGCGTACAAGGTGGGCGGCAAATCCAGCCCTGTCACCAAGTCGCTTTCGGCCTGGTAGGTGAGGTCGTGGCCGGGTTCATCGGCGCGGTCGCCGGGTGCGCCCACAATCGCGATCAGCGACAGGGCGGGGTAGAGCTTGTGCAAAACTTTCCATTCCAGACCCAGTTTTCGCAAGGCCGACGGGCGAAATGAGGTGATCAAAATATCGGCCTTGGCCAGTTCCCGGTGCAGGGTTTTTTGGCCTTTTTCAGTCTTGAGGTCGGCCACGCCCACGCGAACCCCCTGGTGCATCTCGTCATAAGCGGCCCGTTTGTACCAGCTCATGGGGTCGCCCGAGGCGCCGGGGGCTGATCCGACCGGTGGAGGCGGCTCCAGCTTGACACAGGTCGCGCCCATTTGCCGGCAGCGCATCAGGGCGGCCGGGCCGGGCAGGTTGAGTGCCAGACTGACGACACGGGTGCCCTTGAGCGGGCGCAGGGCAGGGGATTGAAGAGGGGAGGTCATGCGCCCAATTTACCCGATAACCTAAACCGGGTTGTGGTGGCTGGGCATCAGAGTGCGGTGTAATGCTGGCCTGACTCAATATGACCCGAAAGCTTCCCGTGACCGATCCGCAATTTCCGCTTGACTTTGATGCCCCTTCACCTGCGACAAGTCAACCGCTCAAGCCTAAAGCCATGACCAAACCACGCCGTGCAGCCACGCCCCAACTTCCCGTAACCCTGAGCCCCGAAGACATGGCCGCTGCCTTGGCCAATCATCCTGACTACCGTGTCTTGCGCCGTTTGCAGCCCGTATTGAAGTTTGACCGAGCAGCGCTGGGCCCGACCCTGCGGGTGCTGGTGCTTGACACCGAGACTACCGGCCTGGACCACGCCAAAGACAAAATCATCGAGTTGGCCATGCTGCAAGTCGATGTGGACACCGCCACCGGCTTGCCGGTGGGCGAGGTTTTGGTCTATGACGAGCTGGAAGACCCAGGCATGCCGGTGTCCAAAGAAATTGAGGCCATCACCGGCATTTCCACAGAAATGGTGCGAGGCAAACATCTGGACGAGACCAAAATTGCGGCCATGCTGGCCGGGGCTGATCTGGTGATTGCCCACAACGCCGGGTTTGACCGCCCTTTTTGTGAGTCACGCATCCCTGCGTTTGCCAAATTGCCCTGGGGTTGCTCGTTTGCTGATATTGACTGGAAAAAGGAAGGCCAGGGCTCGGCCAAGCTGGAGTATCTGGCGCTGGAAAAAGGCTGGTTTTACGAGGCTCACCGCGCCGAGGTCGATTGCCATGCGCTGCTGGCGGTCTTGGGTGAGCCGTTGCCCACCACCGGGCTGAGTGGTCTGGCCAAAATCATCGCGGCCAGCCGCCAGCCGAGCTACCGCCTGCAAGCGACCGGAGCGCCGTTTGAAGCCAAAGACCTGCTCAAAGCCCGCGCTTACCGCTGGAACGCGGAGCAACGGGTGTGGCATATAAAAATCGTTGACGAGAGTCAATTAACTGCAGAATTTGAGTGGCTCAAATTAAATGTTTATGGTAGCCGCCAAGCGCGAGTTCAAGTCGAAAAACTCGATGCCCGCGTGATGTACTCAAACCGGGCAGGGGAATTGTCCAGCCAGCAAATCTGAGGTAGTGACGGGGTAGAATTCTGCCCTGTAAAGCTGTTCTGGCTTGAGATTTGCCCCCAAGGAATTTGATGAAACGTGTTGATGACTTTCGCCTGAAGTTCGGAAAAAAAGAGTACGTGCCGATCATGATTGGTGGCATGGGCGTTGATATTTCCACCGCCGAACTGGCGCTCGAAGCCGCGCGCTTGGGCGGTATCGGGCATATTTCCGACGCCATGATCTCCGACGTGTCGGACCGGCGCTTTGACACCAGTTTTGTCAAAGAAAAGACCCGCCTTTATAAGTACAACATCGACAACTCTGACAAGTCCAGCATCAAGTTTGACCTGGGCGAGGTCGCTGAGGCCACCAAGCGGCACGTTGGCGCTACCATGACCGCCAAAAAAGGCGAAGGCTTGGTGTTTGTCAATTGCATGGAAAAGCTGACCATGAACGCCCCGCGCGAAACGCTGCAGGTGCGAATGACCGCCGCTTTGGACGCTGGTATTGACGGCATCACCTTGAGCGCGGGCCTGCATTTGGGCTCATTTGGCCTGATGGCCGATCACCCCCGGTTTCGCGATGCCAAGCTGGGCATCATCGTGTCGTCGGTACGGGCGCTGCAACTCTTCCTGCGCAAGAACGCACGCCTGAACCGTTACCCTGATTTCGTGGTCGTCGAAGGCCCGCTGGCCGGTGGTCACCTGGGTTTTGGCATGGACTGGGCGCAGTACGACCTGGCCACCATCTGTGCTGAAGTCATTACCTTCCTGAAAACCGAGCAGCTGGACATTCCGGTGATTGCCGCGGGTGGCATCTTTACCGGCAGCGATGCGGTGTCGTTCCTCGAAGGTGGCTCGGCCGCCGTACAAGTGGCCACCCGGTTTACCGTGGCCAACGAGTGCGGTTTGACCGACAAAGCCAAGCAAGAGTACTTCAAGGCCAGCGAAGAAGACATCATCGTCAACACCATTTCGCCCACCGGTTACCCGATGCGCATGCTGAAAAGCACGCCCGCCATCGGTTCTGGTATCCGCCCTGGCTGCGAGTCGTATGGCTACTTGCTTGATGGCAATGGCGGCTGCGCCTACATTACGGCCTACAACCGCGAAGTGCTGTTGAACCCGGACCTGAAAACGCTCAAGGTCATGGACAAAACCTGCCTGTGCACCCACATGCGCAACTACAACTGCTGGACCTGTGGCTCCACCACCTACCGTCTGAAAGACACCACCACGCGTCTGGCCGATGGCAGCTACCAGCAACTGAGCGCCGAGCACATCTTCAAGGATTACCAGTACAGCGTTGACAACAAGGTCGCGTTGCCTACCTGATTCATGGGCTAAAACCTGAAACTGCCCGCCTAGCGCGGGCATTTTTTTGCCTGTCACCAACCCTGCAGGTCGCCTCTACAATAAAAGTTAACTCAGTTTGACTATGAAAATTCTTATTTCCAATGACGACGGTTT
>NZ_JBAWYV010000205.1:0-4595 GCF_037143375.1 Rhodoferax sp. | reverse complement strand
TTTGAACCTGTGCCGTCGTCAGACCCTGCTGCACCTGCGCGGTCGTCAGTGCCGCCACCTGTGCTGTCGTCAACCCCTGCTGCACCTGCACCGTGCTCAAAGAGGCCACCTGCGCCGTCGTCAGCGCCGCCACATCCCGCGTCTCCATCGCCGCAACCTGCGTCGTGCTCAGACCCTGCTGAATCTGCGCCGTGGTCAGGCCCTGCTGTACCTGCTGTGTCGTCAGGGCCACGATTTGTGCCGTGGTCAAGCCCTGCTGCACCTGCGTCGTGCTCAGCGCTGCAATCTGTGCCGTCGTCAATGCTGCGACATCTCGTGTCTCCATCGCAGCTATCTGGCCCGTGCTCAGACCCTGCTGGATCTGCGCCGTGCTCAGCGCCATCACCTGGCCTGTGGTCAGCGCCACAACCTGGTCGGTGCTCAGGCTTTGAACCTGTGCCGTCGTCAGACCCTGCTGCACCTGCGCGGTCGTCAGTGCCGCGATTTGCTTGGTCGTTAGGCCGAGACTTATTTGGCTTGTCTTCAACGCACCAATACTAGTGGTCGTTAAGGCAATAACCTGCGCCGTTGAAAGGGACGCCAGCTGATAAGACGTAAGAGCCTGTAATTGGTCGGTGGCGATGCCAACAAAATCCGCAGTTGTTAGGTTACTTAACTGATTTGTCGACAACACGGCAACATTCGCCGTTGAAATGCCAAGGAAATACGACGCCATTAGAGCCCCCCAATCAGGCACAAATTAATCTGTTTGAGCAAGAGCCCAAAGCGCAACCGAATACGGATTACGACTATCCTTCTTTATCGACAAAGCGAATTAAAACTTAAGGGGCGGTTGGTAAGCCAATTCCAGCTTTACCAAAAGTGCGAAAAGTAGCCTTGGTTTGATGCGGATCAAACTCAGGCCTTCAACGTAAGGTTAACCAGCCCATCACAACTCTAAAGAGACCTTCAGAAGTTGATGTCTAGGGCATTAATGCAGCATCGGCCTATTCTCGAAGCCTAGTTCGCAATGAGCCAACCAAGGTTCAGCCAAGTAGCGAATTTGCGCGTCGTTTCTTAAAATTCTCCGCATGATATGCGCCTTTTCCTGTCGTGAAACGGGGTCGAGAACTTCGGATTTTGCGCAGTAGCGAAGTTGTTCAATCAAAACGGCGCAACTACTTTCATACCGAACAACACCTTCCCAGTCTTCAGACTTGGCGGCGTCAAGCATCATGCGGCTACTTTCTTCAATGGCGTGGTAGTAGCCCAACAAGCTCATGTTCATGATCAGACTCCCCGCGCAGAATGGCTCGCGTAGGCACTGGATCCGTACAAACGCTGCATGCTTGGGACTGCGCTTTTCAGTGACCGGGTTACGTCTGCAAGCGATTGAACGGCACTGTCTGCACTTCCGTTCGCACCACTACGAACCGTGATCCAAGCTCCCAAAAGAGGGTTAAGAAGATTACAGATTTCATCTAACGCATGCACATCATTTTTTGAATTCGCATGCAGGAGACGCACTGAGCAATAGGAGTACAAATCATCCAGATTCAAGGCTATCTCACCGCCGGATTTCACATCCAGATGTGCTCGCAAACCATCGCCAATAATTTCGAGTGCCTTGTTGAGGTGTTTGATCTTTTGCATGACATCGCGCTGAGCAATTGCCAACTTAGCAAGTTTGATGCGATCCAACACACCTTCAATCAGCAAGATGACCAAATCAACACCACCAGAGGAGTTGGCCCGGCTATCGAGATTAACCGATGCATAGGCTGATGCAGCGCGCGCTTGAGATGTTGTCATGTTTAGTCCGGTGAGCTAGTCTCTTACATATCGACCAAGCTAACAAGAACTTTATGACGCGCAGCTAGTCAAGCAAACATTCTTTCCAATTTGTCACCATTCCATCCAAACAGTACTTGGAGCTGACCCACTCATGAAGTTGTGAGCCCATGCTGAGTCGAAGCCCTTTGTCTCCAATGAGGCTCCGCAGCGCGCGTACCCACTCGCCTACGTCATCGGAGCATCGTATTACCGGTGGCTCATCGGCTCTGTAGGGGAAGACATCTGAACAAACCACCGGCCAGCCCATGGCCCCATACTCAAGCAAGCGCAAATTGCTTTTGCATTCATTGAATATATTGTCTTCCAAAGGAGCAATAGCAATATCAAGATCAAGCTCCGAAACTTTTACCGGGTATTCGGAAATGCTTACATATCCGTGAAACTCTTTAAGGTGCGGCCTTATTTCATCGGTACACATACCCATAAATTCCCAGTCCACCTCAGACGCAAGTTGTCGTACCACTTCAGCAATCAAATCCAGATCACCCTTGTGCTGAGCAGCACCCACCCATCCGACCCGTAGCTTTTCGCGTGCCTCGGTGGATTTGCGCAATCCAGCCCATTGCTTGCCAAGCGTATTAGGCACCAACCGGACATCCTTCACATATTTTTGATAATGAGCACGCAACGGCTCCGTGGTAACCACCAATATATCGGACTGCCTCAAGGCCTGAGCCATTCGCTGATGGCCTTCACGGGTCTGGAAATTGCGATTCGGGTGCTTGACAGGCACATCCCCCAATAAATCGTCCACCATCTGAATGATTTCCAGATCGGGCATTACCAATCGGTATTTTTCCGTCAAGCCCAGTTGCGCATCATCTACCGAGTGCTGCAATATCAATCGATCAGGCGCAGCGCGGACTAGTTCCAATGGTTGCAATATTCGACTCACGTTTCTTCTATGAGGCAAGACCACACAAGTTTGTGCCAGACTGGCATCCTGCAATGCATTCATAGGCTCAACAACCCGATACTGTCCGGCTCCACTAGTCAAAGGCATGGCAATCAACCGAGGTCTGTCACGCCGCTTGGGTTGCCAGTCCACGACGACGACGTCCTCGATATCAAATGGGGTAGAGAGCGAAAGATGCCTGTTGTAACAAGGATCGGCGGCCAACTCCCTTGACCATTTCACCAGCAAAGCATCTTTTTCTGTCAACTCGCAATCCGCAAGCCGAAGCTTGACTCGCATGTCACGAATAACGGCACCAACCGTTTTGCCACCATGATGTAGAACATTGCTTTGAGGAGTCCAAACGTGACGTTTACCCAGTTTGGATAAGCGTATGCAGAAGTCAAGAACAGGGAACCAAAGACCAAAATTCACTTCATCAAAACCGTCTATTGACTGCCAATCAGTACGACGAAACAAAAAGCAATGTCCTGCAACTGCACTCACATCCTGCGTCAACTGGAGGCGCGAATACACCCCAGTCTCTTCCAATCGGCCTTCTTCGCCGTTATAGGGCGCGGCAGTTCCGCCAATGCCAAGCACCATCGGCCCCCCCACCACACGTGCGTCCGATCCTCTGTTCGCCATCAGGCGAGGTCCCACGCAAGCCACGTCCGGCTGCTGAATGATTCCGATCAATGGGCTTAGCCAGCCAGCATGCAATATTTCAGTATCGTCGTCGCACACCAGTATCAAGTCGCCATGGGCTTTAGCGACGCCTGCATTTAGAGCACGCGCATGGTTATATAGCTCCTGATGGAGCGAAACAATGTGCAAAGGAAACTCAAGTGGCACATCACTCAGTGCATATTCAACTTCAGAAACCTGTGCAGGATTTGTCACTACAATGATTTCCGTCAAATTAGTCTGAGTAAATCGTTGAACAGATTCAACCAGGCTACGCAAATAGCCAGCCTGGAACCCACTTGAAACCACAAGACTAACTTTGATTTCAGGATTAGTGGGGAACTCGACCAACCAGGTACCCAACCTGGATTGAGGATGAACTCGCTGCGCCAGTCCGCTATCTTGTAGCACCTTGGAGGCAGCGATGAACTCCTGGTTTTCCATTTCTGCAGTAATTTGAGCGGACGAGAATGAAAGGACAGTATCAACATGCCCTATACCTGATTTTCCAAAAACATCAATCAATTGCAAGGCATGCCCGTAAACAGCCGCACCCGTTAAGGGAAAATTGGACTCCGCCCAATACTGGGAATGTAGCAATACAGCATTGCCAAGGTAGTTGGTACACCGCAGCAATTCAATATTCGTATCAGACTTAAAGTTCGGGTAGCTTCTTTCACCGTCCAACGACCAACAGTCTTCATCTGCGTAGATAAGTTTGGCATCGGGCCATTGCTTTGTGGACAGGGCCCACTCAACAAGTCCTTGCGGGGCTATCCGTGTTCCGGACTTCACCAGAAGGAGCCAATCCGTTTCGACGCCCTCGAAACTTCCACTAGGAATTGCGCCATTCGTGGGAACAACTACCCAGCGAATGCTGGAGTCTTCATCCACCTCAACAGGCGCCGCCATATCGCTAAAAATTGTCAGGGACGCCGGTTGTCCTAAACAACTTGCAAAACTATCCAGGGTATCCACAAGCAAATTTGCATGCGAGTTTCTATGATCAATGCAAACTGAGATGTCAGGCAACTTTCGAGAAACCAAATACTCTGCATATATATCCGCATCAATTTCTCGTAATGTACACAATTCCATCCATCGCTTATATTGCTGATTCAATCGCTCGTATTTTCGACGCTCCATTCGCGCACCAATTTCAGCGGGAGTTAAATCTGAC
>NZ_JBAWYV010000204.1:0-4734 GCF_037143375.1 Rhodoferax sp. | reverse complement strand
GATGCCTACACCAAGGAAACCGGCGTGCAGGTCAAGTTCGCGACCGACAAGGAAGGCCCGCTGATGGCGCGCCTCAAAGCCGAAGGCCGCAACACCCCCGCCGATCTGTTCATGACCGTGGATGCCGGCAACCTCTGGCAAGCAGCGCAAGAGGACTTGCTCAAGCCGGTCAATTCCAAGGTGCTCGCCGCCAACATCCCGGCACATCTGCGCGATCCGGCCAATAAGTGGTTTGGCCTGTCGGTGCGGGCGCGTACCCTGGTGTACAACCGCAACAAGGTCAAGCCTGGTGAACTCGCCACCTATGAAGACCTGGCCAGCCCTAAATGGAAAGGGCACCTGTGCCTGCGCACCTCCAAAAAGGTTTACAACCAGTCGCTGGTGGGCATGATGATGTCTGAGCATGGCGAAGAGAAAACCGAACAGATCGTGCGCGGCTGGGTCGCCAACCTAGCCACCGCCCCGTTCCCGGACGATACCCTGGCGATGGAAGCCGTGGCCGCAGGGTTGTGCGATGTCACGGTGGTCAACACCTACTACTTCGGCCGCCTGATCGCGAAGAAACCAGACCTGCCACTGGCCATTTTCTGGCCGAACCAGAAACTGTCCAACGCCGCCGCTGGTGTTCATGTCAATATCTCGGGCGCGGGCCTGACCCGTTATGCCAAGCACGAAGCCGCCGCCATCAAGCTGCTGGAATGGCTGTCGTCGGAAACGGCGCAAAACCTGTATGCCGATGTCGATCTGGAATACCCCGCCAATCCCAAAGTGAAGGCCGACGCCACCGTCGCCGCTTGGGGCACCTTCAAACCCAACCTGATCAATGTCGCGCAAGCCGGGGCCTTGCAGGCCAAAGCGGTGATGCTGATGGACCGGGCCGGTTTCAAATAAGCCGTTGGCAAACCCCGCCGGATGATCAACGCCCAGAAGGCGCTTAGCCGCTTCGGCCCCAGAGCCACCGCCATCGGGCTGGCCTTGCTGACCCTGATTCCCGTGGTCGTGGTGGCGAGCGCCATGCTGAACCCGGATCAGGCGATCTGGGATCATCTCTGGCGGTATGTGCTGCCGGAGTTGCTGGTCAACACCTTCTGGCTGGCCTTGGGTGTGGGCGTGGGTGTCACCGTGCTGGGCACCGGCCTGGCCTGGCTCACGGCGGCGTGTGAATTTCCGGGCCGCGCGTTCTTCGCCTGGGCCTTGTTGTTACCGCTGGCCTTACCCGCCTACGTCACGGCTTTTGTGTGGATCGGTCTGCTGGACTTCACCGGCGTGCTGCCAACCTGGCTGCGCGCCACCTGGGGCATCGGCGCCCTGCCGATCCGGTCCCGTGGCGGCGTCATTCTGATCATGGTGCTGGCGCTTTATCCCTATGTGTACCTGACCGCCCGCACCGCCTTCCAGGGCCAGGGCCGGCGCCTGCTGGAAGCGGCGCAAACCCTCGGCGTCAGCCGCTGGCGTGCCTTTTTTAAAATTGCCTTGCCGATGGCGCGCCCGGGCATCGTCGCGGGTCTGAGTCTGGCGCTGATGGAGACGCTGGCTGATTTCGGCACCGTCGCGGTGTTTAACTACAACACCTTCACCACCGCCATCTACAAAGCCTGGTTTTCGATGTTCTCGCTGCCCGCAGCCAGCCAACTCGCCACCATTCTGGTTTTTTTCGTGCTGGCACTGGTGACGCTGGAACAACTCTCGCGCAACCGCCGCAGCTACGCCACCTCGGCGCGCGGCAGTGGCGGGGCGCAGCGCATTCGCCTGCGCGGCACCGCTGCCACGCTGGCAACCTTGTGCGCGGCCCTTGTTTTTCTGCTCGCCTTTATGGTGCCCATGGTGCAATTGCTGCTCTGGGCCAGCCACATCGTGGCCACCGATCTGGATGCGCGCTACCTGGCTTTTGCCGGGCATTCCCTGTTGCTGGCGGCCCTGGGCGCGGCGCTGGTCGTCAGTCTGGCGCTGGCCCTGGGGTATGCCCAGCGCCTGTATCCCACGCCCGCCATGCAGCTCACCGCCCGGCTGGCCACCATCGGTTATGCGCTGCCCGGCGCGGTGCTGGCGGTCGGCTTTTACGTCCCGGTGGCGGCGCTGGACAACCTGCTGATCGACGCCTGGCGCAGCTGGACCGGCCAGGAGATCGGCCAAATTTTTGGCGGCACGCTGGCCGTGATGTTGCTGGCTTATTGCGCCCGCTTTCTGGCCGTTGGTTTTGGTCCGGTGGAAAGCGGCTTGGCCCGCATCACCCGCACCATGGACGAAGCGGCCCAGGTGCTCGGCAGCACCGGCCTGAAGCGCTTGTCGCGTGTGCACTTGCCGCTGCTGCGTGCGCCCCTGCTGGCCGCTGCTGCCCTGGCCTTTGTGGACATCCTGAAGGAGTTGCCGATCACGCTGATGACCCGCCCCTTCGGTTGGGACACGCTGGCCACCCGGGTTTTTGAGATGACGGCCGAGAGCGAGTGGGAACGCGCCGCCTTGCCCGCCGTCGCGATCTGTCTGGTCGGGCTGCTGCCCATTTTTTTACTGGTAAAACACAGCGATGCTCGCACTTAACCACGTTGCCCAGTCCTACGGGGCCAAACCGGTGCTCTCGGATGTGTCTTTTTCGCTCGCGCCGGGCGAGATTGGCTGTTTGCTGGGCCCCTCGGGCTGTGGCAAAACCACCGCGCTGCGGCTGGTCGCAGGGTTCGAGCAACTGTCGGCGGGTGAGATTCGCATCGGCGGCGAAGTCGTGGCCACCACCACCACAACAACCGCGCCCGCTTGCCACCTGAGCCCGGAGCAACGCCGGGTCGGGCTGGTGTTCCAGGATTACGCCTTGTTCCCGCACCTCAGCGTCGAGAAAAACGTCGCCTTCGGCCTGCATGCGCTGTCCGCAACCGAGCGGCGCCAGCGGGTGGCGGAGATGCTGGCGCTGGTTGGTCTCAGCCACGAAGCCCACGCCCATCCGCACCAACTCTCCGGTGGCCAGCAACAGCGCGTCGCGCTGGCCCGTGCGCTCGCCCCCCGACCGCGCCTGCTGCTGCTGGATGAGCCGTTCTCCAACCTGGACGTGGAACTGCGCGAAAAGCTCTCGCTCGAAGTGCGCGACATTCTCAAACACGAGGCCATCACCGCCCTGCTTGTGACGCACGACCAGCAAGAAGCCTTCGCCATGGCCGACATCGTCGGCGTGATGAACCACGGCGTCATCCAGCAATGGGATACGCCTTACAAGCTCTACCACCAACCGGCCAACCGCTTTGTGGCCGACTTCATCGGGCAGGGCGTGTTGCTGCCAGGCGTTGTGATCAGCAGCCACCAGGTCGAAATCGAACTTGGTGTGCTGGAAGGTACCGTCGATGGCGATTGCGGTGAGGCAGGCGGCTGCGCCCAATGCGAGCAAGGGTGCCCGGTGGATGTGCTGATCCGTCCCGATGACATCATCCACGACGACGCCAGCCCCCTGCTGGCCGAAGTCGAGCGCAAGGCGTTTCGCGGCGCGGATTTTCTCTACACCCTGAAGTTGCCGGGTGGCGGACACGTCCTGGCGCAAGTCGATTCGCACCACAACCACGCCATCGGCGAAAAGATCGGCATCCGCCTGGGCATTGACCACGTGGTGGCGTTTCACAAATAAATGCATCAACCCGCGCCGGGCATTGCCAGCCCGGTGTCGGCCAAGCCTTCAGGGCCGCAGGTCGAATTCGTCACGGACACCCGCCGTGAAGCCCGTAAAATCATCGTTTTACGCGTGAACCACGTGTTTACCCCAACCTCCGGGTGTCGTTCGTCGGCGCCCCTCAAGCCATGTTGACCTTCCAACAAATTATTTTGAAATTGCAATCCTATTGGGATGCTCAAGGCTGCGCGCTGTTGCAGCCCTACGACATGGAAGTGGGCGCCGGCACGTCGCACACCGCCACGTTTTTAAGAGCGCTTGGCCCCGAGCCCTGGAAAGCCGCTTACGTGCAGCCCAGCCGCCGTCCCAAAGATGGCCGCTATGGCGAAAACCCCAACCGCCTGCAGCATTACTACCAATACCAGGTGGTGTTGAAGCCCGCCCCGGCCAATATTCTGGAGCTGTACCTCGGTTCACTCGAAGCGCTGGGCTTTGATTTGAAGAAAAACGACATCCGCTTTGTGGAAGACGATTGGGAAAACCCGACGCTCGGCGCCTGGGGCTTGGGCTGGGAAGTCTGGCTCAACGGCATGGAAGTGACCCAGTTCACCTACTTCCAGCAGGTCGGCGGCATCGACTGCAAGCCGATTACCGGCGAAATCACCTACGGCCTGGAGCGCCTGGCCATGTATTTGCAGGGGGTGGACAGCGTCTACAACCTGCAATGGACCGACACCATGACCTACGGCGACGTGTACTTGCAAAACGAAAAAGAGCAGTCGGCCTACAACTTCGAGCATAGCGATGCCGACTTTTTGTTCACCGCCTTTGCGGCGCACGAAAAGCAGGCCAAGCACTTGATCGAGGTGCAGCTGGCCTTGCCGGCCTACGAGCAAGTGCTCAAGTGCGCGCACAGCTTCAATTTGCTGGACGCCCGTGGCGCCATCAGCGTGACCGAGCGCGCCGCCTACATGGGGCGCATCCGCAATCTGGCGCGCAGCGTCGCCCAGAGTTACCTGGAGAGCCGCGAGCGCCTGGGTTTCCCGATGGCCCCGCCCGAATGGGTCGCCCAGATGCCAAAGAAGGCAGCCTTAGCGCTTCGACAAGCTCAGCCCGAACGGTAAAAAGAACACGACCATGACCACTAA
>NZ_JBAWYV010000203.1:0-4789 GCF_037143375.1 Rhodoferax sp. | reverse complement strand
TTTTAAATCAAGCGGCCTTGACGGCCAATACCGGGCAAGGAACCGAGAGCAGGATGTCTTGGGCGACACTGCCCAAAATGAGTTTTCCGACCGCCGAGCGTTTCCGGAGCCCGATGATCAGCAGCGACACCTGAAGCGAGTCGACCAGACCTTCGATCTCTGCAACCGCACTTTTACCGCGCACAAACTGCTTGAATTCAGCATTGAGACCCGACTCAGCCAGCAACTTTTCAACACGTTCAACATCCTGAACATCCGATTTGGACGGATCATCTTGTTGTCCGCCGGGGCTGGCATTGACCACCACCAAACGCTCCTGCCGGCGTTTGGCTATTTCCAGGCCTTTGTCAAGCGCGGCCTGTCCTTCGGGACGTGGCGCATAGGCTACGAGTATGGTCATCGGTTTCTCCTTTTTTGAATCAAATTTAGTTGAACGACCCGCCGAACAGACGTTATAGAAGTACGTCAACGCATTTGGTTGTTCGTCTTAACTTTTCATTTTGGCACAGGAGCCGGGCAATTTGGGTCGGATGCCTTGCGCCGGAATTTGAAATTTTTTTCACAACAACTGCTTGAGAATTCACTCCATCTCTCGCTAGCGGAGCCTGTAGAGGCCCCGTATCAGCGTGGCAATTCGCCAAACAGGCTGGCCTTCTTGGTATCGCCGTAACTCAGGTAATCCGCGAGCTGGACGTCGGCCTTGGGGATGTGAAAAAGGGCCCAATGCTGGATGAAACCCTCCATCTCATTTCTGTCGAGCTTATCGTCTGAAATCTGCTGGCTCAACACATTCAAGCGACTGATGAGCAGTTGGTGCGACTTGACATGCGACTCGTAGCTGGGGAAGCCAGCCCGTAGCATCAAGTCCTCTTCATACGCAAAATGGTCACGCGTGTACTGAAACAAATCACGGGCACAGGACACCAGCGCCAGCTTGTCTTGGGCAAGCAGAAACTTGTTTGCCAACGCAAACAAATACTGGTGCTGGCGATCAATCTCGGGATCACCGACTCTGAAACTTTCATTCCACTCAAGAGACATTTCTTTTCCTGAAGCTGCTGTTTAATTCAGCATAAACACACACATCCTGGCTGCATCGACTTGCGATTTGTCAACGATTACTAAGATGAAGGTGATTCAAGTCTAAAGCACCCAAGGCCAATCTGCTTGAAAAAATGGGGCTTAGGCACGCGCCACCGCCAAATCACTCCAGCAAGTGGTGTAACCCGGCGTGCGGCGTTCCTGCTTCATGGACCAGGCCCGGCGCTCACCGGCCAAACCCGCGCTGGCCATCAGCACCGTGCCTCGGCCATAGCGCAAATTCAGCTCATCCAGCGTGGCCATCAGGTTGCTGCGAGTGGGCGCCTCGTCGTCCTCCAGCGCCAACTCGCCCTGAACGATGGCGTCCGATTGCAGGTCCAGCAGCATCACGCCCGCTTTGGCCAGTTTAAAACCCGGCCGGTAGATCGCCCGCAAGCCCGCCAGCGCAGCGCCCACGATCACGCCCGTGTCGGCACTAGGGCGACGCAGCGGCACGATCAGGGAGCGGCTGTATTGCGCCTCGGGCCGAAACGGGCTGGTGCGAATAAAACACAGCACCTGCCCGGCCAGGCTGTGTTGCTGTCGCAGCTTCACGGCCGCCCGGCTGGCGAACTCGGTCACGGCCTCGCTCATGTCCGCCAGTGCCGTCACCGGATGCCCAAATGAGCGCGTGCAGGCAATCTCTTGCTTGGGCTGGGGCGCGTGGTCCAGCTCAATGCACGGTGTGCCCTGTAACTCACGCACCGTGCGCTCCAGCACCACCGACCAGCGGCTGCGCACCATCGCCGGGTCCAGTCGGGCCAGATCCAGCGCGGTGGTGATACCGCCTTCGCCCAGTTGCTTGCTGATGCGCCGGCCCACGCCCCAGACTTCATTGACGGCGGTGGCGGCCAGTACCGCCTCCAACTCGGCGGGCATCAAAGCCGCCAGATTGCAGACCTGCGCCAGATGGTCAGGGTAGCTGCCAGGTTTGCGCTCGGCGGTTTTGGCGATGTGGTTGGCCAGCTTGGCCAGGGTCTTGGTGGCCCCAATGCCAATGCCACACGGAATGCCGACCCACTGCAAAATGCGCGAGCGAATCTTGTGGCTGCGCTCCACCAGATTGCCACGCACCCCGCGCATGTCAATGAAAGACTCATCAATCGAATAAACCTCCTGGCGCGGCCCCAAGCCCGCCGCCAGGCTCATCATGCGGTCGCTCAGGTCGCCATACAGCGCAAAGTTGGCCGACAAAGCCACCAGCCCGTCTGACTCGGCCAGGTGGCGAATCTTGAACCACGGCGCGCCCATGGCAATGCCCAGCGCCTTGGCCTCATTGGAGCGGGCAATGGCACAGCCGTCGTTGTTGCTCAGCACCACCACCGGGCAATGGTTCAGGCTGGGCCGGAATACCCGCTCACAGCTCACGTAAAAATTATTGCCATCGACCAGCGCATACATAGCGTGCCTCTATTTAGATCTCGCCATCACACGACAAACTGCTTGATGCAGCTGGTGACCACGCCCCAAACCTCAATCGTCTGGCCGTCTTTGGGCACGATGTCGGGAAAAGTCGGGTTGGCAGCCTTGAGCTTGATGCGCCCGGCCCGCTGGTACAGCAACTTGACCGTAAAGTCGCCATCCACCACCGCGACCACGATGTGGTTGTGGCGCGGCTTGATGGCGCGGTCGACCACCAGAATGTCGTTGTCAAAAATACCGGCTTCGACCATCGACTGGCCACTGGCGCGCAAAAAATAGGTGGCCTGCGCGTGCACCACCAGCATCTGGGTCAGGTCGATGCGCTGCGCGCCGAGGTCTTCAGCGGGTGACGGAAAGCCCGCGCAGACCCGGTTTTTGAGCAGCAGCGCCAACAGCGGTGCGTCAGACAGCAGCACCGGGGCTTGTGGCGAAATAATACTGATCATCCGTACAGTGTATTTCACAATCACCCCAATGTACATCGCCGGGCGATAATCAACGCCCCCATGAAAGACCACTACGCAACCCTCGGCTTAGGCAGCGCCGCGACGCTGGCCGACATTAAAAAAGCGTTTCGCCAAAAGGCGTCTCAGCACCACCCTGACAGAAACGCGGCAGCGGAGGCCCCTGCCCGCTTTCGGGCGGTACAAGAAGCCTACGAAGTGCTTTCCGACCCGGACAAACGTCAGGCTTATGACGACAACCGCCGGCGCAGCCTGTTGGACAGCCCGATCGAGACGGCGCGCGACATTTGGCAAAACTACTTCAACCCTTTACTGTAAAACCACCCGCCATGAAACTCTCACCCTACTTTATTCAGTTGCGCTCAGCTTACGAGGCTGAACTCGACGATTTGACGTCCGACTCCGAAGGCCATGATGTGTTGAGCAAGCGCTTGGCCGAGAAACGCAAGGAACTCAAATTCCTGATCCAGATGATGGAACTCAGCCCCGAAATGGTGGCGGTGATTTTTCACCGGGGTTTCAGCTTCAAACTGCCCGCCGTGATGGACCACCTGCTGCTGTCCGAGTCCGATGAACTGCCGGAATGGGACAGCCTGGCCGATGCCGTGCAACTGGCCCCGTGGGCGCAAACGCTGGCCCAGGAGATTCTGAAAGCCCCCATGGGCGCCTGGTTTTTAACTGTGGCGGCCGCGCTGGAATACATGTACGCCAAGCCCGGTGCCCGCCCGGTCACCGCCGCAGCCCACGATGAAGACACCGATGGCGAGAACGACGGTGAAGAAGACAGCGACGGCGAGCGCAACGAGCAGGACGATGAAGATGAGGAAGAAGCCCGGGTGCGCGAAGAAGCAGGCGCTGACTGGATGGTTGAGCAAGGCTTTGACCGCAAAGACCGCTCATGAGCACCAACTACCTGGCCTTGATCGAAAAAACCCAAAGCCTGATTGCGGCGGGCGACATCACCGGTGCCGAGTCGGCGCTGGTGGAGTTGGCCGACGCCGAGGGCGACTCGGCGCTGATGGTGGTGCTGGCGCAACTGCCGCCCAAAGACATCCTGGCCGTGATCCGCGAGTACGACAACTCCAAAGAGTCGATCATCAACATGGCGGTGACGCCTGACCAGTTTGCCCGCGCTGTGGTGATTGAGAAACAGTACAAAGACCTGACCCGCACCCACCTGCGCGGCATGGTCAATTCGGTCATTTTTCGCGAGGGTGCGGAACCGGTCGAGTTCCTCAGCGCCATGGGCGACCTTGAAGGCGGCAGCGAGGCGCTGGCCGACTACTTTTCTGAAAAGTGGAGCCGGATTGAGGCCTTTGCCCGCACCGGTACCTTTGACACCGTGGAAGAAGACGGCGAGATGCTGTCGGAGACTGCGCTGTTTGCCTCGGCCTATGTGAAGCCCCGTCTGGAACAGGACGAAGTCGCGGACCAGGACTGGATGGAGCTGGCCTGGATTCTGCGCTACGAACTGCCCGACCTGTTCATTGAAACCGTGCTGGTGCTGCGCGCCAAAGCCCGCGCCCACGACCTCGGTCTGGACGAGGAAGAAGAAGCCGAAGAAGACGACGACCGGGTGGAAACCGGCGACACCGACCGCGGCAAAGCCACGCCCGTCACGCGGGAATCGGACGAGGAATCGGCCATTTAAATGCCCAAGCACACGCCCTCCGCCGCCGCCGTCTCGCTGTATGACACCCGTCCGTTCTTCGAGAAGGCGCTGCAATACGGGGTGCAACACGGCATCATCGACCAGGACAAGCTGGACGCCATCTGCACCGATGCCCCCAAAGGCATGGTGCAGATTGCGCGTTATTTCGGCA
>NZ_JBAWYV010000202.1:0-4806 GCF_037143375.1 Rhodoferax sp. | reverse complement strand
GGGTTTGTCCGGCAGGAAGACGAGGATTTATAACAAATCAGCCTCTAGCCCCCGTGCTACCTGCGCAAGTAGCTATCAATTTAGAAGCAAAACATCAGGTGACTGTCGGCTGAAAAACCCGGATGCGCGGGGCGACTCTGTCAAGACTTTCACGCGTCACGAAGCATGTCGTATTCAGTTTGAAGGTTCAGCCAGTAACGAGGTTCCATGCTGAAAAACAAGCCCAGCCGCAAGGCCGTGTCTGCCGTGATGGGGCGAGCACCGTTCACGATATCGCTGATGCGACTCGGCGGCACATCCATGTCGCTGGAAAGTTGCCGCGCCGTGATGCCCATCGGCTTCATGAACTCTTCAAGCAGGATTTCGCCAGGGTGAATTTCGTCAAGCAGCAGTTGTGTCATGTTGGGCCTCTTCTGCAGATTCTGCCGCGCAGAACTATTGGCTATTCTGGCGCAGTTGTTGTCGCGTCTCCATGCACTTTGGCGAAAGTCAGAATCACTTCGCGGATGAGCTTGCGCTGCGGGACGGGCAACTTCAAGAACGCTTCAAAAATATCCCGATCCTGGTAACCAATGCCACTGTCCCAACGGGAGCGACGCTGCTCCACTTTGCGCTGAACTTCATCGCCAAAATTCAGTTGCTGTGGTGACACTGCAAGCCACTCAGCCAACACCAATAACTTTTCATGCGTGGGCAAGGTTTCGCCGCGCAACCAGCGACGCACACCGTGCAGCGTCATCGGTTTGCCCCAGTAACGGGTATTGAACTCGCGCTCCAATACCGCCGGCTTGGCCTCGTAACCAGCAGCAATCATCGCATCGCGTAACCGATCCGCAAACAATTTTCTTGCGTCTTCCATTTAGTTACGTTATCCAGCAAGCCAACCCACCAAGGAACAGCGCTGTATAGTCACGTTTTTTACGTAACTATTGATTACGTTGACTGATTCTGGTGACTCGGAGGGTCGTCAACAAAAACCCCTCATGCCCAAATCCCTGCTCGAACAACTCCCCGAAATCGTGGCCCAAGGCCGCAAAGAAGCTGAAAAAATTCTGGAGGGGTTGGAAAGTCGCCACCGCGTATCGCTTCAAACACGCGAAGTGGTGCTACCCGCCAAAGACAGCGCAGTGCAGGATTGGGTGACGGCGCAAAAGCGCACGGTGCACCGCGAAGTATTCGCCCCCGGCCAAACCATCCTGATCGACAACCCGCAGCAGACGCTGGGCGAAACTGCTTCCGTCGAAGTGCAACCCTGGACCAACCGCCTGATTTACGGCGACAATTTGCTGGCGATGGCGGCCCTGCTGGCGGGGGATGAGAACACACCCTCCCTGCGCGGCAGAGTCGATTTGATCTACATCGACCCACCGTTTGACAGCAAGGCCGACTACCGCACCAAGGTCACGCTGCCCGGCATGGAACTGGAGCAAAAGCCCACCGTCATCGAGCAGTTCGCCTACTCCGACACCTGGAGCGATGGCACCGCTTCGTACCTGGCCATGATCACGCCCCGGCTGATTTTGATGCGCGAACTGTTGGCGGATACGGGCTCGATTTATGTGCATCTGGATTGGCATGTGGGGCACTACGTGAAGCTGATTCTTGATGAAATTTTTGGCAAAAAGAACTTTCGTAATGAAATCATCTGGCATTACTCCGGCTGGAATAAGCAGTTGCAGACTTCATTTGAGAAACGCCACGACACAATATTTCTATATGGCAAAAGCGACACTCAACACTTTTCGTCATTCTTTGAAATGTGGGATTCAAAAGAGGAGTACGTCAAAAAAAGAAAACAGAAAGTTCACGTTGACATTAATGGACGCGAATATGTTTTATCCGATGCGGGCAACGGCGAGCGCATAAAGCGTTTCATTGACGATGTAATGCGTGATGGCGTCGTTGTTGATGACGTTTGGCACATGGACAAACTCAACAACTCATCCAATGAGTCTGTTGGCTATTCAACGCAAAAAACTGAAGAATTATTGAGCCGAATTCTTACCGCGTCGTGTCCATCCAATGGACTTGTGGCCGATTTTTGTGGCGGCTCCGGCACCACAGCCGCCGTCGCCGAAAAACTGGGGCGCCGCTGGATCACCACCGACCTCGGCAAACCGGCCTGCATGATCATGAGAAAGCGCTTGATCGATCAGGATGCCAAGCCTTTCCTGTACCAAGCCATCGGCGACTACCAGGTGGAAGCGGCCAAGGCGATGCTGGGGCGGGACTTTCGCATTGGCGACCTGTCGCAAATCGTGCTGTCGCTTTACGGCGCCCTGCCCTTACCGCCTGAAGTCAACCCGCAGCGCAACCTGGGCCAAATTGCCGGCATGGCATTTGGTGGTGCGGGCGCGGGCAAGAGCAGCAAAACACTGGTGCTGGCCGACTCGCCCAACAAGCTCACCGGCGCGGCCACGCTCAAAAAGGCGATTGCGCAGCGCGACAACCTGCTGGGCGGCTGGGACCGGGTCGTGGTGCTGGGCTGGAACTTTGAGCCCTCGATTGGTGAAACCATCAACGCACTGAACGACTCACGCCTTGAAGTGCTGGTGATTCCACCTGACTTGATGGACCGGCTCAAGAAAAAAGGCGGCATCGACAAACTGCGCGGGCAAGTGCGGTTCTCGTCACTGCAATACCTGACGATTCACCCGATTGAGCGCAAGGCAGTTGCCAACTCATCAGAGGGTGCCGAGCAGGAAACGCTCACCGTCAAACTCAAAAACTACGTGCTGCTGTCGCCCGAAGCCATCAACTTGGACGATGCCAACCGAGTCAAGCTGCAAGCCGTCATCAACCAGGAGCCGCTGGCGTTGATTGAGTATTGGGCAGTGGACCCGGACTATGACGGCAAGGTGTTCCGCTCGGTTTGGCAGGACTACCGGGGCAATACCGCCAACGACGGCGATGCTTTGCGTGTGGTCACGCAGGCGGTGGTGACAACCGCCGCCAAACCCGGTCCGCGCAAGGTGTGCGTGCGGGTGGTTGATGTGTTTGGCTTTGAGGCGGAGGTAATTGCCACCGTAGAGGCCGCTTGACGTGTGGACGGAGGCGGCTTTAAGCCGCAGCCAGTTCCCGCACGGCCAGCAAACTGTCTTTCAATTCAAGCTGCGCGACTTTCAGGTCATAAGCCGTTTGCAGGTTGAGCCAGTACTGCGGCGTTTGACGCAGCGCCAGCCCCAGGCGCAATGCCAATTCAGCCGTGACCGGGCGTTGGCCTTTGAGGACGTGCGACACGCGCATGGGCGAGACACCAATGGCTTCGGCAAAAGCGGTTTGCGTCAGCGCCATGTCATCAAGTATTTCACGCAGAAATTCGCCGGGGTGGATGGCGGGCATTCCGTTAACAGGTGTTTTCATGGTGTTCTCTCCTCAGTGGTAATCAATGATTTCAACGTCTTGTGCATTGCTGCGCTCAAACCGAAAGCACACGCGCCAACGGTCATTGATGCGGATACTCCATTTGCCTGCCAGATCGCCCGACAAAGCCTCCAGCCGGTTAGAGGGAGGCTGTCGCAAGTCCTCCACGTCCACCGCTGCGTCCAACTGCGTCAGCCGCATCACGGCACGCCGCAGGATGTCGGGCGGCAAGCGGCGCGACTTGCCTGTGGCAAACAGACGTTCGGTTTCGGGGTTGGCAAAGTTTTCAATCACAGCCAAATTATAAACAATTTGTTTATTTAAATAAGATATCAGGGATAACAACATGCCACAAAAAGAAAACCAACTCGCACTCTCCATCGGCCTGACCGCCAAAACCAATCAGCTGTGCCTGGGCCTCGAATACGGTGCCGCTGACATTCTGGAGCTGGTGACGCCCACCACCGCCGAGCTATTGCTGTGGTGGTTTGGCGAAGACATGGTTCTGGCACGCAGTGGGCTGAACTTTCATGCCGGGCAGAAACAGGCGATTTTGAACGCCATCGTCGCGCACGAAGTGTTGGGCAAAGACCATGAGAACTGGACCTTGCTCGACCTCTACAAAAACTGCGCGCCCGATGCGCTGTTGTCCGGCACGCGCCTGAACGAGGTAGCACTGGCCAAACACGCGCACCCCAAATATTGCTTCAAGATGGCGACCGGCACCGGCAAAACCTGGGTGCTGCAGGCCTTGATGATCTGGCAACTGCTCAATAAAACGGCAGCACTGGCCGAAGGGATTGACGACGCCCGCTTTACCCGCCAGTTCATGGTGGTGGCGCCTGGCCTGATTGTTTACGAGCGCTTGCTGGATGCGTTTTGCGGCAAGCTGGTGGATGCGGGCAATGGCTCGCGCGACTTCGCCAGCTCTGACATCGCCCGGTTTGCCGACCTGTTCATGCCCGACGCCTACCGCGAACCGGTGTTTGCCTTTGTGCGCGGCAACGTCTGCAGCAAAACCGAGATTGGCCTGAAAGCCACGGGCAACGGCATGATTGCCATCACCAACTGGCACCTGTTGAATGACAGCGACAGCGACAGCGTGGAGGATGTGGAAGAAGTTGAAGCGCTGGGCGCGCCGCTGGAGCCGCAACTAATCATCAGCGCCGTGCTGCCCCTGATGCCCGGCCGTGCCACCGGCAACAGTCTGGACGTGTTGGACCGCCGTTATGCACGCGGCAATGTGCTGGAGTTTTTGGCGAATCTGCCCGAGTTGATGGTATTCAACGACGAGGCGCACCACATTCACGAGCTCAAAAAAGAGGGTGAATCAACCGAGGTGGAGTGGCAAAAAAGCCTGTCGAAAATTGCCGCGACCAAGGGGCGGTGCTTTGTGCAGGTCGATTTTTCGGCCACGCCGTACAACGATGTGGGCGCGGGCAA
>NZ_JBAWYV010000201.1:0-4830 GCF_037143375.1 Rhodoferax sp. | reverse complement strand
AAAAAAACATAAAAAAAGGGCTGGTCTTGCGACCAGCCCTTAAGGGATCCCTGAACCTGAAGGTTTCGAAAGGACCCGAGGAGACAACCAGTAGAAACGAAACGTTTCTGAAAACTTAATCTAAATGAAGTATGTCAGGGTTTCCCCTGATTTGTAGAGGTTTTTCCCAACAAAAGATATTTATCTCTTCTACTTCAATCAGTTGTTACAAATTAGCGCTTTTTGGAAGCCGGTTTGCCAGCGTCCACTGCAGTTGATTTGAAATTGGTTTCAGCAGCATCAGTGGCTTGCTTGACGGCTTTTTGCACAGATTCCAGTGCGCTGCTGGCAGCAGCAACAGCGTTTTTCATCAAGGCAACTGCAGACTCAGAGCCGGCAGGTGCGTTTTGAGCAGCTGACTCGATCAAACCCATGAATTTTTGTTGGGCTTCAGCAGCTTGGCCTTCGAAAGACTTGCTCAGCTCGGCCGTAGAGCCCGAAGTGATTTCGTACAGATGGCGGCTGTAAGCAGCCGTCTTTTCAGCCAACGGCTGGAAGTAGCTTGTTTGCAGAGCCATCAGTTCTTGTGCGTCTTTCACGCTCAGCATCGCCTTGGCGTGCTCTGCAGACTCAGCCATTGCAGCTTTGGATGCGCTCAAGTTGAGTTCGACAAGCTTCTCAATGCCTTCAAAGGCTTTGGAAGTCAGGCCCAGCAGGGTTTCGACGGATGCTTTTTGCGAAGCCATAACTTGTTCGACGGTCAACATATGAATATCTCCAATTTGGTAAGGGTAAAAAGTATCTGCTCAGAAACCCAAGCCTTCGCTGGATTATGTTGCAGTGCAGCATGAGTTGAATTATAGGGAGAACATCCTCGCTGGCAAGTATTTATTGTTGCGTTGCAGCACATTAGACAGATATTTCTAGAAAAAGGGGAATTCTTGGTACCGAGACAATAGAGGGATGAAAGCTTTTTACTCAGATCATTTCGTCTTGCCCTTGCCGTCTGAGCATCGCTTTCCCATGGCCAAGTACGCCTTTTTGCGCGACCAGATTCAGCAAACCTTGCCTGCTGTTCAGCTGATGGAGGCGCCATCTGCCAGCGATGGCGAATTGGCCTTGGCGCACAGTCCGAGCTACATCGCATCCATCACAGACGGTTCACTGAGTGCCGCGGCGCAGCGCGAGATTGGATTTCCCTGGAGTTCGGCGATGGTGGCGCGTTCGCGGCGCTCGGTCGGGGCGACAGTAGCCGCCGTGCGCTGCGCCATGGTCGACGGACTGGCGGCCAACCTGGCTGGCGGCACACACCACGCCTCTGCCGACAAGGGCGGTGGGTTTTGTGTGTTCAACGACGTGGCGGTGGCCGCCCGCTTGGCGCAGGCCGAATGGGGCCGCCAGGCAGGCTCGTTGCGACCGGCCTTGAAGGTGGCTGTGATCGATCTGGATGTGCACCAGGGCAATGGCACGGCCAGCATTTTTCGGGATGACCCCAGCGTGTTCACCCTTTCACTGCATGGCGAAAAGAATTTCCCTTTTCGCAAAGAGTCCAGCGACCTGGACGTGGCCCTGCCCGATGGCTGCACCGATGCTGATTACATGTCCGCCCTTGAGCGGGCGCTGGAGGAGTTGGCGAATCGATTCCAGCCCGGTCTGGTGATCTATCTGGCCGGGGCGGATCCATTTGTGGGCGACCGCTTGGGCCGACTCCATCTGAGTTTTGACGGGTTGGAGGCGCGCGACCGGCGCATCTTTGACTGGTGCTTCGAGCGGCGCATACCGCTGGCCTTTGTGATGGCGGGCGGCTACGGCGTGAAGATCGAAGAAACGGTGCAGGTTCAACTCAATACTTACCGCGTGGCGCTTGAGTACAGCGCGCGCTGGAGGGCTGGCAAAATCAGCCCACGAGATTCATAGCTATTTCCCAACTGAACGAGAGACAACCCAATGACCCAAACTATCGTGGACGCCGCGATCACCTCGCGCATGTCCGCCCGCGCTTTCACGCCCGCCCCGGTGTCACGCGAGGCGATCACCGAGTTGCTGCAAGTGGCAAGCCGGGCACCGTCTGGCACCAACACCCAGCCCTGGAAGGTGTATGTGTTGCAAGGCGCCAGTCGCACTGCCTTGTGCGACAAGGTCTGCGCCGCCCATGACGCACTGCGCGCCGACCCGTCACTGGCATCTGAATACAAGGAAGAGTACGACTACTACCCAGAAAAATGGGTTAGCCCGTTCATCGATCGTCGGCGCGAAAACGGCTGGGGTCTTTATGGGGTGCTCGGTATTACCAAAGGCGACAAAGACAAGATGCACTTGCAACATCAGCGCAATTACAAGTTCTTTGATGCACCGGTCGGCCTGATGTTCACGATTGACCGTGTCATGGGGCGTGGTTCCTTGCTCGACTACGGTATGTTCATGCAAAGCATCATGGTGGCAGCGCGTGGGCATGGTCTGCACACCTGTCCGCAGGCCGCCTGGAATGGTTTCTCGAAAATCATCCTGCCGCACATCGGTGCGGGTCCGGATGAGATGCTGGTCTGCGGAATGGCGCTGGGTTATGCCGATGAAACCGATGTGGTGAACACTTTTCACACGCCGCGCGTCCCGGTGGCCGATTTCACGCACTGGCTGGCTTAAGCGGAAAAAGTAGACCGCTTGGACCGGGTAATCACTCTGGTAGCGGGTCCGATTCGCCCTTAAAGTCAATGCCGTGATCTTCTTCCTTCGGCGGGGGGTGGTTGCGTACCTGCGTCTCATCCCTGAGGGAAACTCATGCTCACCGCAATCATTCTCATCTTTGTACTGGCCTACGCGGCGATTGCCCTGGAGCACCCGATCAAGGTCAATAAGTCGGCCTCCGCCTTGATTGGTGCGGGTTTGTTGTGGAGCATTTATGCGCTGTTCACCGACGACCCGAACCAGTTGCTGGCGAACCTGAATGAATCGCTGATGGGCACGGCGCAGATAGTTTTCTTCCTGATGGGTGCCATGACGGTGGTCGAGGTGGTGGATGCGCACAATGGTTTTGAGGTCATCACCTCACGCATCAAGACCACGCGGCTTTCAACGCTGATGTGGATGATCGGGTTTGTGTCGTTTTTCCTGAGCTCCATTCTGGACAACTTGACCACCACCATCGTGATGGTGTCGCTCATGAAAAAGCTGCTTGATAAGCGCGATGACCGCCTGTTTTTTGCCGGCATCATCGTCATTGCGGCCAATGCCGGGGGTGCCTGGACGCCGATTGGTGACGTCACCACCACCATGTTGTGGATCGGCGGACAGATCACCGCGATTGAAATCATGAAGAGTTTGTTCTTGCCTTCGCTGGTCAATCTGCTGGTGCCGCTGGCCGTGACCAGCCGCCTTCTGGGTGACCGTCTGGTGGTCTCGCCGCCCATCCGAAGTGATGTGGATGAGCTTTACACCAGCCCGTTCGAGAGTCATCTGATGTTCTTTCTGGGCCTGGGCATTCTGGTGGCTGTTCCGGTGTTCAAGACCGTCACACACCTGCCACCGTTCATGGGCGTGTTGTTCGGGCTGGGTATTTTGTGGGCCGTGGGCGACTTGGTGCACCGTAAAACGGAAGACCTCAAAAAGCAGCGTTTGACGATTGCGCGAGCCTTGACCCGTATCGACATGAGCTCGGTTGTCTTTTTCATCGGCATTTTGCTGGCGGTGGCAGTGCTGGAGCACACCCATATTCTGACGGCGGTGGCGCAATGGCTTGATCAGACCATCGGTCGGCTGGATGTGATCGTGATGGTCATCGGCCTGGTCAGTGCCGTGGTGGATAACGTGCCGCTGGTGGCAGCCTCGATGGGCATGTACACCCTGGCGCAATACCCGACTGACAGCTTTATGTGGGAATTCATGGCCTACTGTGCTGGCACCGGTGGCTCGATTCTGATCATTGGCTCAGCCGCTGGCGTGGCTGCCATGGGGTTGGAAAAGATTGATTTTGTCTGGTACATGCGCAAAATCAGCCTGCTGGCGCTCATGGGTTACGGTGCGGGTGCCATGGTGTACATCGTGCAGTTCCGCATGTTCCACTAACTCTGATTTATTTTTCAACTGACTCGTTATGAAGCCAAAAATCCTGATCGCCCGCGCCGTTTTTCCTGAAGTCATTGCCAAACTGGCACAGCATTTTGAGGTTGAATCCAACCCCTCTGACACGCTCTTGTCGCCGGCCCAATTGATTGAAAAATTACAGGGAAAGGTGGGGGCCTTCACCACCGGCAGCGAACGTATTGACGCGGCGCTGCTGGCGGCGTGCCCGGGCCTGAAAATCTGCGCCAACATGGCGGTGGGTTACAACAACTTCGACCTCGACGCCATGAGCGCTGCCGGTGTCCAGGCCACTAATACACCCGATGTACTGACGGAAAGCACAGCAGATTTTGGTTTTGCCCTGCTGATGGCCACAGCCCGGCGCATGGCAGAAGCGGAGCACTTTTTGCGTGCCGGTCTGTGGAATAAGTGGAGTTTTGACATGTTTGCCGGCGCCGACATCCATGGCAGCACCTTGGGCATTCTGGGTATGGGCCGCATCGGGCAGGGTATTGCCAAACGCGGCGCGCACGGCTTTGGCATGAAGGTGAACTACCACAACCGCTCCCAGCTGGACGCCGCCACCGAGGCCGAGTGCCAAGCCCGTTTTGTGAGCAAGGAAGAACTGCTGAAAACCGCTGACCATCTGGTGCTGGTGCTGCCGTACTCAGCGTCCTCGCACCACGCGATTGGCGCAGCTGAGCTGGCGCTGATGAAACCCACAGCCACCTTGATCAACATCGCACGCGGGGGCATTGTGGACGACGCGGCCTTGGCGACTGCCCTGCGCAA
>NZ_JBAWYV010000200.1:0-4833 GCF_037143375.1 Rhodoferax sp. | reverse complement strand
CTGAAGCTCAAAAAGCTTTCGCTGGCGTGATCGAAAACATGACCAAGAACGCACCTGCTGGCACTGAGTCCGCTGTTGCTGCATTCAAGAACGCTTTGACCACCGGTCAAAACGCGATGGAAACTGCACAAGCTCAAGCTAAAAAAGCTGTTGAAGCTGCTCAGTCCAACTTCACTGCTGCTGCTACTCAAGCTGCTGACGCTGTCAAGAAAGCTACTAAAACAGCTTAATTGCCCTCTGCCCCTCGGGGCAGTCAGCATCAAAAAACGGCACCTTCGGGTGCCGTTTTTGTTTTGGGAGCCCGCGCATTTCGGCTATATTTTGGCCATGAATACGCAACCACCGCCGCTTCCATGGCTTGCGCCGGGTCAAGAGTTTCCGAATGTCGAAAAGGCCTGGGGGCCGCATGACCCCGCGCCAGGTTTACTGGCGGCGGGCGGCGCGCTCACTGTTGAAACTTTGTGTCGCGCCTACAGCCAGGGTGTTTTTCCGTGGTTCAGCGAAGGTCAACCCACGCTGTGGTGGAGCCCTGATCCCCGCATGGTGCTGGAAGTTGACCACTTTCGGCTGCACCCTTCCCTGAAAAAAACCTTGCATCGATTTCGCACCTCCGCACAGTGCGAGATTCGCATCGATTCGAGCTTTGAACTGGTCATCCAAGCCTGTTCAAGCAGTCCGCGTGAAGGTCAATCGGGCACCTGGATCGTGCCGGAGATGGTGGCCGCCTATGCCCAACTGCACCGCGCTGGCCTGGCACACAGCGTTGAAACCTGGATCAACGGCCAACTCGAAGGCGGTTTGTACTGCGTGGCGCTGGGCAAAGCGGTGTTTGGCGAGTCCATGTTCAGCCGCTCCACCGATGCGTCAAAAATTGCGCTGGCCGCACTGGTCTGTTTTTGTCGCCACCATGGCATCGTGCAGATTGATTGCCAGCAAAACACTCGCCACCTGGCCTCCCTGGGTGCGCACGAAATGACTCGTCAACAATTTTTAAACCAGGTGGCCAAGGGGCTGCACGAAGCTGCCCCGGCATGGAAATTTGAGCCTGCTTTCTGGGAAGAATTGTTGGTCAATTAGCCCTCTAGCCCTTGTATAGCAAGCATGAGTAGCTCCTGAACATATAGCACTCTTGCCGCTATCAAGGACGTAGCGACTGCTGGGTTACAACGCCGTGATTGGGATATAAATCTCGCCACCAGCCTTTTTGAATTCCTGCGACTTGTTTTCCATGCCGTCGCTCAGCGCCTGCTCGTCACTCACGCCCTTGGTTTTGGCGTAGTCGCGAACCTCTTGCGAGATTTTCATCGAGCAGAACTTAGGGCCACACATCGAACAGAAATGCGCTACTTTGGACGAGTCCTTGGGCAGCGTTTCGTCGTGGAAGTTGCGTGCCGTGTCGGGGTCAAGCGACAGGTTGAACTGGTCCATCCAGCGAAACTCGAACCGCGCCTTGGACAACGCGTCATCCCGCGCCCGCACACCGGGGTGACCTTTCGCCACATCGGCCACATGCGCGGCAATTTTGTAGGTGATGATGCCGACCTTCACATCGTCGCGGTCCGGCAAACCCAGATGTTCTTTGGGCGTCACGTAGCACAGCATGGCGGTGCCAAACCAACCGATCATGGCGGCGCCGATGCCGCTGGTGATGTGGTCGTAGCCGGGCGCGATGTCGGTCGTCAGTGGGCCGAGTGTGTAGAACGGCGCTTCGTGGCAGTGCTTGAGTTGCTCGGTCATATTGGCTTGCACCATGTGCAGCGGCACATGACCGGGGCCTTCGATCATCACCTGCACATCCTGCTGCCAGGCTTGCTGGGTGAGTTCGCCCAGCGTGCGCAACTCGGCAAACTGCGCTTCGTCGTTGGCGTCGGCACCCGAACCAGGTCGCAAGCCATCGCCCAGCGAGTAGCTGACATCAAAAGCTTTCAGGATTTCGGTCATTTCATCAAAGTGGCTGTAAATAAAATTTTCTTGGTGGTGCGCAATGCACCACTTGGCCATGATCGAACCACCACGCGACACGATGCCGGTCATGCGGTTGGCGGTGAGGTGAATGAACGCCAGGCGCACACCCGCATGCACCGTGAAGTAATCAACGCCCTGCTCGGCTTGCTCGACCAGCGTGTCGCGGAAAATTTCCCAGGTCAGGTCTTCGGCCACGCCGCCCACTTTTTCGAGCGCCTGGTAGATCGGCACGGTGCCAATCGGCACCGGCGAGTTGCGCAAAATCCAGTCGCGTGTGGTGTGAATATTGCGCCCGGTGGACAAGTCCATCACTGTGTCAGCGCCCCAACGCATCGACCACACCAGTTTTTCGACCTCTTCTTCGATGCTCGACGTGACGGCAGAGTTGCCAATGTTGGCGTTGATCTTGACCAGAAAATTGCGGCCAATCGCCATCGGCTCCACTTCGGGGTGGTTGATGTTGCCGGGAATAATGGCGCGGCCACGGGCCACTTCATCGCGCACAAACTCGGGCGTCATCACGCGCGGAATGCTGGCGCCAAAGCTGTTACCGGCTAGACGGGCTTCGCGTTCGGCATTGCCAAGGTACTGTTCCATCCACGCCAGCTTCTGGTTTTCGCGGATCGCCACATATTCCATCTCGGGGGTGATGATGCCTTTTCGGGCGTAGTGCATTTGCGAGACGTTAGCGCCTACTTTGGCGCGGCGTGGCGTGCGCTGGAGACCTGCGGCCTGCAAGCGCAGTGAAGCTAAGGTCTCGGACTCGCCATTTTTCAAGCCATCGTCCAGCGCAAACGGGGTACGACCGGTGTACGACTCGGTGTCGCCACGGGACTCAATCCAGGGGCTGCGCACCGAGGGCAAGCCCTGGCGCACATCGATAGGGGCATTCGGGTCGGTGTAGGGGCCGGAGGTGTCGTACACCACCACCGCCTCGCCATTGCTCTGCATGATTTCACGCATCGGCACCTGAATATTGGCTTGCGAGCCGGGCACATAAATTTTGCGCGAGGCCGGCAAGGGCTCGCGTGTGAGGCGCATCAATTCGGTAAATTTGTCGGGGGCGTTCATCGTGGTGTCTCCTGAAGGTGGGTCAAATGCCTCAGGGAACAGCCAATCAAAACCACGAACAGGGAGGACGGCATAGTGCCCAAATAACCCTCGAAACCCGAAATGGGGCAAGGGCAAAAAGGACGGCAGTCTGGCTCTTCTTACGCCGGTATGAACCGGATCAAGTTCGCGGGTTTGATCGATCATCTCAGCGCCAACACAGCGCACCCCGGGCAATTCGGAGTTTACGCGATGGGGGTCAAGCAGCGGCACTTATCGGTTGGGGGGCGATGACAGCGGGGCGAATGCTTCCGCGAATGTCCCCCGCCCTTCGGGCTCCTCCTTGATTTCGCTGCAGCATTCGCCCCACTGCCATCGTCAGCCAGCCCTGTTGACCGACCGACTCAGGACGGCGCGGCATTCAGCGCAGTGAGGTCAGGAGGAGCCCGAAGGGCGGGGGACACGAACAGCGCTGAGTGCCGCGTCGGCCTGAGTCCTGCAGCGTCTGAATCTCAACGGGGTTGAAATGACACCAAAATAAAAAGCCCTACGACGCCGACGACAAAGAACGTGGCGCTATAAAATAAATAGCTGCTTGCGCTTGCTGGACGGGGGCTAGAGGGCTAAAAGCTTTAAACAATAATTAATTTCAAACAACCCGCGCCAAATTTCAAAGTATCCACATGGGCCAACCATTACCATGCATGCCACTTACAAGGAACCCTCCATGCCCGTGATTACCACCATCGAAGACCTGCGCATCTTGGCGCAAAAACGCGTGCCACGCATGTTCTACGACTACGCCGATTCCGGTTCCTGGACCGAGAGCACTTACCGCGCCAACTCGGATGATTTCCAGAGCATCAAGCTGCGCCAGCGCGTAGCCGTCAATATGGAAAACCGCAGCACCGCCAGCACCATGATTGGCCAGCCTGTGGCAATGCCGGTGGCGATTGCGCCCACCGGCCTGACCGGCATGCAGCACGCCGACGGCGAGATCAAGGCCGCGCGTGCGGCCAAGCGTTTTGGCATTCCGTTCACGCTCTCGACCATGAGCATTTGCTCAATTGAGGACGTGGCCGCCGAGACCGGGGGCCACCCGTTCTGGTTTCAGCTCTACGTGATGAAAGACCGCGACTACATTGAGCGCCTGATTGACCGCGCCAAAGCAGCCAATTGCTCTGCGCTGGTGCTCACCCTTGATCTGCAAATTCTGGGACAACGCCATAAGGACCTGAAAAACGGTTTGAGCGCGCCACCCAAACTCACGGTTGCCAACATCCTCAACATGATGACCAAACCGCGCTGGGGCCTCGGCATGCTGGGCACCAAACGCCACGGTTTTGGCAACATCATCGGCCACGTCAAGGGTGTGGAAAACATGGGGTCGTTAAGCGAGTGGACCGCCAAACAGTTCGACCCCGGCCTGAACTGGGGCGATGTCGAATGGATCAAAAAACGCTGGGGCGGCAAGCTGATTTTGAAAGGTATTCAGGACGTGGAAGACGCACGACTGGCCGTCAACTCGGGCGCTGATGCGCTGATTGTGTCGAACCACGGCGGGCGTCAGCTCGATGGTGCCGAATCATCGATTCGCGCGCTTCCGGGCATTGTGGACGCGGTCGGCAAGCAGATTGAGGTGCACATGGACGGTGGTATTCGCAGCGGACAAGACGTGCTCAAGGCCCGCGCTTTGGGCGCCCAAGGCACCTACATTGGCCGGGCCTTTTTATACGGTCTGGGCGCGATGGGGGAAGCCGGTGTCGACAAGGCGCTGGAAATCATCCACAAGGAACTGGACCTGACCATGGCGTTTTG
>NZ_JBAWYV010000199.1:0-4852 GCF_037143375.1 Rhodoferax sp. | reverse complement strand
TACCATGCCAACGTCATCGGCATCTTTATTCAGTACAAGCTGTAACCCTTCTGACCCTGCTCCAAGGAACTGAAAATGATTCACAGAGACACAACCTCCAAGCCCATGTCTACCCGGCGCCCGCTGGCCATGACCGCCATCGGTCTGGCGCTGGGCTGGGCGCTGGCCTTACCCAGCGTGGCCCAAGACGCCAAAACCATCGCGACTGCCGTCTGCGGCGCCTGCCATGGCGAGGATGGCAACAGCGCCATCCCGATGTTCCCCAAGATCGCCGGCTTGCAGGAAAGCTACATCGTCAAACAACTTCGAGACTTTCAGTCGGGCCGCCGCAAGAGCGACATCATGGCGCCGGTGGTGGCGGCGTTGAAGCCTGAAGATTTTCTGTCGCTGGCTACTTATTACAGTGGCCAAAAACTCAAGCCGGGTGAAACGGGAGACAAAAAAGCGGCCAGTTTCGGCAAGATGATTTACTTTGATGGCAATGAAGAGAACGGTGTGCCTGCTTGCATTGGTTGCCACCAGCCTCAGGGCGCGGGGCATCTTATTTATCCGCGCATTGGCGGGCAGCACGTTCAGTATGTGACCCAGCAATTGAAAAACTTTGCTAACAACGACCGATCCAACGACGTTAGCCGCTTCATGCGCGTCACGGCCAAACGCATGAGCGAAGAAGAGATTCAGTCGGTGGCCGAATACCTGGTCGAACTTGACGCTAAATAGTCCCCCTGTCATCAGGAAATAACATGAAAAAACTAATCACCATTCTTTCGATTCTGTCGCTCGGGTCCGCCACCGTCCTGGCGCAGGCACCGGTCTGGAACGAGATCAAGGGCGAGCTGAAAACCGCCCTGGAAATCAAAGGCGACCCCATCCGCGGCAAGGTGGCGTTTGAGCAATGCCAAGGCTGCCACCGGGCTGACGCATCGGGGCGGGTCAGCGGGGCCTATCCACGGTTGTCCGGGCAGCATGCACAGGTACTCATGAAGCAGATCGCGGATATTCGCTCGGGTCGCCGCAATAATCCCAAAATGGAACCCTTCATTGGCGACCATGTCCTGACGCCGTTCGATATCGCTGACGTCTCCATTTACCTGGAAGGCTTGCCAATGCTGGGCTCCAATGGCAAGGGTACCGGTAGCGCGCTTGACAAAGGAAAGCAGCTTTATGACAAGGATTGTGCGGTTTGCCACGGCGCCAAAGGCGAGGGCGATGCCGTCAAGTTTTATCCGATGGTGGCCGCCCAGCACTACAAGTACCTGTTGCGTGAGGTCAACTTCATCCGCGATGGTGACCGGCGCAACTCAAACCCTGACATGGTGACCGTCATCAAACCCTACTTGTCGACTGATCTGGACGCCGTAGCCGACTACATGTCTCAGTTTGCGCCACCGAAAAAATAGGGAGTCCGGCTTTGCCACGGCGTCTGCTTATTCTGTTGTTGCTGGTTTTTTCCTCATGGGCTGTGGCCCGGGAGAATGTGTGGCAGCCGGGTGAAGACAACGCCGCGTGGCGCGCTGACTGCGGCACTTGCCATCTGGCGTTTCCGCCCGCGCTTTTGCCTGCGGGCGACTGGATGGAGATCATGGCGCAGTTGGAAACTCATTTTGGGGCGGACGCCAGTCTGGACGCCAAGACGCGCCAGGATATTTCAGATTACCTGAAACGCAATGGGGGTAGCAGCCGAATGTGGGGCAACCGAGAAACGCTGCCGCGCATCACCACCACCGATCGATTCGTGGACAAGCACCGCAGCGCGATCCGGCTCTGGCAAAAAGGCAAGATCAAAACCTTGACCGATTGCGTGGCCTGCCACAAAGAAGCGGACCCGAACGCCGCCAAAGAGTAAGCCCGGTGAAGCTTCTCGGTAGCAGCCGTTTACTCCAGCAACTCCACCAACCGGGCAAACACATGCTGCACGGTGGCGGTGCGAACCTGGCCGCGGTCGCCATCAAAGTGCTTGATCTCTGTCACCACCTGGCCCGGCACGGCAAAACCAAACCAGACGGTGCCGACCGGTTTCTCGGCGGTGCCACCGGTGGGCCCGGCCACGCCGGTGACGGCCACCGCCACTTGGGCGTGCGAGCGGTTCAAGGCGCCCACCACCATGGCCCGCACCACGGGTTCGCTGACCGCGCCAAATCGATGCAACAGACTTGTCTCAACGCCCAGCAGCTCGGTTTTGGCTTCGTTGGAGTAGGTGACAAAGCCGCGCTCAAACCAGACGCTGGAGCCCGCCAGATCGGTGCAGGCGGCGGAAATCATGCCGCCGGTGCAACTCTCTGCGGCGGCTAGTTTTAGTTTTTTACTTAGCAGTAAATTGGCCACTAGCCCACGTACATACTGCGCATACAGCTCTTGTTTTAATAGCGTTTTTATCATGAGTAAAAGCGCCATCCGGCGATCACTAACAAGGCACAAGCCGCTGCCACAAAGTCGTCAAACATGATGCCAAAACCGGCTTTGCGCCAAGCGGCAGGGTCGGTGGCGGGGTCTACGGCGTGAAACAAATTGTCGGCCCAACCGACCGGGCCGGGCTTGGCGGCGTCAAAGTACCTGAACAGCCCAAACGCCACCGCTTGGCCGATAAAACCTGCTGGCGTGACCAGCCACAACACCAGCCAAAAGGCGGCAATTTCGTCCCAAACAATGCTGCCGGGGTCAAGCACCCGCATGTTTCGGGCGGTGATGGTGCAGGCCCACCAGCCCAGCGGGATGGACGCCAGCAGCAGCCAGGCCCAGCGGGTGTCGGTCATGGACGGTTGCAGCACCAAAAACGCCGCCCAGGCCCACAGCGTGCCCGCGGTGCCGGGGGCCACGGGGCTCAGGCCCGAACCAAAGCCCAGGGCCATGACGTGCGCGGGGTGCGCCATCATGAACCGCCAAGTGGGGCGCACCGGGCCGGCAGCCATGGGAATGGCCTCGGGCATCACTTCATGAATGGTCAGGGGTTCAAGCATGGCCAGATTATCTGCCGCTTAAGCGACACTGGCCTTAGGCGAAGTGGTCGAACGAGGTGAATGTGTTAGCCACCGATTGACCATCGCCATCCACCAGACGCAGGCCGCGCTCCCGGCTGATGTGGCCGATGTGCGTCACCGGCGTCTGGCTGGCCAGGGCCGCTGCGGCCACCAAGTCGCGGGCAGCGGGTGGCGCGGTGAACAGCAACTCGTAATCGTCTCCGCCCGCCAAAGACCAGCCGAGCCATTGCTCAGGCGATGGCTTTAAGTCTAATTGACCTCTAGCCCCCGTGTAATATGCGTAAGCAGCTATTAAATTAGTAGTGGTTTCGGTGTCGACGGTGGCGCCCACCCCGGACTGTTTCAGGATGTGGCCGAGGTCGCCCAGCAAGCCGTCGCTGATGTCAATGGCCGATGTCGCGAGGCCGCGCAAGGCCAGGCCCAAGGCCACGCGCGGCGTCGGTTGCTCCAGCCGCAGGCGGGCCGAGTCAAAGACCGGCGCCGGCACCGAGACCGTGCCGCGAAAGACTTCGAGGGCCAACCGCGCATCACCCACCGTGCCGCTCACATAGAGGTCATCGCCAGCCTGGGCGCCGCTGCGCAGCAGGGCTTGTGAGCGGCCGCCCACCACGGGCACCTCGCCAAACACGGTGATGCAGATGTTGAGTGGCCCTTGCGTGGTGTCGCCGCCGATCAGTTCGCAGTTGTGCGCGTCGGCCAGGGCCAGCAAGCCTTGAGAAAACGGGGCCAGCCAAGCTTCGTCGGCGCGGGGCAGGGCCAGGGCCAACGTGAACGCCAGCGGTTTGGCGCCACAGGCGGCGAGGTCGCTCAGGTTGACGGCCAGCGCCTTGTGGCCCAGTCGAAAGGGGTCGATGGTGGACAGGAAGTGCCGGCCCTCTACCAACATGTCGCAGGAGATGGCCAATTGCGTACCGGGGCTGGGTTGCAAAAGTGCGCAATCGTCGCCTATGCCGAGGGCGGCACGGGCGGTGGGACGTTTGAAATAGCGCTCGATCAGGTCGAATTCACCCATGGTCAATTTCCTTGATGACGGCGGTTTTGGTCGGCCAGAAGAAGCTCATGGGCTGGCTGCGCAAGCGGCCCCGAATGGACGCACTGATGCGGCCCCGGTCCACGCCGCTAACGTTGTGGGCCCGCAAGGCCAACCGGAACGCGAAGTAAAAACTCACGCCCACATTGATCACACCGGTCACCAGAATGCCCGCCACACACCACCAAAAAACCGGCAGGGTGAGCGCGTCGGTGCCGAGCGTGGCAACTGCCGCCGCCAACTGGCCGGTGGACAAGGTGACGTGGCGCACTTCCAGCCCCAAGCCGAAGAAGGCCGCAAAAGCCGGCACCAGGCCCAGCATCAGACCGAGCGAAATGTTGGCCGCCAGGCCCGAGATGTTGTCGCGCATGAAGCGCGCCCAGCGGTCGGCCCGGCGCAGCCCCAGCACGCGGGTGATCTTCGGGTTGTAGCGCAGGGCCGAGTCCAGCCGGTGCAGCACAAACCAGTTTTCGGCCCAGCCCGCCACGATGCTCGACGCAAACAGCAACAGGCCCGTCAGCGCCGCAAACAGGGCGGTGGGCCCAAGCAGGGTGAGCGTGTGCAAGACGTGCTCGGACTCAGCGACGTTAATCATCGGTTTGCCAAATGCGAGCCAGAGGCCGGTGCTGATGAGCATCACGCACGGCGCTACTAGCGCCAGGTTGCCCACCACGGCAGCCACTTGCGAGCGCACCAAGTGGCTCACTTCGTTCACAAAGTCATCCACCGCCCCCGGCGCGCTGAGTTCCTTGAGCTTGGCGGCCATGGCCGGTGCTGTCATGGCGGGCTGTTTGGTGGCCACGGTCCAGTGCAGCAACTGGATCAGCACAAAACTCAGGGCGTA
>NZ_JBAWYV010000198.1:0-4891 GCF_037143375.1 Rhodoferax sp. | reverse complement strand
GCAGCGGCGTTTATGCCGTGCGGGCCGGCCCCGCCTTGCTCACCAACCTGCGCGCTGTAGTGGCTGGCACATCCCCCAGCCCTCACCTGCCACCCGCCAACACCTTGAATTTACTGTCGTGTGGCGACCACTTCGCCATCGCCAGCTGGGGCCGCTACTCAGCGCAAGGACGATGGGTGTGGCGACTGAAAGACTGGATTGACCGCTCGTTCATGAAACGCTACCGCCGGGAATGAGCGCGAGGTGCCTTGAATAAACAGCTATGTGCATGCTGAGCTTGGGTAAGACCAAATCTCAATTGGTCGTTTTATGCATGACAGGGCTGGATTGAGGACTTGACAGTGACGCCAAGCAGCGCTCGCGGGCATGGTCGGTGCGGTTTATGAGGAGCCGATGCCACCGGGGTAGAGGGCTCAGCTCATGATAGGGGTAGAGAAGGACACCGTCCTCCCCTCCCTCCGAACCGTGCGTGCGGTTCTCCCGCACACGGCTCTCCAGTTAGTGGTTTCCTCATCGGGATCGGCTCGCTCGGTGGGCTGTTGCCATGGTGAACAGTCCCAAGTTTGCGAAGTAAACATTTGGCCATCGTCTGTGATCGTCATGGCAACGCCCCATCCCCGGGCGCTTTTCCTGCTTGCGCAGTACCGCCCTCATTCGTCGTCGAATGAATCCATCGAGCGGCTCGAACGTGGTGCGCCGAGCATGTTTGAAATACTCAAACCATCCTCTAATCATGGGTGTCAGATCTTCAACGATGGTGCGCAGACTCTCGCCTCGGGTGCGTTTCGTCTTCTCGCGTACCTTGTCTTTGAATCCTTTGAGACTTTTGCCTCGCACCCAGCGCCGCCCCGCCTCGAAGCGGTAGCCCAGAAACTCAAAGCCTTGTCCCCAGACAGAACAATCCCCCACGTGGGTTTTGTCCGGGTGCAGGGTCAGGCCGTTTCCTTGTACCCACACTTTGACCTCCTCCAATGCCGCCTGCGCTTGTGACGCGGTTTGGCACAGGATGACGAAGTCGTCAGCGTAGCGCACCATGCGATAACCCAGCTTTGGCATCTTTACGTCCAAGGGATGAAGGTACAGATTGGCCAGCAACGGACTGATCACGGCCCCTTGTGGGGTGCCTGCCGTTGGCGTCCATCTCTGCACATCCTTAACAATGTCTTGTCGCAGCCAGCTCGCCAGCAGTTGCAGCAGGCAACCATCGCTGATGTGCTCTTCGATTCTCTGTGTCAGCGAGTCGTGCGGGATGCTGTCGAAGTAGCCCTGCAAGTCAGCGTCAACCACGTGGGTGTAGCCATCTTTGAGGTGTCCATCAACTTCCCGCAGCGCGTCCTTGCAGCCTTTGCCCGGTCGAAATCCGTAGCTTATGTCCAGAAACTCATTCTCAAAGATCGGCTCTATCACCCGCTTGACCGCCGTTTGCACGATTCGGTCTTTGACGGTGGGGATGCCCAAGGGTCGCGTTTTACCGCCTGCTTTGGGTATGTCTACCCGGCGCACCGCTTGGGGCCTGTACTTGCCTTGTTCGAGGTCTCTGGCCAGTTCGCCCAAATACGCCAGTTCATTGGCCGCAAATCCTTCTATGCTTTGCCTGTCTATGCCTGCGGCTCCCTTGTTCGCTTTGACTTGTTGCCAAGCCGCTTGCAGGGTGCCTGGGCGATAGACTTTGTCGATCAGACTAAACCATTTGCGCCCCTTGACGCCGTTACCCAGCGCCGCCAACATGCGCTCTGTCCAGATAGCACGATCCACCCACACCCATTCGGTTGGGGCAGATTCAGTTTGCTTAGCCTTTACTGGCACTGTCACTGATTCGCTCATGCTTGTCGCTCTTTCTGTACTTTTGCACATCCACTTTCCTACCACCCTTGGCTGGTGCGGTTTTCCTGCTCCGCACTTTTCGGTCTGCCCTCTGCAGGGGTTAGGCACGAGGGGGCGAACCCCCGGTTATCCAGACTTTCGTCTGCACAGCGTTTGCGCTGCGTGTTGGCCTTGCCTGCTCTTGCAGCCCTTCGCTACTATGATGGTTCTGACTCCTGCTGCCCGTCACCTCGGGCTGCAGGTATCCCCGTTTATCTCGCTACACCTTCCCGGCATTCCGCCTCCAACCACGCTGCGTGCTCCGGCATCGCTTTACACGCCATAACCAGCGTACCGGACGTATTTCGGACTTCGCCTTGAGAGAGCAGGCTCGTCGCCACGCAACGCCGAATCGAGTTCGTCATCCTGCGGACTGCCAGTTCGCCTCCAGTTGCTCTCCACCCCGCCTCACGGCGACGCAGTTACTTTCAGCTACAGGGTCTTGGCTTACCCTGACACAGACTCTCACTGTGCAGATGTCGCGCCTTCACGGGCGCACTCCCCCGGACCGGGCTGCACCCGATCCTCCGCCTGACTTCGCTGCACCCTCTACCCCGTTGACATCGGCTGCCAGCCGTGTTGGCCCGCGGTGACTCAATGCCTTTGGACTCAGGACGGCGTGGCATTCAGTGCGGTGAGGTCAAGGGGGAGGCCGAAGGCCGGAGGACACGAACGGCACTGAGTGCCACGTCGTTCTGAGTCCTTTTTTTAGCGCGACGGCTTCGAGCCCCTGGCCGACATAACGCCACAAATCAGCTTGACGTACGAAGTTCGCACCAACCAACCTTTCATAATGCACAGCTCCATGAATAAACTACACCTCAATTCCTACAACGAAACCATTTACCGGGTGCTGACAGAGAGTGACGAGCACGTCGGCAACCTGAAACTGATCAACGGGCTCTGGAAGTTCAAGGCGATTGGCTACGACGCGCACGGCGATGTGCTGCCCGGTGGCGGCCCACTCACTGACCGCCACAACCTCAGTTTCGATGCCCTTGACGAAGAAAACATCAGCCGCCAATTACTCGCAACACCTATCCTTGACTGACTTTGTAAATGCCCAACTCCGCCCATTTTTACGAACCGCGTCACGGCCACCGCCTGCCGCACGACCCGTTCAACGCCATCGTCGGGCCGCGTCCGATTGGCTGGATCTCGACCTGTAGCGCCGGGGGTGCGCTGAACTTGGCGCCCTATAGTTTTTTCAACGCCTTCAACTACACCCCGCCGATCGTCGGGTTTGCCAGCATTGGCCACAAAGACACGCTGCGCAACATTGAAGAGACCGGTGTGTTTGTCTGGAATCTGGTGACGCGCCCGCTGGCCGAGGCCATGAACCAGACCTGTGCCGCCGTGCCGCCCGAGGTCAGCGAGTTTGGCCTGGCCGGGTTGACCCCGGTGGCCTCACGCCTGATCGCGCCACCCCGGGTGCTGGAAAGCCCGGTGGCGTTTGAATGCAAAAAAACCCAGATCGTGCAACTGCAAACCGCCACGGGCGACAGGGTGCCGACCTGGCTGGTACTGGGCGAGGTGGTGGCGGTGCACATCGCGAAAAATTTGCTTAAAGACGGTGTTTATGACACGGCTGGTGCCGACCACATCTTGCGCGGTGGCGGTGCCGCCGACTATTTTTCTATCGGCCCGGAACAGTTGTTTCACATGCGCCGCCCGGCTTGAGGCCGGCGCATCATTCCTGCCTTAAACCACCCGCAATCTGGCACCCGAGGTACCGGGGGTGATTTCACCGACTTCAACGGCGGCCTCAAAGCCGTGTTGTTTGAAAATTGCCAGCACCGCCTCGACCGTCTCTGGCGCGCACGACACCAGCAAGCCGCCACTGGTTTGCGGGTCGCTCAACAGGGTTTGGTCGACGGCGGCAAAGCCTTCGGGCAAAGCTATCTCGGCGCCATAACCGGCCCAGTTGCGGGCCGAAGCGCCGGTAATCAAACCCTGCAAGGCCAGCTCGCGCACACCGTTCAACAAAGGCACCCTGGCCCAGTCAATTTGCACCGTGCACTGGGCGCCGCGGGCGATTTCCAGCGCGTGACCGGCCAGACCAAAACCGGTCACATCGGTCATGGCGTGCACGCCGTCCAGCGCGGCCAACTCGGGGCCGGGGGTGTTCAACTTGGTGGTGACGGCAATCATCTGCGCGTAACCGGCAGCGTCAAGTTTTTCTTTCTTGAGGGCGGCTGACAAAATGCCCACGCCCAGCGGCTTGCCCAGCACCAGCCTGTCGCCCACGCGGGCATCGGCGTTGCGCTTGACGCGGCTCGGGTGCACCAAGCCGAGGGCGACCAGGCCATAAATCGGCTCCACCGAGTCGATGGTGTGGCCGCCCGCAATCGGGATGCCCGCCGCACGGCAGACGCTGGCGCCGCCTTCGAGAATTTTGCCGATGGTCTCGGTTGACAACACGTTGATCGGCATGCCGACCAGCGCCAGCGCCATGATGGGTTTGCCGCCCATGGCGTACACATCCGAGATCGCGTTGGTAGCGGCAATGCGGCCAAACTCAAACGGATCGTCCACGAACGGCATAAAGAAATCGGTAGTGGCAATCAGCGCCTGTTCGTCGTTGAGTTTGTAGACCGCAGCGTCGTCCGAGGTTTCGATGCCCACCATCAATTCTTTGGGGATCGGCATCGCCGTGATGCCCTTGAGGATTTCAGACAGCACGCCGGGCGCGATCTTGCAGCCGCAACCGCCGCCATGCGACAGGCTGGTGAGGCGGGGTTGTGTAACAGAGCTTGCGGCGTTGTTGGTGGTGGTGTTCATGTCTTAGCTTTCCAAAGAAGGTGACATTATCTTTGCAGCGGGTTTTGCGCATTGCAGGACATCACAGTCTGAAATATTGATAAAAACAGCCTCTAGCCCCCGTGCTGCTTGCGTGAACAGCTATTTATTAAATAGCAATCAATGACTCTGCTATTCAACCATGACGCATTCAAGCAGCCGAATTTTTCCGAACCCAGTTAACTGCACCGGTGAGATGCTGAAATTCATCCAGCGAACGCGCCGGAAT
>NZ_JBAWYV010000197.1:0-4964 GCF_037143375.1 Rhodoferax sp. | reverse complement strand
ACCAATGTTCAGTTTTTGCGCAACGTGGTGCAAAGCCGCTCGTTTGCCCAGGCGGATCTGGACACCGGCTTGATTCCGCGCGAAGAAGCGGTGTTGTTCAAGCAGGAAAAAGTCGGTTTGAGCCTGGCCGTGGCGGGCGCCATCGCCCACACGCTGCTGGCCGAGAAATCGGCCGAGGCAACCGTCGCCAACCGCGCCGTGTGGCTGGACCCGTGGGCGCGCCAGGATGGCTGGCGTTCACACGGTCCGAGTTCCCGCCGCTTTGACTTTGAGTTTCAGGGTGTCGTTCATGTGGTGCAACTGACCACGCTGCACGATGGCGCGCTGCAGCTCGATGTGGCGGGCGATGTTGGCGTGTTCTCGTTCATGCCGGTAACGCATGGCATTGATGTTCGTTTTGCGGCCCATCGCCAGATTGTGAATATATATACAAACGGGGCTGTAGCCCACGTATTCACTGCGCAAGGGGCTACGCAAATCATAGCAATTGATGCACTGGCGCATGCTGGTGATGCGCAGGTGGAGGGCGGTCGTCTGACCGCACCGATGCCGGGCAAGGTGGTGTCGTTTGCCGTCAAGGCCGGCGACAAGGTCACCAAGGGCCAAGCGCTGGCGGTGATGGACGCCATGAAAATGGAGCACACCATTGCCGCCCCGATGGACGGTGTGGTGGCAGAGTTGCTCTACGCCCCCGGCGACCAGGTGACGGAAGGTTCCGAGTTGCTCAAACTGGTGGCGTGACGGCGCTGCTGCGCTAAACCGGGTTACGCTTGCAGCCATGAACATCACTTTTTGCTGCACCAACACCCCCGCCGAGCCCTGGTTGCAGGGGCTGCGCGCTGCGTTGCCGGGCGCCAGCGTCGAGCTTTGGACAACCGGCGATGCCCCGGCCGACCACGCGGTGGTCTGGGCGCCGCCGCAACAGTTTTTTGACGAGCAAACGCAACTCAAGGGCGTTTTCAACATCGGCGCTGGTGTGGATGCGCTGCTGAAGCTGCGCCTGCCACCCAAGGCCACGGTGGTGCGCCTCGACGATGCGGGCATGGCGGTGCAAATGGCGGAGTACGTGTGCCACGCCGTCATCCGGCACTTTCGGGAGTTTGATGGCTACGAAGCCGACACCCGGGTGGGCCAGTGGCGCAGTCGCCCACCACGTCAGCGGATTGACTTCCCCGTGGGTGTGATGGGGCTGGGCGTGCTGGGTGAGCGGGTGGCCAAGGCGCTGGCGCACTTTGAATTTCCGGTGAACGGCTGGAGTCGCAGCCTCAAAGTGGTTGAAGGCGTCACTGGTTTTTCTGGTGCCGCGCAATTCGATGACTTTCTGCGTGCCAGCAAAGTGCTGGTCAACCTGCTGCCGCTCACGGCTGAAACGCAGGACATCATGAACCGCGAATCGCTGTCAAAACTGCAAGCGGGCGGCTATGTCATCAATGTGGCGCGCGGCGCCCATCTGGTGGACGATGATTTGCTGGCGCTGATTGACAGCGGTCAGCTGAGCGGGGCGACGCTCGATGTCTTTCGCGCAGAACCCCTGGCCGCAGATCACCCGTTCTGGCGGCACCTCAAAATAACGATCACGCCGCACACCTCGGCGCGCACTTTGCTTGAGACTTCCATCGCGCAGATTGCCCAAAAAATCATGGCGCTGGAGCAAGGCTTTTCAGTTGCCGGTAAGGTTGATACATCTCGTGGTTACTAGATTGCGCAGCGCAGTCCTTTCAAATATCAGGAAATCAAGATGAGCCTCCCCACCCGCGTCAAACTGGTCGAAGTCGGCCCGCGTGACGGTCTTCAAAACGAAAAACAACCGGTCCCCGCTGCCGTCAAAATTGAACTGGTACACCGACTGCAAGACGCTGGCCTGACCGAGATCGAGGTCACCAGTTTTGTGTCGCCCAAGTGGGTGCCGCAGATGGCGGACAACACGCAAGTCATGGCGGGCATACAAAGAAAAGCCGGTGTGCGCTACTCGGTGCTGACGCCCAATTTGCAGGGCTTCGAGGCCGCTTTGGCCACCAAACCCGATGAGATTGTGGTGTTTGGTGCGGCCAGCGAGGCTTTCAGCCAGAAGAATATCAACTGCTCGATTGCCGAGAGCATCGAGCGTTTTGCGCCCGTAGTCGCTGCAGCGCGGGCGGCGGGCATTTATGTGCGCGGCGCCATGTCTTGCACGGTAGGCTGCCCCTATGAGGGCGAGATTGCGCCGGAGCGCGTCAGTTATCTGGCCGGGCTCATGAAGGGCATCGGCGTGCAGCATGTCGGCGTGGCCGACACCATTGGCGTCGGCACACCGCTCAAGGTGCAGCGCGCCATTGAGGCCACGCTCAAGCACTACGATCTGAACGACATTTCAGGTCATTTTCATGACACCTATGGCATGGCACTGGCCAACACGCTCATCAGTTTGCAAATGGGCATCTGGCAGTTTGATACTTCAGTGGCCGGTTTGGGCGGCTGCCCATACGCCAAGGGCGCCACCGGCAATGTGGCCACCGAAGACGTGGTCTACCTGCTGCATGGCATGGGGATTGAGACCGGCGTGGACCTCGACAAACTGATCGATGCGGGCCAGTTCATCAACCATTTTCTTGGCCGCCAATCTGGCTCACGCGCGTCGCTGGCCTTGCTCAACAAGAGGCTCAACTGATATGTGTGGTGCCGAATTAACGTCCTTGCCTGAAGGGGTGCAGCGCGTTGCTGCCGCCCTGCTGGCCCAAGATCACCCGCATGCCCCCGTGATGCTGAACGATGCGGCCCGCACGGCCCAACAAGCCGCCGATGCGCTGGGCGTGGCGGTCGGGCAGATCGCCAAAAGCATCATCTTTCGCCGCCTGTCCGACGACGCAGCGGTGCTGGTCGTCACGTCAGGCGACCAACGGGTGGACGAGAACAAAGTGGCTGCGCTGGTGGGTCCGCTGGGCCGTGCCGACGCGGCATTTGTCAAAGCCAAAACAGGCTTTTCGATTGGCGGCGTCGCGCCGCTGGCCCACGCACTGCCGTCTGTGACGCTGATTGACCAGATGTTGTTTCGCTTCGAGGCGATCTGGGCCGCAGCGGGCCACCCGCACAGCGTGTTCCAGTTGAGCCCGCAGCAGCTCGCCCAGTTAACGGATGCGCCGGTGGTGGATGTGGCGCAAGTGGTTTTTGTTGCTCCTGAATCAATAGCTACTCGCGCAGGTGTCGCAAGGGCTACAGCCATTAATGTGCCTTCGCCCTGCATCTCGGTGTGTCGCATGGACAAGGCCACTGATTTGTGTGAAGGCTGCTTTCGCACGATTGAAGAAATCCGTCAGTGGAGCAACTCAGATGACGCAGCCAAACACGCTCTCTGGCTAATAATTGAGCAACGTGCGGCAGCGAACCTGGCATGAAACACATCACCTTCTACCTCGACTTCATCTCTCCCTACGCCTACCTGGCGTTTGAGAAATTGCCGGTCGCCCTGATGGGGCACAGCTACAGCGTGACCTACAAACCCATCCTGTTCGCTGCGCTGCTCAAGCACCACGGGCAGTTGGGCCCGGCCGAGATACCTGACAAACGTGACTGGACTTACCGTCAGGTGCTATGGCAAGCCCACACTCAGGGCCTTGATTTGCAAATGCCTGCCAGCCATCCCTTTAACCCGCTGGGTTTGCTGCGTCTGGCGGTGGCGAGTCAGGCGCAGGGCGAGCCCAACCGGTATGTGTGCGAGACCCTGTTTCGCCATGTCTGGCGGGGCGGGGCTGAAGCCTCCGACCCGGCGCGGCTTGAGGCACTGACGGCACAACTCAACCCGCCCCGGTTGGCGTCCGATCCCACGGTCAAAGACCAGCTCAAAGCCCATACCGACGAGGCCCTTGCGCTGGGTGTTTTTGGCGTTCCCACTTTGGCGGTGGATGGCAAACTATTCTGGGGCTTTGACGCGCTGCCGATGCTGGCAGCCTACCTCTCGGGCGACCCCTGGTTTGACGCGAACTGGGACAGCGTTGCAAGCGTGGCGCAAGGCATTCGGCGTTGAATGGATGGGCTTGCTAACAGGTCCGATTTATGCCCAATGCTTTTAATTTTTCTGCTTCCCCCTTTGACTGTCTGAGCCCAGACGAGCAACGACTGGTTCGTTACAGCGTCGATGTCGCCTATTTCCGCGAGGGCGAGACGATTCTTGACCTGGGCATCGCCCCGACCCATCTTTTTATCATCATTAAAGGGTTTGTAACCCAGTTTGACGAGAGCGAAGTGGTCACCACCTACGGGCCGGATGACTGTTTTGATGGCCGGGGGTTGGTGGCTGGCAAGGTCAGCAGCCGGTTTGTGGCGGCCGAAGAAGTGGTGGCCTACCAGTTGACGCATCAGGCCGTGAGCGACCTGATCGCCTCGAATGCCACCTTTGGCGCCTTGCTTTTCTCTGACCTGGGCAACAAGCTCAGCGCATTGTCTGACCGCAAGAATCTGAACGAACAGCAATCGCTCACCTTATGCCGTGTCGACGAGGCCTTTTTGCGCACCGCCCACTTTGTGGCGTATGAAACGGATGTGCTCTCGGTCGTCAAGCTGTTTCAGGCAGAGCGCACCACCGCCGTGTTGGTGCGCGACACGCGGGCCGAGGTGCATCGTGTGGGCATTTTTACCAGCTCCACACTGCAGCGCGCCATCCTGGATGGCCGCCCGCTGGACCAGTTAATGGCCGGTGAACTGGCCAACTATTCACTGATTGAAGTGAGTCCTTCTGACCAGCTTGGCGATGTGATGGATGTCATGCTGCGCCACCGGATTCGTCGCGTGTTGGTGGTGGACGGCGGAGAGATCAAAGGCATGCTGGAGGCGCTGGACCTCTTCAGTTTCCTGTCCAACCAGTCGCACCTGATCACGATGCACATCGAAGAGGCCAAAGACCTAGCCGCGCTGAGCGTAGCCGCCGCCCAGATCACCCGCATGATTGCCACGCTTTACCGCAGTGGCTCGCGCATTCACCTGATCGCCCG
>NZ_JBAWYV010000196.1:0-4965 GCF_037143375.1 Rhodoferax sp. | reverse complement strand
CAGATCGACATAGATTTCACCCAGAAAAAACATCGAACCGGCATGGCGACTGAGCAGCAGCGTGTGCTTGCCGCGCCAGCCCTGACCACTGCGCGCCGCCAACTCGGCCTCCAACACCGGCGCTGAATCGGTGAACACGCGGTGACCAAACGGCCCCATCTCCAAGGCGAGGCGGTCGCTCAGTTTTTGCAGGCGGCTGCGCAGCACCTTGTGGTAGTCGCGCCCCCGCGCATAGACCGACACAATGCCTTCGGTGGGCCGCTTTAAGCGGTCAAATTCGACCGCCTGCCACTCGGGCGGCGTGCTGCCGGGCAGGTAATCCATGCGCACCGTGATGACGCTCACCGTTCCCGGCACCAGTTCGGCCGGGCGGGCGCGCTTGAGGCCGTGTGAGGCCATGTAGCCCATGTCGCCATGAAACCCCTTCGCCAGCCAAGCCGATAATCCGGCCTCTGATGAGGACAAATCCACACCTGCCACGCCAATTTGAGAGAATCCCAATTCCCGGGCCCAAGCCTGAATTCTGGAAATCCATTGGCTGTTGTTGATATGCGTATTGAGGTGAGTCACCCCCCGATTGTAAAAAACCTGCACTGGCCCAGCGAGGAAGCCACGCAAGGGTTCGCCCAAGCCCTGGCCAAGCAGCCTGCCCTGCGCACAGCTTTCATTGAATTGCACGGCGATTTGGGGGCGGGCAAGACCACGTTGGTGCGCCACCTGCTGCGCGCTTTGGGCGTGCAGGGCCGGGTCAAAAGCCCGACCTACGCGGTGGTGGAGCCTTACGAACTGGAAGGGTTTAACGTCTGGCACTTCGACTTCTACCGCTTCAGCGATCCACGCGAATGGGAAGACGCCGGCTTTCGCGACATCTTTGCCAGCCCCGGCCTCAAACTGGCCGAGTGGCCCGAAAAAGCCGCCGGATTTATTCCACGTGCTGATCTGGTGATTCACCTGGAAGCCTTGACGGACGATGCCCGCCAAGTCTCCCTGACGGCACAAACGCCCTTGGGCGCCGCCTTGCTGCAAGCCAGCACCGAAGAAGCCCAAGAGGACCCCGCATGAAACGCCGCAGTTTGTTGAAGTCGGGCGCGCTGGTGCTGTTGCTGGGCACGCAGCATTTGGCGCGGGGCGCCACCATCGTGGCCGTGCGGGTGTGGCCAGCGCCGGACTATTCGCGCGTCACCCTGGAGTCGGACACGGCCCTCAAGGCCAAACAATTTTTCATCCCCAGCCCACCCCGGCTGGTGGTGGACATTGAGGGCATAGAACTGAACCCGGCGCTGAAAGAACTGGTGGCCAAAGTGGGGCCGGCCGACCCCACCATTGACGGCATCCGGGTCGGGCAGTTTGCGCCCGGCGTGGTGCGTTTGGTGGTGGACTTGAAGCAACCCATCACGCCGCAGGTGTTCACCCTGCTACCGGTGGCCGCCTACCGGCACCGCTTGGTGTTTGACCTCTACCCTACTCAAGTGGCGGACCCGCTGGAAGCGCTGATTGCCGAGCGCCTGAATGGCGCGCCGCCGATGCCGACGGCGGTCGACCCGCTGGGCGATTTGATCGCCCAACAAAACCAAAAGCCGGATTCCGCCAAAAATCAGACTGCTACACAATCCGTAGCTACTCCCGCAGGTAACACGGGGTCTAGCGCCCTAAAACCCTTAAAAGAAACCACTGACCGCCTGATCATCATTGCCATTGATCCGGGCCACGGCGGCGAAGACCCTGGCGCCATTGGCCCCGGCGGCACGCGTGAAAAAGACGTGGTGCTGCGCCTGGCCCACCTGCTGCGCGACCGCATCAACGCCACCACCCTCAAAGGCAGTCCCCTGCGCGCCTACCTCACCCGCGATGCTGATTTTTTTGTGCCACTGCATGTGCGGGTGCAAAAGGCCCAGCGCGTTCAGGCCGACTTGTTTGTGAGCATCCATGCCGATGCTTTTTTCACGCCGCACCCACAAGGCGCCAGCATTTTTGCGCTGAGTCAGGGCGGCGCTTCCAGCACGGCAGCGCGATGGATGGCGGCCAAAGAAAACAAGGCCGATCTGGTCGGCGGCCTGAACATCAAGGCCAAGGATGCCCAGGTGAAACGCGCCCTATTTGACATGAGCACCACGGCCCAAATCAACGACAGCTTGAAGCTGGGCGGCGCCATGCTGGGTGAAATCGGGCGGGTTGGAAAACTGCACAAAGGCAAGGTCGAGCAAGCCGGTTTTGCGGTGCTCAAGGCGCCTGACATTCCCAGTGTGCTGGTTGAGGCTGCCTTCATCAGCAACCCCGAAGAAGAAGCCAAACTCAACAGCGATGCCTACCAGGTGCAACTGGCCAACGCCCTGATGCGCGGCATAGAAGGCTACTTTTCCAAAAACCCGCCCCTGGCGCGCAACCGCACGACCTGAGCAAGCCGTATTTAAGTCGCGCTGAATTCAAACGGCGACGCCGCCACCCGGGCTTTAACCTCACCCCGGGTGGGCGGCACACAACCCTGGCGCATCACATTCAAGCTGGCACTGGCAATGGCGTTGCACAGCAGTTCCTTGGCCAGCGCCGCACTCACCGCTTCGGCACCCCAGTCAGTAGCCAGCGCATTCTCCAGCATCGCCACTACCAAACCGGCCAGGAAACAGTCGCCTGCCCCCACTGTATCAACCACCGCCACTGCGTCGATTTCGCGGGCGTTAAAGACCTGGCCGTGCCGTGTCAACAAGGTCGCACCGTCACCGCCACGCGTCAACGCCACGAGACTGGCGCGGCTGTTCTGCAGCAAGTGGTGCGCCCGCTCGGTGGCATTGGCACCGGGCAGCGCCAGACATTCAAGGTCTTCGTCGCTGACCTTGATGACATCGGCAAATTGCAGGGCCGTCATGACATGGCGGCGGTACAGGTCCAGATTCGGCATCACCGACGGACGCAGGTTGGCGTCGATCACCACCGTGCGGCCGGCTTGGCGCTGACTCACCAGCCAGGGCAAATAAGTGTCGGCATCGTCTGGCGACAAGGCGAGTGCACCGGTGCAGACCAGCGACAGTGCCTCGGCGGCTTCGCAAGCCTGCGTCATGGCGAGGGCGCTGGTGGCCCGGTCTGCCACGCCCTCGCGGTAAAAAGAATAATCTGGGTGTCCTTGGGCGTCGACGCCGACCACGGCCAGCGAGGTCACTTGCGGCACCGGTTCAAGCACGGCCAAATGCACGCCATCCACTGACAAACCAGCGGCCAACTGGCGACCAAACCGGTCTTTGGACAAGGGGTTGAGGTACAGGGTTTCGACCCCCTGACGGGCCAGCGCACGGGTCAGGTTGTAGACCGCGCCGCCCAGACAAGGCTGCAGACGGCCGTCAGAATTGAGTATCAAATCGATCAACGCCTCACCAGCGGTAGCCACTTGAAGGGGCGTATTTATTTTCGTCATACTAGGGTTTTCCATAACTAAAGTAACTTGATTTAGTAAGTAGTTTGCCACTATAGTTCAAGCGCGCTGCATCGTAAAGCGTGAATTCCCGGGGTCTGACCCCTAAAGCAAAATTTATTTATATCCATTGAGGAGACTCTCCATGAAAAAAGCTACTACTTCCCTGGTGTTGACCGCCTTGGCCCTGGCCACCTCCAGCGCGTTTGCCGCTGGCGAGCCGGTCATCGGCCTGATCACCAAAACCGAAACCAATGCCTTCTTCGTCAAGATGAAGGAAGGCGCTGAAGCCGAAGCCAAAAAGCTCGGCGCCAAGCTGCTCACCGCCGCCGGCAAGTCGGACGGCGACACCGCTGGCCAAATCACGGCCCTGGAAAACATGGCCGCTGCGGGCGCCAAGACCATTCTGATCACCGCCAGCGGCGATGCCATTGCGCCCACCGTGAAAAAACTGCAAGCCAAAGGCGTGCAAGTCATTGCGCTGGACAGCCCGTTTGAAGGCGCTGACGCCCTCTTCGCCACCGACAACTACAAAGCCGGTGTGTTGGTGGGCCAGTACGCCAAAGCCGCCATGGGTGGCAAGCCAGCCAAGATTGCAACCCTTGACCTGTTCCCCGGCCACCCCGTGGGCGCCCAGCGTCACAACGGTTTCATGAAGGGTTTCGGCCTGCCCGCAGCTGATGCCAAGTCCAACGAACTCTCCAAAGACGCCGCCATTGTGTGCATGGCTGACAGCTTCGGTGACCAGGCCAAAGGCCAGACCGCCATGGAAAACTGCCTGCAAAAGAACCCCGACATCAATGTGGTTTACACCATCAATGAACCCGCCGCTGCCGGTGCGTTCAACGCGCTGAAAAAAGCCGGCAAAGAAAAAGGCGTGACCATTCTGTCAGTCGACGGCGGTTGCCAGGGCATTCGCGACACCGCTTCCGGCATCATCACCGCCACCTCGCAACAGTACCCGCTGAAAATGGCGGCACTGGGTGTGGCAGCCGGTGTGAGCTACGCCAAGGGCGGCAAGAAATCAAGCGGCTACACCGACACCGGCGTGACCCTGATCTCGGCCAAGGCCATCAAGGGCGTGGACAGCAAGGACACCAAGACGGGTATGGACCTGTGCTGGGGCGAGAAGTAATCGTCAGATTTTCCTGAGATAGTTTTGTTTCCTTGAGTTGACGGGGCGCGCAAGAAATCACCTTTTTGTGCGCCTCTTTTTTCCTTCCTTTTTTGGGGCTTTACCCATGAACACATCTCCCCGTCACATCCCCTGGGGCGCTTTAGGCCCCTGGTTGGCCCTGCTGACCACCTGCCTCTTTTTCACCACCCAGTCAGAGCGTTTTCTGACCGCTGAAAACCTCTCGCTGGTGCTCCAGCAGGTGATGGTGGTGGGCGTGCTGGCCATTGGCCAAACCCTGATTATTCTGACTGCCGGTATTGATTTGTCGTGCGGCATGGTGATGGCGCTGGGCGGCGTGGTCATGACCAAGTTCGCTGTCAATTACGGCTTCAACCCGTATCTGGCCATTGTGTGTGGCCTGGCGGTAACCACCGGCTTTGGTCTG
>NZ_JBAWYV010000195.1:0-4994 GCF_037143375.1 Rhodoferax sp. | reverse complement strand
ACCCTGGGGCTGTCGTACTGGCAAACCCAGGGCAAGATTGTGTTGCCACAAGCCTTGGCCATGGTGGTGCCCAGCCTGATGAACAATTTCATCTCGACCTTCAAGGACACCTCGCTGGTCACCATCGTGAGCTTGTACGAACTCACCGGCGCCTTGTCGATGGCCTTGAATTCGGACTCCGACTGGCGGCCTTTCAAGATTGAAGGCTACTTGTTCATTGCCATGATTTATTTCGTTTTTTGCTTCTCCATGTCTCGCTACAGCATCTGGGTGGAAAAGCAGGTCAATCGCAACAAGCAACGCTAAGTCTTCTTCAAAATAACATTTCCAAGAGTTCACCATGTCAGAACCCATCATCAAATTCGACAAACTCAACAAGTGGTACGGCAACAACTTTCATGTGTTGCGCGATATTGACCTGAACGTCAAAGCGGGCGAGCGCATTGTGATTTGCGGCCCCTCGGGCTCGGGTAAATCCACACTCATTCGCTGCATCAACCGACTGGAAGAACACCAGCAAGGCCACCTGTATGTGGACGGCGTGGAGGTTACCGACGACGTAAAAGCCATCGATGACATTCGCAAAAAAGTCGGCATGGTGTTTCAGCAGTTCAACCTGTTTCCGCACCTCACCGTGCTGGAAAATCTGACACTGTCCCCGATGTGGGTCGGCAAGATGCCCAAGAAAGAGGCCGAAGAAAAAGCCATGATCCAGTTGAAACGCGTGCGCATTGCCGAACAGGCGGGCAAATACCCGCTGCAACTCTCCGGCGGCCAGCAGCAGCGCGTGGCGATTGCCAGGGCGCTCTGTCTTAAACCCAAGATCATGCTGTTTGACGAGCCCACCTCTGCGCTGGACCCCGAGATGATCAAAGAGGTGCTGGACGTGATGATCGAGATGGCCAGCGGCGGCATCACCATGCTCTGCGTCACACACGAAATGGGCTTTGCCAAGGCCGTGGCCGACCGCGTGATTTTTATGGACCAGGGCCAGATCGTCGAACAAAACAACCCGCACGACTTCTTCAACAACCCGCAAAACGAGCGCAGCAAAGATTTCCTGTCGAAAATCCTGGGCCATTAATTGCTACAAAATTAATAGCTAGCTAGGCAAGAAGATCGGGGGCTAGAGGCCGAACTTAAGCAACTGGAAACGCGACCCGGAGAAATCTTTGTCGCGCTGTCATCCGCCGATGAACTTTATGCCCTACGGAAGCACATAGAGCTGGTTCGCAACAAACCGCTCAGGGCTTGACGTCCAGGCTATTGAGAATGGCGGCCTGCACCACAGCATCTAGCGCGCCTTGCACCACGGGCAGCCCGGATACCACCCGCATGGTGCCGGTCGCAATCAGTTTGTCACGCGAGCGCTTGGACATGGACTGCGTGCTGCCATAAGCACTGGTGAACAAAAACAAGGTGCCATGCGGACTGGCCCATGAGAGTTGCGTTCGAACCCAAACCCCATTGACCATCAACTCAACCCAAGCACCCACGGGCAACGCCACTTCTGGGGACAAAACAACCGGCATGTCAATCAACGACTCCGATGACACGGAGGCTTCTTGCAATTCGGCATGAACCGATGCCAACCCGGGTTGCTGAGTGATCTCCTCTGGAAGTTCCATGAAGCCGGAGGCTTTTGCTTCTTCCGGGGCCAACCAAGGATCATCGTCATGCAACAAGCTGGGAAGCAAACCATTGATCGAGACAGGCGTTTTGGCTGCCACCATCAGTGGGGTTTGCGGCCTGAAGGCTTGCTGCTGAAGATTCATCAGTAACTCAAAGAACACGCTGGTCTTCACGGGCGGGTAGTCAATGAGATGAAGCCCTTCGCGCAACTTGGCCAATAGCTTGGGCACCAGTCGGGTGAGTTTCGCGATATCTTTGCGCGTCAGGTCAGGTTGCGCACTCCAGAGCAACGGAACAATCAGCTCGCGGTACTGACCAGGGTCAATGGCCTCGGAGAGATTGGCCATTTGCGCATGCGCCACAACCTGGGCCCAGGGTCCGCACAAAAAATCCAGCACACCAGAATCAACGGTTGCAGCAGTCGACTTGGCGCGGATTTCCTTGGCTACTTTTTCCGCCACCAAACTGCGCTTTTCGGCTTGCTGCAAAGCCTGCATCGCCAATTCAAGGCTTTGTTGTTTGGCCCGCTTGCCCGCATCCCATACCTGAATCAATTGCTGGAGAACTTGTTCAAAAATCCCGGCATCTTCAATCGACTCTTCTGACAAGGACCCCACTGTTTGTTGCAATGGTGCTAAAAATTCTGTCAAACCCTGTGACTCTGGCGTTTCAAAAGCAAGACTGCGGTGCGTGATCTCTTCCAACAGACGACGAGCCGGGTGCTGCTTGTCGCTGAAAAAACGGGGATCAACCAAGGCCAGTTTCAAGAGTGCGGGCTCAAGATTTTTAATGACCTCCTTGATCGGATCCAACATGCGCGCATCACGTGCGATGTTCTCCACCATCAAGGAGACCACCTCCAGGCTCAAGGCTTGCCCCAGGCCACTGGCAGCACGGCGCATCTGATCTCTCATGGCCCCCCGCGCACTTTGCCCCAGGGCTTGTCCGACGGTATTGACCGGTGTGCCATGGCGACGTTTGTCGATGCGTTCGACCAATCGGTCAACCTGCTTCATTTCCTGCAAAGCTTCCAACGCTGCGGGCACGGTCGACTGAAAATCGGTGTTGATGGGGTCATGTCCCTCCAACTCAAACTCCCGGGAAAACTGCGCAGCAAAGGCGTCCAGCCCTTTGAGTTGTGGCCGCTGGTCCAACTCGCCCACCAGTAAACGGCGCAGCCGGTCCAATGTCAACACGGTTTCCTGACGCTCACGGCCTCCTTGACCGCGCGGCTGAAAGAAAGTCTCAGCCGATCCAACATCAGCACCTATGGCCGAAGATGGGCCGGCGCCATCAAAGCTACGAATCACGGTATAGCCTGCAGGGGTCACACCTTCGCGATGCAACTCCTGCGACAAGACCGTGTAGAGCAGACTCAGCTCCTGCCCCAGAGCTGCACTCATGTGTTGCAACCAGTCCATCTGGACCAGCGAGGGCACCTTCGTTTGCACCAACACCTCCTGGAGCGCCCGAACGTAGATCTCTGGCCGCAAAGGGTTGCGTTCAGTCTGCACCGACTTCAGGCCCAGCGTCGCGCAAATATAGGTATTGAGTTCGGACAAGGAGGCCTCGGCGGCCAGCATCACAGATTGCTGAGAACGAGCCAACGCCACACTCACGTGGACCTGATCAGAATCCATCAGCTCCAGTTGGTCGAAGTGCAAATCATGTATCGCCAGCACCACGGGCGCCGACTCAACTTGTTGTGATGCCTGTTTGAATGCCTTGCGCAGGGCCTGCGGATAGTTCTCGCACAAGGCCGTCGCATGGCTGTCAAGCAGCATCAAGGTTAGTTCAAGGTGATCCCGCTCACCAAAACCACGCATTTGCGGGACCCGGCCCTGAATCGATTTGCGGGCGGTCGAAATCATGGCCCCCATGATGGATTCGCCCGCCTGCGCAGCTTGGGCCAGCAGGGCCTGATAAAAGGCTGGATAGTGATCAGCCACGTCGACAAATTGATTGTTCATGGCCGATTCACTTTGTAAAAATTACTTCAAAGCCTTGAAACGCATGCGCTTGGGTTTGGCACCTTCTTCGCCCAGACGTTTCTTCTTGTCGGCTTCGTACTCCTGGTAATTACCGTCGAAGAAGGTCCACTGGCTGTCGCCCTCGCAAGCCAGAATGTGGGTGGCAATACGGTCGAGGAACCAGCGATCGTGGCTAATCACCATGAGCGAACCCGCAAATTCCAGCAAGGCGTCTTCCAACGCACGCAAGGTTTCCACATCCAGGTCATTCGATGGTTCATCGAGCATCAGCACATTGCCGCCGGCAATCAGGGTTTTGGCCAGGTGCAAACGACCGCGTTCACCACCGGACAAGGTGCCCACGCGCTTTTGCTGGTCCGCGCCGTTGAAGTTGAAACGACCGCAATAAGCGCGGCTGGCCATCTGGAACTTGCCGACGTTCAGAATATCAAGTCCGCCCGAGACATCTTCCCAAACGGTTTTTTCATTAGCCAAGTCGTCACGATTCTGGTCCACAAAGGCCATCTTGACGGTCTGACCGATCTTGACTTCGCCGGAATCAGGCTTCTCTCGTCCAGCAATCATCTTGAACAAGGTGGATTTACCAGCGCCGTTGGGGCCGATGATGCCGACGATGGCACCCGGCGGGACCTTGAAGCTCAGGTTGTCGATCAGCACACGGTCGCCAAAGGACTTGGTCACATTGGTGAATTCAATGACTTCCTGGCCCAGGCGGTCGGCCACGGGGATGAAAATCTCATTGGTTTCGTTGCGTTTTTGGTATTCAAAATCCGACAACTCTTCAAAGCGGGCCAGACGGGCCTTGCTCTTGGCTTGGCGCGCTTTGGGGTTCTGGCGTGACCATTCCAGCTCTTTCTTGAGCGCTTTAGCACGGGACTCTTCGCCCTTTTGCTCCATCACCAGGCGTTCCTGCTTCTGTTGCAACCAGTCGCTGTAGTTCCCCTTGTAAGGCATGCCGTTGCCACGGTCGAGTTCCAGAATCCACTCGGCGGCGTTATCCAGGAAGTAGCGATCGTGGGTAATGGCAACCACAGTACCGGGGTAGCGCGAGAGAAATTGCTCAAGCCAGTCCACCGATTCAGCATCCAAGTGATTGGTAGGCTCATCAAGCAGCAACATGTCTGGTTTGGACAGCAGCAGGCGGCACAAGGCGACGCGGCGCTTTTCACCACCGGACAACAAACCGACCTTGGCATCCCACGGGGGCAGGCGCAGGGCGTCAGCAGCGATCTCAAGTTGGTGCTCTGAATCGGTGCCTGCGCTGCCGATGATGGCTTCCATCTTGGCCTGCTCTTCAGCCAGCGCGTCAAAGTCGGCGTCTTCTTCGCCATAGGCGGCGTAGATTTCTTCCAGGCGAGCTTTGGCTGTGAA
>NZ_JBAWYV010000194.1:0-5001 GCF_037143375.1 Rhodoferax sp. | reverse complement strand
GGGCCCGAGCGGGGCGCTTTGGCGGGAGGAGGATTAGTCATTACACGTCCAGAAGCTTAAGTCAAACAAAAATAATATTATTGAATGTAAATGTATGAAAATAATGTGACTCAATCGTGACATCCTTGCAGTCATTCGATCCATGTTGTACATGCCGTAACAGCACACATTACTTAGCTTGTCACATCGTTGACATGAATTCTTCTTAATCTAAAAGTTTTAAAACTCATATTTTTCAGGAGTCTTACTTGAATTCCAATTCTGACGAATTAGTTAGCCGCATCCGACGTGACCTTGCCGATAGCTATGACGAAGAGCTCGAAATGGAACTGGAAGACCGTAATCTGGATGGGTTAGCGGAGAGTCCACTGGATGTCTCCTCGGAACAGTACAAAGAGAGCCGCCGACAGTATTTTCGGGAGCTCTTTCGAATGCAGGCTGAACTCGTAAAGCTTCAGGATTGGGTGGTTAAAACCGGCCATAAGGTAGTCATCCTGTTCGAAGGACGTGATGCCGCAGGAAAAGGCGGCGTAATCAAACGCATTACGCAGCGGCTAAACCCACGCGTTTGCCGTGTAGCAGCATTACCGGCACCAAATGCAAGAGAGCAAACTCAGTGGTATTTCCAGCGTTATGTATCGCATTTACCTGGTGCTGGTGAAATTATTCTCTTTGACCGTAGCTGGTATAACCGCGCTGGCGTTGAGCGAGTCATGGAATTTTGTTCAGAGGACGAGTATGAGGAATTTTTCCGATCGGTTCCAGAATTCGAAAAAATGCTGGTTCGCTCCGGTATACAGATCATTAAATATTGGTTCTCGATCTCTGATGACGAACAACAGCTTCGATTTTTAGGTCGAATCCACGATCCACTCAAACAATGGAAATTGAGTCCAATGGATCTGGAGTCACGACGTCGATGGGAGGAATACACGAAAGCTAAAGAAATCATGCTTCAACGCACTCACATTCCAGAAGCTCCTTGGTGGGTTGTTGAGGCAGATGACAAGAAAAAAGCTCGCCTTAACTGCATCCACCATTTACTGGACCAAATTCCCTATGGTGAAATTGAATACCAACCGATAGTGCTGCCGACGCGTGAGCGTAATGAAGATTACGTCCGTCAGTCTGTGCCTGCTGAAATATTAGTGCCATCTGTATATTGACAGTAAAAGCACACGCATAGACACCATCATGAGTTTCCTAATTCAACTAATGCATATTTAATAAATAAAACACGGAAAGTTAATAGACGTTGAAGAAAACCCAGCTTATGGCTTACAAATAATATTGGCTACTGACCGATTTGATGATCTAACGTTCAATTTTCCCGCCTCAATTTGATACATTGCTCCGCTTTAATTAACAGGAAACTAACGAAATGAAAGATGGCACTCGTTTGGCGGTTGTAGATTTGGGGTCAAACAGCTATCACTTAGAAATTGGTCACATTGAAAATGGACAATTTTTCCGTAGTGAATATTTGAAGGAGACGATTCGACAAGGCAATGGATTTGATGATGAGCGTAACCTGACTTCGGACGCCTTGCAAAAAGGTTGGGATTGCCTGGCCCGTTTTGGAGAGCGTTTAACCGGCTTTAGTAGCTCCGAAGTTCGCGCTGTGGCGACTCAAACCTTGAGAGAAGCGCGAAATCGTGACGATTTCTTAAGGCATGCAAACAAGGTGTTGGGTTTCCCTATTGACGTAATTTCTGGCCGTGAAGAGGCTCGCTTAGTTTATCAAGGAGTGGCCCAATCACTTCAACGATGTGATGAGCGTCGCTTGGTGGTCGACATTGGGGGTCGTTCGACTGAATTGATATTAGGTCAAGGATGCGAACCAAAAGTTATGGAGTCTTTCAGGGTAGGCAGTGTTATCTGGTCAACACGCTATTTTGCAGACAACAAACTAACCAAGCATGCTTTTCTAATGGCTGAAATTGCTGCAAAAGCAGTTCTGGACGAGGCAATCACAATATATAAGAGTAAAGCATGGGACGTTGCTTATGGTTCGGCTGGTACTGTGGGTGCAGTTTGCGATGTGTTAACTGCCGCAGGCTGGCCAGCAGGCTCGATCAGTCGTGATGGGCTGAATTGGCTGCAGGACGCTTTGATCAGCGCTCAAAGCACGGATCAAATTAAATTGCAGGGCTTGCGTGAAGATCGGCGAGTCATCATTGGTGGGGGCCTTGCAATTTTGAGGGCTGTCTTTGATTTGCTACAAATAAACCACATGAAAAGAGCGATTGGTGGATTGCGTCATGGACTTTTATTTGACCTCACTGGTGAGCATGAGGATGTATGTACAAAATCTGTTCGGCGACTGGAATCAAGATTTGGCACAGATTCTGTTCATGGCCTGCGCGTCGGGAGAGTTGCAAACCATTTATTTCGTCAACTCCAGAATCAAGCCGTGAAAGCTGGAGATCAAACAATTACTGATGATCGACTGAATCAAAAGTTAAATTGGGCAGGACAGTTGCATGAGATCGGAAGTAAGATTTCTCATAGCGATCTCCATAAGCATGGCGCCTATATCTTAGAGCATTCAGATGCTGTAGGTTTTGGCTTGTCTGAACTTCACAAACTTGGCCAACTGGTGCTAGGACACCGAGGTAAATTGCGAAGACTTGAAGTTGAATTTGAAGACCCAATATTCGTGCAACAGTTGCTTTGCCTGAGATTGGCAGTAATTTTGTGCCATGCCAGGCGCGATCCTGACTTGAAGGGTATCGAGTTGAAGCGAACAGATGCAAGTAATAGCTACTTTAGCCTGAGTGTCAGGGAAGGATGGGGCAAGAATTATCCCCAGTCTGCGCACCTTTTGCGCGAAGAGGTATTGACATGGCGGAAAACTGTTTGTTCCCTGACCCTTACCAGTTTTTGATAACTAAAGTGTCACACAATATCTAACTACATCACCACATGTCTTGATATCGGATTTAGTCAATCGACAAATGTGAATTCGTTAAATTTAATACTCACAGCGTTGATTTATACCATCGTCAACGAAAGAGAAAAATCACATATTGTCAATTGTTTTAATTTTACTTGTTGTTTGTTTTGATATATTGTTAGCGTAACGGCAATACTTAAATTCTATTTGAAATTCCAATGATAAATAAAATGGTCAACACCAAAATAGATAGTCTCGGTGATTCAAAAAAAAACAATGAAACTTACTATGGCTCTGATTCTTCTGGACTAATTTGCGGTTACGTATTCAAACCTGAGATCAACGCACAGGCGATCGATTCAGTTACATCCTTAGATTGGCTCAAACAAAAGCAAGACCGTGATAGCCTTGAATTTATATGGTTACATTTCAGTCTAAGTAATGCTTTATCCGAAAAATGGCTGAGGGATCACCTGCAATTGCCTGAGCATTTTTTTGAAACACTGCACGAAGGAACGGGGTCAACACGTGTTGAGCAAGAGGAGGACAGTCTCATCGCCGTTATTAACGATGTAATGTACGAGTTTTCATATGAAGCGTCCCAGATTTCGACAGCGTGGATGTGCGTTCAACACAACTGCGTCATAAGCGTGCGTAGACAACCTTTACGCAGTGTGGATCGTTTGCGTCTTGCTGTTAAAGCGGGAGATCAATTTTCTTCTCCCGTGTCATTGTTGGCTCATCTGTTGCGAGACCAAGCCGATGTTCTACAAAAAATAGAACGCGACTCTGCATCTAAAGTGGATCAAATTGAAGATAACCTTCTAACAGGTCATATCAAAAATACACGTGGAAATTTAGGAACGTTGCGGCGATTGTTTGTGCGATTACGACGACTTCTGGCACCAGAACCCGCATCACTTTTTCGCTTACTCAACCGTCCCCCTGCTTGGTTCATGAAAGACGATGCTCGCGAACTTCGTGAGGCCACTGAAGAGTCATCTGCCGTCCTCAACGATCTAGCCGCTCTACAAGAGCGTACCAAGCTTCTTCAAGAAGAAATCACAGCGCACACTACTGAAGAGACCAATCGCAGCGTGTATGTATTGACGATTGTGACCGTATTGGCACTGCCTATAAATATGGTTGCGGGTTTGCTTGGTATGAATGTTGGGGGCATACCCATGGCTCAGGATGCTCACGGCTTCTTGATTGTCGTCGCCATCGTCGCAATTTTCACTTGCATTGCTGGATGGTTTGCCTTTAGAAAACAACGTCGTTGATCCGAACCAACCTAGCAGTTTTTTTAATTTTCTTGGATGGTGCTAATCGAAGGTTCTGTTGTTAGGTTGTTCGTAGAGTAGAGCCCCTACGACGCCTTTGAATACACCGCGCCGATGGACTGTTCAAGTTCAGATATATCCGACTTTTGAGGAGTAAGTGGCGTGTTTAGAGAATCTGCTGCAACAAGGCGGCACATTCCCGAAAAGCGAAGGATTTCGAATCCAGCGCCAGGTCAATCAATTTTCGCCAGCAGTGAAGTGCATGCATGCAGGCAGCGTCCCGGATTGAAATTTCGGTGAACATGTATGAATTATTCCTCCGGGCAGATTAGAAATTTTCCTATTGATTGACCATGCTAGAAGGGCCAAGAAGTACGTCAAAGTGAACGTTTTCGCCATGAAAGCGAGCTGATGTAAATGCTAAAAATGACTAAATTTCTAATTTTCATTCCAGCAAATGCATCACAGACTCCCTTTCAATTTTGTACGCCAAGGCCGCATCCTCGCAGGATTACTCCGCTTTGGCGTTGGTAGGGCGGCCAGTTTTGATGGCGGGCACGGCCTTCACTGCGGCCAGGAAGGCGCTGTCGGACATGGCGGCAAGTGCCTTGATACCGGCACGAATGAATTCACTCTTTTTAACTGAGCTTGCCAGTTTTCCAGCGCGTTGCTTCAGGTCATCCAGCACGGTGTATTCGGCTTTAGGAATGGTGAAGCTATCGCGCACCATTTTTGGTTTCTTAACTTTGGCAGGCTTTTCTGCTTTTGGTTTGGCCACTGCCTTGACTTTCACTTTGGCAGTCGCTTTCACGGCTGCATTGA
>NZ_JBAWYV010000193.1:0-5056 GCF_037143375.1 Rhodoferax sp. | reverse complement strand
AGGTCGCCGGTGGCTTCGAGCAGGTCGAGCTGCACCTTGGGGTACAACTCCCGAAAGGCCCGCACCCATTGCGGCAGCAGTGCAAACCCCACGGTGGACACAAAAGCCAGCCGCAGCCGCCCGACTTCACCGCCCGCCGCCGCCCGGGCCAGCAGGGGCAAAGCCTGCGCCCGCGCCAACAAATCTTGCGCCGCCGGCAGCAAGGCCAAGCCGGTCGCCGTGAGTTGCACACTGCGCTTGGTGCGCTCAAACAGGCGCACGCCCAGCAGCGACTCCAGTTGCGCGATGGCTTGCGTCAAAGGCGGCTGCGTCATGTGCAGGCGCACGGCGGCCCGGCTAAAGTGCAGTTCTTCGGCCACCGCCACAAACTGGCGCCACAGCCGGAGTTCGATCAAATGGGGCGTCGGCATTTGCAGGGTGGGTTCTTTCATATCTGTAGCGTATTAATAAACATCTAAAAATATATTAGACCCGCATTTTTGCCGGGCGCATACTCAGGCCACAAAATACTGCCACCTTTTTTACAAGAGACCCTCATGGACACCAAACCCGTCATCCTGAATCCCCGCAGCAAAAACATCACCGAGGGCAAGTCCCGCGCACCCAACCGCTCCATGTACTACGCCATGGGTTACGAGGCCGAAGACTTCAAGAAACCGATGATCGGCGTCGCCAACGGCCACAGCACCATCACGCCCTGCAACAGCGGCCTGCAAAAGCTGGCCGATGCAGCGATTGAGGCGATTGAAGAAGCCGGCGGCAACGCCCAGGTGTTCGGCACCCCCACCATTTCAGACGGCATGTCGATGGGCACCGAAGGCATGAAGTACTCGCTGGTGTCGCGCGAAGTGATTTCGGACTGCATTGAAACCTGCGTCCAAGGCCAGTGGATGGATGGCGTGGTGGTGATCGGCGGCTGCGACAAAAATATGCCGGGCGGCCTGATGGGCATGCTGCGCGCCAATGTGCCGGCCATTTTTGTTTACGGTGGCACCATCCTGCCAGGCCATTACAAAGGCAAAGACCTCAACATCGTGAGCGTGTTTGAAGCCGTCGGTGAAAACGCCGCCGGTCGCATGAGCGACGAAGACCTGCTGGAGATCGAGCGCCGCGCCATTCCCGGCCCCGGTTCGTGTGGCGGCATGTACACGGCCAACACCATGAGTTCGGCTTTTGAGGCGCTGGGCATCTCCCTGCCCTACTCCTCCACCATGGCCAACCCGCATGATGAAAAAGTTGACTCGGCCCGCGAATCCGCCCGGGTGTTGATCGAAGCCGTCAAGCTGGACCTGAAACCGCGCGACATCGTCACCCGCAAGTCGATTGAAAACGCCGTGGCCGTCATCATGGCCATTGGGGGTTCCACCAACGCCGTGCTGCACTTTTTGGCGATTGCCCACACGGCAGGCGTCGAGTGGACGATTGAAGACTTTGAGCGCGTGCGCCAAAAAACACCGGTGCTGTGCGACCTGAAACCCAGCGGCCAGTACTTGGCAGTTGACCTGCACCGTGCCGGTGGCATTCCTCAAGTCATGAAAACATTGCTCTCAGCCGGTTTGATTCATGGCGACTGCATCACCATCACCGGCAAAACCGTGGCTGAAATCCTGAAAGACGTGCCCGATGCGCCACGCGCCGACCAGGACGTGATTCGCCCCTTGAGCAACCCGATGTACGCCCAAGGCCACTTGGCAATTCTGAAAGGCAACCTGTCGCCAGAGGGCTGCGTGGCCAAAATCACCGGCCTGAAAAACCCGGTCATGACCGGCCCGGCGCGCGTCTTTGAAGACGAACAGACCGGTTTGGCTGCCATTCTGGCGGGCAAAATTGTGGCAGGCGATGTGATGGTGCTGCGCTACCTCGGCCCCAAAGGCGGCCCCGGCATGCCTGAAATGCTAGCCCCCACCGGCGCACTGGTCGGCCAGGGTCTGGGCGAGTCGGTGGGTTTGATCACCGATGGCCGCTTCTCGGGCGGCACTTGGGGCATGGTGGTCGGTCACGTCGCGCCGGAAGCGGCCGCGGGTGGCACGATTGCCTTCATCGAAGAAGGCGACTCCATCACGATTGACGCGCACCAGTTGCTGCTGCAACTCAACGTCAGCGATGAAATCATTGCCCAACGCCGCGCCAAATGGACCGCCCCGGCACCGCGCTACACGCGGGGTGTGCAGGCCAAGTTTGCCTTTAATGCCTCCACCGCCAGCAAAGGTGCGGTGCTCGACAACTATTGATCGGTGAAATGTCAGGGCGCCAATAATCAGCGTCCTGACTTTTTCCTCGTCGGGGCGGTTCCCAAGGCCTCATGATTTCTGGCGATGCGTTCTTTACGCTTCCGATCTTCGCGCTCCATGGCTATCTTTTTGGTGTAACCCGACGCATCAGCCCAAGCCCACCAGACTACAGCCAGGCCAAATGGTGTCAAAACCATCCACCAGTCCCAAGACGCCACGGCGCCGATTCCCAGGTATTTCATGATCAAAAATACCAGCCCCAATCCCAGTAAATACATTTGATTTCTCCGGTCAAGGCGCCAAGTCTGGGTCAGCTAAAAATGTCAACCGCTATCATGGCGCAAGCGTTACTCGACTGTAAACCAAACTCTTAGGAAAAATGATGAAACGTGCTCTCTTTGCTTTAGTTGCGGCAGTTTCCATCGCAGCCCCGGCACTGGCCGACCAAGCCTTAGCCACCTCTAAAAACTGCATGGCGTGCCACGCCATTGACAAAAAATTGGTAGGCCCGGCCTACAAAGACGTGGCCAAGAAATACGCCGGTCAAAAAGATGCCGCCGACAAACTGGCCGCCAAAATCATGAAGGGCGGCTCGGGTGTGTGGGGCGTGATCCCCATGCCTGCCAACACCCAGGTGAATGAAGCCGAAGCCAAAAAACTGGCCGCATGGGTCTTGGCCAGCTAAGTAAACGGCTAAAAGTTTCGCCCACAAAAAAGCCCGCTTTCGCGGGCTTTTTTTATGCCTAATCAGCCTGTAGCCCCCGTATCACGGGCGCTACCAGCTATTATTTACAGAGCATTAGTAAGTCTGACCCAACTGACCCAGAATTTGTGGGTTTTCCAGAGTGGACGTATCTTGGGTGATGGACTCACCCTTGGCCAGCGAGCGCAGCAGGCGGCGCATGATCTTGCCGGAACGGGTCTTGGGCAAGTTTTCACCAAAGCGAATGTCCTTCGGTTTGGCGATCGGGCCGATTTCTTTGGCAACCCAGTCACGCAAAATCTTGGCAATGGCCTTGGCTTCGTCGCCGGTGGGGCAAGGGCCTTTGAGCACCACAAACGCGCAAATCGCTTCGCCCGTCAGGTCATCAGGACGACCCACCACAGCGGCTTCAGCCACCAGGTCAGACTTGGCCACCAGTGCCGATTCGATTTCCATGGTGCCCATGCGGTGACCCGACACGTTCAACACGTCATCAATACGACCGGTGATGCGGAAGTAGCCACGGTCTGCACTGCGCACCGCGCCGTCGCCGGCGAGGTAAGTCGTGCCACCGAGCTCTTCAGGGAAGTAGCTGCTCTTGAAGCGTTGTGGATCATTCCAGATGTTGCGAATCATCGAAGGCCATGGGCGCTTGATGACCAACAAACCACCGGAACCATTCGGCACGTCTGCACCGGCTTCGTCCACGATCGCGGCCATGATGCCGGGCAGCGGCAAGGTGCAGCTACCAGGAACCAGAGGCGTTGCGCCTGGCAATGGGGTGATCATGTGACCACCGGTTTCAGTCTGCCAGAAGGTGTCCACAATCGGGCATTTTTCATGGCCGATGTTTTTGTAGTACCACATCCAGGCTTCTGGATTGATAGGCTCGCCCACCGAACCCAAGATGCGCAGGCTGCTCAGATCAGAACGGTCTGGGTGCACTTTTTCGTTGCTCTCAGCCGATTTGATCAGCGAGCGGATCGCCGTAGGTGCGGTGTAGAAAATTGTGCACTTGTGACGCTCGATCATCTGCCAGAAACGGCCTGCATCCGGGTAAGTGGGGATGCCTTCAAAGATGATCTGGGTAGCGCCTGCAGCCAGCGGGCCGTAAGCCACGTAGGCGTGACCAGTGATCCAGCCGATGTCGGCCGTACACCAGAACACATCTGAGGCTTGCAAGTCAAAGGTCCAGTCCATGGTCAGCTTGGACCACAGCAGGAAACCGCCGGTGGAGTGCTGCACGCCCTTTGGCTTGCCGGTAGAACCGGACGTAAAGAGAATGAACAAAGGATGCTCAGCGCCCACGGACACGGGTGCACACACAGTGCTTTGACCGGCCAATGCGTCAGTGAACGTAATGTCACGGCCCGCCACCATGTTGCATGCGGTTGGGGTGCGTTGGTACACGAACACGGTCTTGATGGATTCGCAACCGCCAAGTGCCAGGCCTTCGTCCACAATGGCTTTCAGAGGCAATTCTTTGCCGCCGCGCATCTGGTAATTGCAGGTGACGACAGCGACAGCGCCGGCGTCAATAATGCGTTCTTGCAGTGCCTTGGCCGAGAAGCCACCGAACACCACGCTGTGGGTGGCGCCAATGCGGGCACAAGCCTGCATCGCGATCACGCCTTCAAGCGTCATGGGCATGTAAACCAACACGCGGTCACCCTTTTGGATGCCGTGGGCGGTCAATGCATTGGCAAACTGACTGACTTTGGCCAGCAGTTCTTTGTATGTTGTTTTGGTGACGGTGCCGTCATCCGCTTCAAAAATAACCGCGGTCTTGTTCTCGACCGGTGTACCCATGTGTTTGTCAAGGCAGTTGGCCGAAGCATTCAACTCACCATCTTCAAACCAAGTGTAGAAAGGGGCATTGGACTCGTCCAGCACCTTGGTGAAGGGCTTGTTCCACATCACATTTTCACGAGCCAAACGGGCCCAGAAACCTTCGAAATCATTGGCAGCTTCAGCGCACAGTGCGTTGTAGCCGTCCATTCCAGAAATACGCGCGGACTTGACGAGTGCTGCACTCGGTTCAAAAACGCGGTTTTCAACCATTGTGGATTCAATGGCGGTCGAAGGTGCTGTCATGGATAGGTCTCCTCTAGTTAAATGGTCT
>NZ_JBAWYV010000192.1:0-5102 GCF_037143375.1 Rhodoferax sp. | reverse complement strand
ATGTGCACTGTTTTTTCGCTGATTTCCAGGGCGCTGGCGATCAGCTTGTTGGGGCGGCCCAGCGCCACCAGCCGGGCGACTTCACGCTCGCGCGGAGACAGGGTGGTTAGCGTCAGGTGTGCACTATCGCGGCGCTGCGCCTCATCCAGCACTTCAGCACAACGCCGCACAGCCGCCGCCACGGCGTCCAGCACCTTCTGATCGTTGAACGGTTTCTCGATGAAATCACAGGCGCCGGACTTCATGGCCTGCACTGCCATGGAGACGTCGGCATGCCCGGTCATGAACAAAATCGGCACGGCAAAGGCGCGTTCATGCAGGATTTGCTGCAGTTCAAGTCCACTCATGCCGGGCATCCGGATGTCGAGCAGCAGACAGCAGGGCTGCGTCAGCACGCTGGCCACCGGCAAAAACTCAGCCGCTGAGGCGAATAATTGCACCCGCCAGCCGACCGACTCCAACAGAAAACGCAAGGAGCGGCACAGCGCCGGGTCGTCATCAACGACATAAACAATGGATTTTTCAGACAGGGGGGACATGGCAAGGGAGGGAAAAAGAAAAGCGCATACCGGGACCTTGTGGGTTCAACTCGGCCCACAGGCGACCGCCGTGCGCTTCAATGATGGTTTTACAAATGGGCAAGCCCAACCCCAAGCCATCGGGTTTGGTGGTGAAGAAGGGTTCAAACAGGTGACTCAGGTCGTCGGCCGTGAGCCCACAGCCTTGGTCGATGACCTGCACCAGCACGCGTTTGTCCAGGGTTTCGATGCGCAGCAAAATGCCTTGCCGCTCAGTCGGCAGATCGCGTCCGGCATCGATGGCATTTTTCAGCAGGTTGAGCAGCACCTGTTGAATTTGAGGCCCATCGGCCAACACCTGTTCATGTGGCAGCGACGCGTTTTCAATGACAATGGCGGGCGGGTGCATCAACATCCCCAGCAACAAACGTCGCGCCTCGACTGCGATCAGGGACAGATCGACCGGCTCCCGCACGGCCGGGCGCTTGCGGGCAAAGTGGCGTATGCGTCGCACGATGTCACTGGCGCGTTGGGCCTCGTTGTCAATTTCAGTGCAGGCTTCCAACACTGCCTCGGGGGTCAATTTCTGATCGGCCTGGCGGCGCAGCACGCTGCGCGCGTAATTGCCGATGGTGGTCAGTGGCTGGTTGATTTCATGCGCCAGATTACTGGAAAGCTCCCCCAGAATCGACAGGCGCGACAAGTGATCCATCTGTTCCTGATGGCTGCGCATGCGCGCTTCTGCCGCTTCACGGGCACTGAGTGAGTCGCGCAGTTGCGCGGTACGGCGCTTCACCAGATGTTCGACCCGAACCGTATGAACACCTCCGGCCACCAGCAGCAGCAAAAGCCCCAGCAGCCAGGGCCAGAACCGTTTGAGCAAGGCTTGTGGCGTATTGGCCCGCAGGAAAGCATAGGGTTCAAGGCGCAGCTCCCGGTACAGATCATGTACCGGTTGGTAATCCGCAGGCACCGACCAGCTCAGGCCGCCGGCGGTTTCCGGCATATTCAGGAGCGCCTGGGCCACCTGTTTGGCCAGCGTGCGATCGGTGCTGCGGGTGACGGCAATCGGCCAGTCGGGGTACAGCGGGGTCGACAAGGCGCAGGCAAAGCCGTCTTCATGGCGGGGTGACAGCACACGAAAGTCGGTCATCTTCAGATCGCCCTGGCGCGCCAACTGTTCTGGCAGGCAGGTGCGAACGACCCCCGCATCCACGGCCCCGCTATGCACCGCGGCGATGATGTTGGTCATCGGCAAGCCCATGAAGCGAAGTTCCTTGAGGTCAGTCTCGGGGTCAATCCCCTGGCGCAGCAACTCACGCGCCACCACCAAATAACCGCCAAAGGCCTGCGGCGCCACGGCGGCGAGGCGCTTGCCGGCCAGATCAGACAAAGCATTCAGGTCATGGCGGTCGGCCCGCACGATCACCACTGAGCCAATGCCCTTGGCGGGAGACAGGGCCAGTGGGGACGTCAGCGTCGCAATTCGGCTCAGACCAAACTCGTACTCCATGGCGACGTAGTAACCGGGATTGGTAATGACCAGGTCAACGCGTTGCTCTGCAATGGCAGTGCGCAGCCCCTCGGCATCAAAATTATCCAGCCGAAAACGGTAGGCCGGCAAGGCGGCGTTGAGGTGCTTCAGGACTGGAGACCAGTCCGACGTAGCCGCGCGCTCACCCTGGTAGGCAAACACGCCGAGGACCACCTCTTTGGCGAACACCGGCGTGAGTCCCCCGCACAGCAACACAAACCAAAGACAAAGTGCCTTGACAACAAAAGGCCAGCGTCCCGCCGTGATGCTCATCGGGTCAGGTCAATCGGCGAACTTGCCGGCGGCTTCGATCAAGGGTTTGAGTTTGGCGATTTCGCTCGCCACAAAGGCCTTGTGTCCAGCCGGCTCTATGCGGCTGTCAGTCACCACCACGGCCCCCAGGGCTTCCTGTTTGCGGATGAAATCGGGGTCTTTCAAAGCCAGTTTCAATGCCTCGTTCAGCTGCTTGAGCACGGCCGCTGGCGTGCCTTTCGGTGCATAGACACCGTGCCAGATGGTGAGGTTAAAACCATTTAAACCCATCTCCTTGAGTGACGGGTAGTTCTTGAGGAAGGTGGGGTGATTGAGTCTCTCGGAAGTGGTCACAGCAAAGGCCTTGACACGCCCGGTTTCAATCTGAACTGCAGTGTTGGTGGTCTGGTCACACATCACATCCACCTGCCCGTTCACCAGCGCGGTCATGGCTGGTGCCGTGCCGCCAAACGGGAGCGTGTTCATGGCCTCCCGGGCGTTAATGGCCGACTGCCACATGAGTCCGCACAGGTGCGAGGCCGAGCCCAAACCGGCGTGCGCCATGTTGAGCTTGCCACGGTTGGCACGGATGTAGTTTTCAAAATCGTGGTAGTTATTCACCGGCAACTGCGGCTTGCCAATCAAGGTCATCGGCACTTCGTTGACCACACCCAGGAAATCAAAGTCGACCAGCGGGTTGAACGCCAGTTTGCGGTACAAACTCGGCGTCGAGGCCATGCCAATATGCCAGATCAGCAGGGTGTGACCATCGGGACTGGCTTTGGCCACCTTGCCCGCACCGATGGTGCCGCCAGCACCGTTGACGTTCTCGATCACAAAATTGGCGCCCGGCAAGGATTTGCGCATCGCAAGGGTCAAATCGCGTGCCACAAGGTCCGTTGGCCCACCCGCGGCAAAAGGCACCACCACCACAATCGGCTTGCTACCCGGAAAGCCCTGCGCCTGAGCCACCAAAGCCGTCACCGCCACGGCCAAAACAAGAAAACGTTTCACGACACAACTCCTCTTCAATCTGTGCCGTTCGACTATAAATCACTTGTAGCTGCGGGCGTCCTCAATCACTTTGCCATCGTTGGGGAGGCTGCCGGGCAACACCAGTTCGACCTGCGAACGCAGTTTGGTCACATCGCGAATGGCATCGGCAATTTTGGCAACCAGGCCGTCCGGCCCGCCGCAAGCGGTTTCGACCCTGAGCGTCATGACGTCATTCGCCATTTCACCAGTCACGACCAGACGGGCCCGCGCCACTTCCGGGAAGCGCTTGATGACCTCGGACACCTGACCGGGATGCACAAACATGCCCCGGATTTTGGTGGTCTGGTCGGCGCGACCCATCCAGCCCTTGATGCGGGTATTGGTGCGCCCGGTCGGGCACGGCCCGCTCAGTACGGCTGACAAATCACCGGTACCAAAACGAATCAACGGGTAATCGGGGTTAAGTGTGGTGACCACGACTTCGCCCACTTCGCCTTCCGCCACCGGGTCGCCGGTGCCGGGGCGCACGATCTCGACAATTACGCCTTCGTCAATCACCAGGCCTTCGCGCGCCTCGGTCTCGTAGGCAATTGAGCCCAGATCGGCGGTGGCGTAGCACTGGTAACCGGCAATGCCGCGCTCGGCAAACCAGTCGCGCAGGGATGGCGGAAACGCCTCGCCGCCAAACATGGCTTTGGTCAGGCTGGGCAGGGCCACGCCCATTTCAGCCGCTTTATCGACAATGATTTTCAGGAAACTGGGGGTGCCAATGTAACCGGCGGGCTTCAGTTCGATGATGGCCTGCACTTGCTGCTCGGTCTGGCCGGTGCCGCCGGGGAACACAGTGCTGCCCATGGCGTGGGCACCCGATTCCATCATGGAGCCGGCTGGAACAAAGTGGTAACTGAAGCAGTTGTGTATCAACTCACCGGGCCTGAAACCGGCCGCATAAATAGCCCGTGCCATGCGCCAGTAATCCTTGGCCGCACCTTCGGGTTCGTAAATCGGACCGGGGCTGGCAAAAACACGCGGCATCTGGCCCCCAAAGGCCACGGCGCTAAAGCCACCAAACACATCACCTCCAGCGCGACGACTGGCCTGCTGGCGCTCCAGCAACTCGTGCTTTCGGGTCACCGGCAGACGCGCCAAAGCTTGCCGGTCGATCACGGTTGCCGGGTTGACGTCTTTCAGAATCTCGGCAAACGCAGGTGAGGCATTTTTAGCCCGCGCTACCTGGCCCGGCAATGCCGCCATCAAGGCCGCTTCACGCGAGGTGCTGTCGCGCGTTTCCAACGCATCGTAATGTTGAGTCATAGGAGTTAATTTAGAGGAAAGTCGTCTGTTAGGTGGCGGAGCCACCCGTGCATTTTTTAGGCCAGCCAGCGCTTGCGGCGCTTGTAACTTTTCACATCCTTGAAGCTCTTGCGCTCGCCGCCACCCATGCCCAGATAGAACTCCTTGACGTCTTCGTTGTTGGCGAGGTCGCTGGCTGCACCGTCCATCACCACCCGCCCGGACTCCATGATGTAGCCGTAGTCGGCGTATTTCAGGGCCATGTTGGTGTTTTGCTCGGCAATCAGGAAGGTGACTTTCTCTTTGGTGTTGAGGTCTTTCACGATCTCAAACACCTCTTCCACAATCTGCGGCGCCAATCCCATCGAGGGCTCATCCAGCAGCACCATGTTGGGGTTGGCCATCAAGGCGCGGCCAATGGCGCACATTTGTTGTTCTCCGCCTGAGGTGTAGGCGGCCTGACTGGTGCGCCGGGTTTTAAGGCGGGGAAAGTAGTTGTAGACTTTTTC
>NZ_JBAWYV010000191.1:0-5106 GCF_037143375.1 Rhodoferax sp. | reverse complement strand
GCGGCTTCGCAATACGACAGGTAGAACTCCCAGATGTGGATAAAGCGCTGATCAAAGCCGTTGTGAAGCACCTGCGCCCGCTTCGCTACAAAGGCATCGCGCCATCGGCGCAGGGTCTCGGCATAGTCGTGGCCAAAGGCATATTCGTCCACCACATCAAGCCCGGCAGCGTGGGCTTGCGCCCGGAATTCGCGTGGGCACGGCAGGCAGCCACCCGGAAAGATGTACTGCTGGATGAAGTCGGTAGAGCCCACGTAGCGCTCAAACAGCGCATCGTCAATCACGATGCTCTGCACGCAGGCGCGCCCGCCCGGTTTGAGCAAACGCGCCACGGTGGCGAAGTAGGTGGGCCAATATTCGCGCCCGACGGCTTCGACCATTTCAATCGAGCAGATGGCGTCAAACGGGGCGTCGGTGATGTCGCGGTAATCCTGCAGGCGCAGGTCGGCCTGCTGGCTGGGGCCGGTCGCCACGCCCAGGTTTTGTAGGCGCGTCTGGGCATATGCCAGTTGCTCGGTGCTGAGCGTGACGCCGACCACCGAGGCGCCGAATTCGGCCGCCGCCATTTCGGCCAGCGCGCCCCAGCCGCAACCGATCTCCAGGACCCGGTCACCCGCTTTGACACCGGCCAGCGAGAGCGCACGGCGCACCTTGGTGTTTTGCGCGCGCGCCATCGGCTGGTCCAGGTTGCCGTCAAAAATGGCCGCTGAGTAGTTCATGGTTTCGTCCAGCCACAACCTGTAAAAACCATTGCCGAGGTCGTAGTGCGCGTGGATGTTTTTCTGGCTGTTGGCGCGGGTGTTGCGGTTCAGCAGGTGCTTGAGGCGGTACAGCAGGCGCCCGGCCCAGGAGCCATAAATGACGTTTTCGACTTCGGCCCGGTTTTTCACCAGTACGCGCAGCAGTTCGGTCAGGTTGGGGGTGCTCCAGTCACCGGCAATGTAGGTTTCGGCAAAGCCGATGTCGCCCGATTTGAGCGCGGCTGAAAACACCTTCCAGTTGTTCAGGTGCAGCGTGGCGTGGGGCAAGTCCTCGCTGCCAAAGCGATGCATCGAGCCGTCGGGCAGTTGCAGCGTGAGGCTGCCGTGGCGCAGGTTTTTAAGCAGTTTCAGCACACTGCGGGCTGCGGCCGGTGTACCTTGAGGAATGGAAAACGCGGGGGCGGTGGTGCGGTTCAGGGTGTTCATGGGGGACCTCGGGGCTCAGCGGGTGGTGAAAGCGGTGGGCGGCTTGGGTTTGCCAAAAAACCGGACGCGTTTGATGAAAAGCTGCAGCGCTTGCCAGTGGATGCGCAGCACCACGCCCAGCGTCATGGCGGGGTAGTGCCACAGCGCGTGGCGAACGCTCTGGGCGCTCAAGGGCTGCAACTTGCCGCTGACACGGGTCTCGATCAGCGGGCCCGTCAGGTCATCAAAGTCAACGCGGGCCACCGTGTGGGTGCGCCCGGGGGTGACCATGAAACGAAAGCGGTAGCTGCCTTCCACCGGGCAAAACGGCGACACATGAAAGACCTTGGCGGCACTTTGCTCGACACCAAACGTCGGTGCATCCAGCAAGTAGCAGTGGCGTTCGCCAAAGGTGTTGTTGACTTCGGCCACGATGGCGCGCAGGGTTCCGTCCGCGCGGTGGCAGTACCAGAAGCTGACCGGTTTGAAGGCAAAACCCAGCACGCGCGGGTAGCAGTGCAGCCAGACTTCGCCGTCGGCGCCGTCAATGCCTTGCCGGGCCAGAAGTTCATCCAGCCAGGCCAGTGCGCCGCCGAGTTCGGGGCAGCGGCCATCGCCGTGGTCGGCATCAAAAAAGCTCAGCGGCGACCAGCGGTTGCGTGGCAGTAGTCCGGCACCGTTGCGCTGCATGGCGCGCATTGGCAGCATCAAAAAATAGGTGGGGTAAACAAAAGCATGTCGCACCGGCTTCAGGCGTGTGTGGCGCACCTCGCCAAACCCGATCAAGGGCTGGGGCGGCGCGGTATCAACAGGGTGATTCATTGCGGCACATCAGACCAGTTGCAGCAGCCGGGCGGCCACATCGAAGCCGGATTTAAGCCCGTCCTCATGGAAACCGTAGCCGGTCCAGGCGCCACAAAAATAGGTGTGTTGCTGGCCCTGCAGCGCCGGGATCTGGCCTTGGGCCCGGATGGCGGCGGCATCAAACACCGGGTGGTCGTACTCAAAAGTGCCGTGAACCTGGCTTGGGTCGATCGCGTGCACCGGGTTCAGTGATAACACCACCGACTGCTCGAAGGGCAAGGGCTGCAACAGGTTGAGCAGGTAGTGCAGGCAGACGCGGGCGTCTGAAGGGGTTTGTTGGGCCGATGTCGTGCTGCTGGGGCGCGCAGCCCGTTCGTAATTCCAGGCCGCCCAAGCCCGGCGCTGGCGCGGCAGCACCGAGGTGTCGGTGTGCAGCACGGCGCGGTTGGGCTGGTAGCGGATGGCGCTCAGCGCCTCGACCTCGCCCGGGCTGGGGTTGCCCAGCAGTCGCAGTGATTGGTCGGCGTGGCAGGCCAGCACCACCTTGTCAAAACGCTCGGTCTGGCCTCGCGAGGTGACCGATACGCCGTGGGCCTCGCGCGTGATGCGGTCCACCGGGCTGTTGAGGCGCTTGTCGGCCACCTGGGCCACAATTTTTTCAACGTAGTGGCGTGCGCCCCCGGCCACGGTCCACCACTGAGGGCGGTTGGTGACTTGCAACAGACCGTGGTTATGACAAAACCGGATCATGGTTGCCACGGGGAACCGCAGCATCTGATCAGTCGGACAACTCCAGATGCAGCCCAGCATCGGCAACAAATACCAATCCCGAAACTCTGCAGACAACTTGTGTTGCTGCAAAAAGTCGGAAAGGGGTTGCATTAATGCGGCTTCGGCGCCGCGCTTGGCCAGGTCGGTGGCCAGTGCGTTAAACCGAAGCACGTCGCGCAGCAAGCGCAAAAAGCGCGGGTTGACCAGGTTGCTGCGCTGGGCAAACACGGTGTTCAGCGAGGAACCGCTCCACTCCAGTGGGCCATGTCCACGCCCGTCAGGAACCTGAACCGAGAACGACATGTCAGACAGCACGGCAGCGACACCGAGTTCGGCAAACAGCTTGATGAGTTGCGGGTAAGTGCGCTCGTTGAACACCAGAAAACCGGTGTCTACGCCGTGCGTTACCAGGCCATTCGGGCCGGGCAGCGTGAGGTCGACGGTGTGGGTATGGCCGCCAAAATAGTCTCCCGCCTCAAACAGCGTGAGGTCGGCTTTGCCGTGCAGCGCATGCGCAGCCGCCAAACCCGAGATGCCCGAGCCAATGATCGCGATTTTCATGGCCGTGCGCCCTCGCTGCGAGCTTCATGCAGGGTGGCAGGAAGCGAAAGAGAAGCGGGATGGCGGCAGGGTGGGCGGTGCATAGTTGATAAATTACGAATCGGTTATTTTGTGACCGGTTGGTAATTTATCGTGGCAAGTGGACCTTTACCCTTGTACCCATTGGGGTCATGGCGCTTGAATTGTGAAAGAGGAAGGGGCCGTGGGTGCCCCGCAACACGTTACCAGCGACGATCGGTCGCGGTCGGTTTGGTCAGGGCCAGCAGCCGTTCCAGGTTGATTTGTACCTTGACGTCGCGGTGCGACACACCGGCCACGATCTTGTAGTCGGGCTTGCTGGTGTCGCGCACGATCAGTTCGCCGGTGGGCATGCCTGTGCGGTTGATCACCACAGCCACGCGGGGCGTCGTGGTGTTACTGCCGCGCTTGATGACGGCCGCAATTTCGTCTGATGCCAGTCTTACGAATGAGCCGGGCGAGTAAATGCCGGTGGCCTTGATCAAGGCGGCGCCGGCCGCGTCGACCTGGCGATTTTCATCGAAGTAAATGGCTTGCATGGCGCTGGCAGGCGACTCAGAAGTGCGAGAGGCACGCGGGGCCAGACGCGCGGCAAACATGTCGGCACGCTGGATCATGCGGGCCATTCGCTGGGCCTCAGACCGTACGGCCAGCGGTCCGGGAGTTTTGGTGTGGTGGTCGACCACCGCTTCCAGCCAGAGCGGGTCGGTCACGCCGCGCTGCATCAGAAGGCTCAAGCCCCGGGCACCATGGTGTTCGATCTGGCGGGCTTGTTCCAGGTTGGGCTGCTCTTTTTGCACGGCCAACCGGTCTTGCAGCTCGGTCATGCCGATGTTCATGGTGAGTGCGGCTTTGCACAGGGAGTCTTCCAGCGCGGCTGGCCATTTCAGAACTTCGCGCGCGGCCAGGCTGCACATCACACTGACCAACATAGCGTGGGTCGCGCTGTACCGGCGTAACTCGGTGCTGGAGAGATGAATCAGGGCAAACAAGGTGCCATCCGGGTTGGTGCGGGCGTGCCGATTGAGCTGCAACTGAAGTTTGTCCAGCCGGGCGCAAAAACTCTCGGCGTTGCTATCCCGCAGCATGGCGTGGGTCTGCTCCTGCAGGTCCAGCCAATCGGGCTCGTCGCTGAGGGTGATGTCACGGGTGCGCTCCAGCTCGAACGAAGAAAACTGGCTTTCGGCAATTTCACCCAGCGCCTTCTCGTCGGTCACCATGCTGCGGAGTTTTCCGACATAAGCGCGCCTGTGCACTTCAGACTCGGCCACGTCGATGTAGAGTTGCTGGCGCTGCGCGACCACCTGGTCGAGATCGGCCTGGCTGCGGATGACGAAGCCCTTGGGCGCGATCAAAATCCCATTCACATCCCAGAGTGAAAGCGGAATCGGTGTGCCGATGCGGATGGTGTCAGTGTTGACGGTAACGAGGTTCATAAAGTGAAGGAATTATGCCTATGCCAACAGGCAAAACAGTAGCTTAATAGATTAGCCCGGCCTGCTAGCATCGAAGGCATGACGGACATACCCACCATTTCTGCGCTTTCAGACAAAATTTGCGGTCGCACGCAAGTGGTGGAGCGCATTCAGCGCCTGCCCCGGCCCCTGGTGTTTACCAATGGCGTGTTTGACGTGCTGCACCGCGGCCATGTGATGTACCTGGCGCAGGCCCGCGCGCTGGGCGCCAGCCTGGTGGTGGCGCTGAACACTGATGCCTCTGCCAAGCGCCTGGGCAAAGGGCCGGACCGCCCGCTGAACAACGAAGCCGACCGCGCTTTTGTGATGGC
>NZ_JBAWYV010000190.1:0-5152 GCF_037143375.1 Rhodoferax sp. | reverse complement strand
CTAGAGGGCTATTTGATAAAACCTCTAGCCTTCATGACATTACAACCATTCTGGCGCGGCGGCGGCAGTTTTACGCCTTTTTCCTTAGCCCGCGCCTCCATAGTCTTGTGATTCTCATCCTGGAGTAACTTGCATTCGTCGTAAGTGGTTACAGCGCGCATTTTGGCTTGATTGGCGGCGCGCTCTTCCTCCGTCATCAGCGCCCATCCGGTAGTGTTGTTATTGTTCCAGCCAAAACGTCCAGCTTTGCTATTTTGTCCAGCGCCCTGACCCATACCTGATCCAGGGCCCATCCCGGAACCCGGCCCCATCCCAGGCTGAGCAGGCTGTGCAAATGCTGTGGTGGCAAGTGATGCACCGAGAAATGCAACAACCGCGATATGAATGAGTTTCATGATTTATTCCTTTGGGATGTTTGAATCCACAAAGTATGTCGGTATGGATCGGTGGCGTAAACAGGCCAAAGGATTGAAATATGCGCGAAGTCATGTTCCGCAGATTTTGTTTTGAATTTACGCCGCCACCCCATACGGGTCATTCAGGCATACATGCAGGCACGCGACCAGACGCTGGCTCAGCTTTTAACCTTCAGGTTGATATCTCCCGCCGCCTTCACGCCTTCAGGTGAGTTGCTGTACTCAAACGCAAACACGGCGGCTTCAACCCGTGAGCGCAAGTTGAGTTTGTCCATGATGTGGCGCACATGCATCTTGACGGTGTTGTGGCTGATGGTGAGCGCCTTGGCAATCACCTTGTTACTCTGGCCGCGCGCAACGTGGTCAAGCACCTCGCGCTCGCGCTCGGTGAGTGAAGCCACCAAGCTGCCCATGACCGAACCCTTGGGGCCGGTCTGCAATATTTGGGCAAACTTCAGCATCATGGCCGAGGCCACCACCATCTCGCCCCGGGCCGCGCGGCCAATGGCGTCAATCACTTCCTCGGGCTCCATGTCCTTGAGCAAATAGCCGCGAACGCCAGCGCGCAGTGCAGCAGACATATCGTCCTCACTGTCGCTCATGGTGAGAATCACGACCGGTGTCTCGCAGCCTTCAGCGCGGATCATGCGCAGCACGCTCAAGCCGTCAATTTTGGCCAGACGCAAGTCCAGCACCATCAAGTCGGGCTGGTACTCACGCAACATCGGCACCACTTGTGCCGGATCGCCGGTTGCAACGACCACATCCATATTGCCTCGGTGCTGCAGCAACTCGGTCAGGCCGCTACGACACAGCGCATGGTCGTCCACCAGCATCACGCGGGTCTTGGCGGTCATGATGAGAAGTCCCCGGTGACGGGGTCAATCGGCAGCAACAGGCGCACACGCGTTCCGCCGCCGTCGTTTCGACCCACGTGCAAAGTGCCGCCTAAACGTTTGGCCCGACTTTGCATGATGTCAAGCCCCAAATGATTGTTAGGCGCGATCCCTTTCGCCAACGTGACCAGCGTGGACACCGATGGCTCGTCCATGCCCAGGCCGTCGTCCTCAATCAGGAACACCAGTCCTTGCGGTGTCTTGTCGATCTTCACCACGGCGCTGCGGGCCATCGAGTGCTTGGCAATATTGGCCAAGGCCTCCTGAACAATATGAAATACCTGAACTTCCTGCTGATCGCTCAGGTGCAGATTCGGGGTCGTGTTTTTCATTTCAAGGGCAATACCGGTCCGATCCAAAAATCCATCGGCAATGCCTTGCAAGGCACTCAGTAAACCCATGGGGTCCATGCGGGTGCGAAAGTAGGTCATGACCTCGCGCAGGTTGTCATGCACCTCGGTCACGGCTTTTTTGACATCTGAAAAATACTTGAGCGAACGCTCATCATCGTGCGCCAGCATGGCATCGCTCAGCAAGGGCAAGCGCATCTTCACGTAGGCCAGCGTTTGCGCAATGGCATCGTGCACCTCGTTGACCATATCCTGGCGCTCTTTCATGACCGTCATGCGCAGACGCTCGCGCTCAATGCGGGCGTTGTGCAAGGCCAAGCCCAGCAACTGACCAATCAGGCGCAGGATGGTCTGGGTCTGAAGATCAATATGAGCTTCTGCCTCGAAAAACAGGTTGTAAATACCCAGCACCTCGTTGCCGTGGGGCAGCGAGATCGCCAGAACGCTCTTGCAATCCAAACCGAAATAGGTTTCGGTGCTGTGGCGCGCGCAAGTCTTCACGTCTTCTACCCAACCCAGCACATCAGAACCGGAGGCGATACCGCACATGCCACAGTCGCGGGCCACCAAGCGCTCGGCACTCAATACGTGATGCGGCAAGCCCTGGTGCGCCACCAGACGCATGGATTTTCCATCGTCAGTCAGCACCCGAACCGCACCTGCCTGGGCGCCCGCCAAGGCCACGATAGAAACCAGAAACCGTTCCAGCAGGGGCTCCAGATCGGTCCCTGCTGCCAACTCATTGGTCAATCCAAAGACGATGGACTGCTCCTGCGCGGGCAATGTAGCAGGCACAGGGATCAGCTGGGTCGGGGCGTCAAGCATCGTGTTCATTTTTTAGTATTTGGCATGCTAATACATTCACTGTTACTTAACTATCGTAGAAACCCTCGGTCATTTGCGAATTCGCAAACGCTACCCATTCGGGTTATATCCGGCTACCCGTGGCGGTTATAGACGGACCGGGAGCCCCTGTCTTTAATAGGGCTACTTTGTAAATTCCGCCTCAAAACGAAAACACCCCTCGCATGTCAGCCACACCGCTCCACGATCCGACCCGCCCGGCGCTGGCCGACGCCATCACTGAAATGCGCACCACCACGTGCTACATGTGCGCCTGCCGCTGCGGCATACGCGTGCACTTGCGCAATGGCGAGGTGCGCTACATCGAGGGCAACCCAGAGCACCCGTTGAACCAGGGCGTGATCTGCGCCAAGGGCTCGTCGGGCATCATGAAGCAGTATTCACCGGCCCGACTCACCAAGCCGCTGCTGCGCAAGCCGGGCAGTGACCGGGGCGAAGGCCAGTTCGACGAGATCGAATGGGAGACGGCTTTTTCGATGCTGGAAGACCGGCTTAAAAAAATCCGCGCCACAGACCCGAAAAAGTTTGCACTGTTCACCGGACGCGACCAGATGCAGGCGCTCACCGGCCTCTTTGCCCGCCAGTTTGGCACGCCCAACTACGCGGCTCATGGCGGCTTTTGCTCGGTCAACATGGCGGCCGGCATGATCTACACCATCGGTGGTTCCTTCTGGGAATTTGGCGGCCCCGATCTGGAGCGCGCCAAGTTGTTTGTGATGATCGGCACCGCCGAAGACCACCACTCCAACCCGATGAAGGCGGCCCTTAGCAAGTTCAAACGCAACGGCGGGCGCTTTGTCTCCATCAACCCGGTGCGCACCGGCTACTCGGCCATTGCTGACGAATGGGTTCCTATCAAACCCGGTACCGATGGCGCATTACTCCTAGCCCTGATTCACGAACTCATCAAGCTCGGCTTGTATGACCGTGAGTTTCTGGCGCGCTACACCAACGCCGGCCAACTGGTGAACCAGGATACGGCCAGCGACGACTTCGGCATGTTCCTGCGCAACCCGGAAGCGGACATAGGCAACCCGCTACGCCCAGCCAACTTCAAGTGGTGGGACCGCCTGACTGAAAGCCCTGTGGCCGACCACACTGAGGGTGCGGACCCGCACCTGCTAGGCCATTTCAAGCTGCCCGACGGCACTGCGGCCGTGCCTGCTTTTCAGTTGCTTGAAGAACGCGTCAAGTCCTACACCCCTGAATGGGCCGAAGGCATTACCGGCATTCCGGCTGCCACTATCCGACGTCTTGCGCACGAGATGGGCATCACGGCGCGGGACCAAAAAATTGAACTGCCCATCGCCTGGACCGACAGCTGGGGCAAGCGCCACAACTCGGTCACCGGCAACCCGGTGGCTTTTCACGCCATGCGTGGCCTGGCGGCGCACTCCAACGGTTTTCAGACCATTCGCTCGCTGTCGATTTTGATGTCGATGCTGGGCACCATCGACCGCCCGGGGGGCTTCCGCCACAAAGCGCCCTACCCACGTGCCGTGCCGCCTAACGCCCGCCCGCCCAAAGGACCACAGGCCGTCAAACCCAACACGCCGCTGGATGGCGCGCCGCTGGGCTGGCCCGAAAGCCCGGACGATTTATTTGTAGACGACCAGGGCCAACCGGTGCGCATTGACAAAGGCTTTTCCTGGGAGCACCCGCTGTCGGCCCACGGCCTGATGCACAACGTCATCACCAACGCCTGGAAAGGCGACCCCTACCGCATCGACACCTTGCTGATCTTCATGGCGAACATGGCGTGGAACTCCACCATGAACACGTCAGAAGTGCGCAACATGCTCAACGACAAGCACACCGAGGGCGAGCACAGCGGCGAGTACAAAATTCCGTTCCTGGTAGTGTGCGACGCCTTCCAGTCGGAGATGACCGCTTTTGCCGACCTGATCCTGCCCGACACCACCTATCTTGAACGCAACGACTGCATGTCGATGCTGGACCGCCCGATCTCCGAATTCGATGGCCCGGCCGACTCGGTGCGCATCCCGGTGGTGGCGCCCAAAGGGCAATGCAAGCCATTCCAGGAGGTGCTGGTGGAACTTGCCGGGCGCCTCAAGCTGCCCGCCTTCACGCAGGCGGATGGCACCCGAAAGTTCAAGGGTTACACCGACTTCATCGTCAACTACGAAACTGCGCCCGGTTCCGGCATCGGTTTTCTGGCCGGTTGGCGCGGCAAGGGCGGCGAAAAGTCCATGCGCGGCGAGCCCAACCCCAAACAGTGGGAAATGTACGAAAAGAACAACTGCGTCTTCCATTACGCGATGCCGCTGGAACACCAGTACATGCGCAACTGGAACCAGGGCTACATGGATTGGGCGCAACAGGTCGGCATCCGGCGCGACAAAGACCCGATCGTGATCCATATTTACTCTGAGTTTTTGCAGGGCTTTAGACGCGCTGCGCAGGGCAAACGGCCCGGCAAACAGCCGCCAGACCACTTGCGCAAACGGGTGGAAACCTACTTCGACCCGCTGCCGTTTCACTACGTGCCGCTTGAAGAGCAAGCCACCGACACCGCCAAATACCCGCTCAACGCGATCACCCAGCGCCCGATGGCGATGTACCACTCCTGGGATTCGCAAAACGCCTGGCTGCGCCAGATTCACAC
>NZ_JBAWYV010000189.1:0-5210 GCF_037143375.1 Rhodoferax sp. | reverse complement strand
TTGCGAATGTCTTCGACGATTTTCTTGGTGTCGCCACTCAAGGACGCGTAGACCGACTCGGTCTTGGCGCGGAAGGCGGCCAGGTCTGGGTTTTCAACCACTTGCATACCCGCAGCCTTCAGTGCGGCCAGCTGACTGGCTTCGTTGTCGCGCACATAACGCCGGCCGGTCGCAGAGGCCACCTGAGCGGCATCCATGAACGCCTTGCGATCGGCGGCGGGCAGCTTGTCCATGAAAGGCTTGCTGCCCACGAACACCAGCGCGGAATACACGTGGCGGGTAATCGAGAGGTATTTCTGGCCGGCTTCGTTCAGTTTGCCGGCCGAAATCACAGAGATCGGATTTTCCTGACCGTCGAGCACGCCTTGCTGCAGTTGCGTGGTGATGGGCCAGGCCATCGGCGTCGGGTTGGCGCCAATGGCGCGCCAGATAGCCAAGTGCGTGGGCGACTCCATGGTCCGGATCTTCATGCCTTTGAGATCGTCAGGGCCATTGACCGCACGCTTTGAATTGGTGACATTGCGAAAGCCGTTGTCCAGAAAATGCATGCCGACCAGCCCGGCCTTGTCGAAGCGCTTGAGCAAGCTCTGGCCAATGGCGCCGTCCAGCACCTTGTCAGACGCTTCGTAGGAGCTGAACAGGAAAGGCATCTCCAGCGCTTTGATCTCTGGCACAAAGGCTTCGATCGGGCCGGTGGTGCAAACACTCATCTGAACCGTGCCCAACTGGAGTTGCTGCAGCGCCTGCGTCTCGCTGCCCAGCGCAGCGGAGTGGTGAACGATCACGTCGTACTTGCCGGGCAGGGCTTTGTCGAGCTCCTCCTTGAACTTCTGGGCGGCGATGGTGTGCACGAAAGTCGGGCCGGTCACAACCGCGATATTCACCTTTTCGGCCGCAACAGCCAAACCACCGAGGCCCAAACTGACCGCACAGGCGATCCCCGTCAACGTACGCGAAATGAATTTCATAGTGATCCTTATTTATATGGCCAGCTCTGAATCAAAAATGACGCCGACTGGCGTCATGTGAAAAGCGTGATCCATCATACATTCCAGGCCAACTTATGAAAAAAACCTGCGGGATTGTTCAGCCGATAACTGTAAGACCTACGCTATGGAATCCATGAAACCTGGGGCAAGATCAGCGCCCGACTTGATGTATTCACGCACGGCTGTTGTGCATTGACCTCTGCGATCAGGTGTTCACCTAAGTTACTTACTCAGGGAACCTGTTCTTGATTTCGCAGAACCCGGATCGGATCGGCGATGCGCACGCCAACTTCAGCCCGAACGCAGAGGCATCGCTCAAGTGTTCGGCTTAGTGACCCACAGGCGGGAATCCTCATAGGAAATGGAGCGCAAAAGCGATCGATCGAACCGATGAAAGTACTGAATTGCAGGAAGTTCAGTAGCGATTGCATCGTCCTGCGAAAGAGCGCGGATTTTGCGACCAGCCGTTTGAAAAGTGGGCTCTTTTCCCGAATCTTTCTCAAAGTCCGATTGCAACGGTCATGCAGATAGCGGTTCAAGCATTTTGGCGGATCATCACCGATGATGGCGCGGATGATGCGTGGGGCCATCAACACGGCGTGGGCGATGTGCAGTTCGCGTGTCATATGCCCGGCTACATGCAAGCCCTGTACGGTCGTCTCATAGGTCTGGCAGCTATACACCGGACGCCCGTCCATCGCGATCTCGGCACCGATTTTCCGAAGAAGTGACACATCAGGGCTGGCCCCTAATAACGCGAAAACGCAGTTGCACTTTACGCTTTCAAGCTCACCGGAACCCTCTATCTTGATGATCGCAGCATCGTCTGTGATTTCCTGCACCGTGGAAGAAAAGAGAATGCGCAACTGGCCCTTGGCAGCCAACGCTTCCAGCGCACGAACGTTCCAATCTTTAATGGTCGCGCTCGGGTCTGGTTCGCCGCCAGGTGGGGCAAATGGCGCACGACGCATCGACAACACAACCTTTGCGCCGCCCTCGTGCAATTGCAGTGCGGCTTCGGCTGCCGAATTGCCGCCGCCAACGACCAGCACATCCTTCCCCGCAAAGGGGCGCCGATCGGTAAATTGGTACGACACGCGCGCAGCGGATTCGCCCGGCACATTTAAACGCCGAGGCACACCGAATCCGCCGGTTGCCAGAATTACTTTTCTTGCTTTGTAATTTGCAGAGCTCGTCCGGACTACAAAATTTTGATGGCGGCGTTCCAAGAGCTCGACACACTCACCTGTACGAATATTGAGGCGTTGCTTTTCGAAGGCAAACCACTCGTAGTGTGCGAGGGTCTCTTCGCGCGTAGGCAAGGGGGCTGGGCTGCTCATCTCACCCCAGATCAGTTCCAGGTCGGCCGGCGGCGAGTGCGTCTTGCTCTCAATTGGATAGTCGCGAATGGTTTGCGCAAAATTCGCGCGCTCCAGCACGACGTACGTCAACCCTCGCTGCTTTGCGGCATGGGCAAGCGAGATGCCCGCAGGCCCCGAACCGACGATGACTAAGTCGTACATGTCGTCGCTCTAGTTCGGCTTTGCCATTGGACGGATCGACCGGATGGTTTCAAACACGCGTGGCTCAAATATATTTAGTTTGCTCATGGTGGAGGCGTCAGTAGTTGAAATAGGCGACAGGTGCTCAGCATATTTGGCGGGGTCGAAGGTGTGTTGCGAGTTGTCAACCTCTAGCCATGTCATCACGCAACTGACCGGTTGCTGGCGCACTTCCTCCCGGATGGCTTTGGCCACTATCATTGTCAGACCATGCTAAAACTATCCCTGAAGGCCCATCGCAAAGCCACCCTACAGCCACAGCGGACCAACCCATGAGCCGCGGCCAAATTAAAAACGCCACCGGCGATTCATTCTTTGTCTGGGAGGGCGATGTGCTGGTGGTCAACATTCTGGGCAAGCCCAGTTCCAGCAAAGACGCCATTGGCAAGCCCAAGGGCACGCAACTCAAGATCAGCGTCACGGCCGCGCCCATTGCCGGCAAGGCGACCGACCACATGGTGCGGTTTTTGGCGCCGCTGTTTGGCGTGGCGGTGGCCGACATCGAGGTGGTGTTTGGCCGGGAGAACGTGAACAAGCAGTTGCGCATCAAAGCCCCCAAAAAGCTGCCAGCGGTGTTTGAGCAGGCTTCTTTGTTTGACGATGCCGATAGCGGAAAATAGTCGCCTGCCCTGATCTCTGGAACTTTGCGCCCTGGCCCCACTCCGATATTGCAATGACATTCTCAAAAATTCTCCCTCGCGCCCTGATTGCTACGCTATTTATAGCTGCTTACGCAATATCAACGGGGGCTAGCGCTCAAAATACCTCTAAATCAGTGGTCACCAGCCCACAGGTGCGCGCCGAGTTGCTGGCCCATGCGCCTGATGGCGCTGACCCTGGCAAAACGGTATGGGTCGGTTTGCAACTCACCCACCAGCCCGACTGGCACACCTACTGGAAAAACTCGGGCGACTCGGGTCTGCCCACCTCGCTGCAATGGACGCTGCCTGCGGGCGTCAGCGCGGGCGAGATCGCCTGGCCGCTGCCCAAAAAGATCCCGATTGGCAACCTCGCCAACTATGGATTTGATGGCACGGTGCTGCTACCGGTGCCGCTCACCATCACCCCGGCGTTCAAGCCGTCGGTGCTCAACCCCGACCTGGAGATCAAGCTCAAAGCCAGTTGGCTGGTGTGTCGCCGCGAGTGCATTCCCGAAGAGGGCGAGTTTGTGGTGCACCTGCCGGTGCGCGGCTCCACCGCACTCAATGGCGCCGCGTTCGACACCAGTTTCAAGGCGCAACCCCACGCCCTGAACGGCAACAGTCAGGTCGAGCTGGCGGGCAAGTTGCTCAAGGTGTCGGTCACCGGACTGCCGGCAACCTTGCAAGGCAAATCGCTGGAGTTCTTTCCGGAAACGCCTGAAATCATCGAAACCGCAGCGAAATGGACACAAAGCTGGCAAGGCAATGTGTGGACCGCCAGCGTGCCGGTGTCGCCCGACCGCAGCCAAAGCCCCACGTTGATGCCGCTGGTGCTGGTCGGCGAAATAGAAGGTCAACGTCAGGGGTTTTCCAGCCCGGCCAAGGTTCAGGGCACTTGGGTCAAAGTGGCCGCAGCCCCCAGCGTGTCGCCCGAACTGACTGCGGCGTTGCAAGCCAACACGTTGAGCACACAAAGTAGCCCCCCCTCCAACATCGGTTTATGGGCCGCCTTGGTGGGCGCACTGCTGGGTGGCCTGCTGCTGAACCTGATGCCCTGCGTGTTTCCGGTGCTGGCCATCAAGGTCATGAGCTTCACCCAGCATGCGGACGACCGGCGCGGCCACCGTATCAGCGGCGTGGCCTACAGCGCGGGCGTGGTACTTTCGTTTGTGGCGCTGGGCGCGCTGATGCTGGCGCTGCGCAGCGCTGGCGAGTCGCTGGGCTGGGGCTTTCAATTGCAAGCCCCGGCGGTGGTGGCGGCCCTGGCCGTGCTGTTCACGGTGATGGGGCTGAACCTGGCCGGCTTGTTTGAGTTTGGCAACGTGCTGCCCAGCAACGTGGCGACCTTGCAGTCGCGCAACATCGCCCTCAACGCGTTCTTGTCGGGCGTGCTGGCGGTGGCGATTGCCTCGCCCTGCACGGCGCCCTTCATGGGTGCCTCGCTGGGCTTGGCGCTGGGCTTGCCGGCGCTACAGGCCTTGCTGATTTTTGCGGCGATTGGTGTCGGCATGGCCTTGCCTTATCTGGCGGCGAGCCTGATTCCTGCGGTAGCCAAGCTGCTGCCGCGACCCGGCGCCTGGATGAACACGTTTCGGCGCGCCATGGCGTTTCCGATGTTTGCCACGGTGGTCTGGCTGGTGTGGGTGCTGGGGCAGCAAACCGGCATTGACGGCGCGAGTGCGCTGCTGGCGCTGCTGGTGGCCTTGAGTTTGGTGATCTGGTCGCTCACGCTGACGGGTCGCGCTCGCTGGTCAATTGCTACTATTTCAATAGCTATCAGCGCAATATTGACGGGGGCTATAGGCCAAAATGTCTTAAAAATGGCAGACACCACGAGCACAGCTTCGGCGACCGACCGCTGGCAGCCGTGGGCGCCGGGCCGGGTCGAGCAGGAACTGGCCAATGGTGCGCCGGTGTTTGTCGACTTCACCGCCGCCTGGTGTGTGACCTGCCAGTACAACAAAAAAACCACCCTCGTCGACAAAGACGTGCTGGCCGATCTGGACGCCAAAAAAGTC
>NZ_JBAWYV010000188.1:0-5217 GCF_037143375.1 Rhodoferax sp. | reverse complement strand
GCGGGACAAAATTTAATCATGATCCATGAGGTCGGTGCAAAGCCTTGAGCACTGGATGAAGTTGATCGTTCGTCAAAAGAATGGCAGTACGCATATCGCAAAAAATGGACGCACACGTCATCACATGACATCGGCGGCAGAGCTCATTCTGGGGACCGAGCGCAAGTGGGCGCTTGACATTTGGGAACTCCAGGGAGCGGCGGATACCTGGGGGGCACAGTTGGCAGATTTGTACCGTCGCCAACCTGTGTTTGCACTGATTTCGGGGGTGTCCAACAGCACATGGCAACCCATTCATGAGTTTTGTAATAGCGAAAAAGTACCGTGCTGGTTCCCTACGCTGGACAGTCCGGTCAATACCCCGTCACAGTACGCTTTTTACTTTTCTGGTGGCGTCACACTGGAGGCCAATGTGCTGGCCAAGTATCTGTTGGAGCAGCAACCCCGCCCCAATCATGTCGTTCAGATTTACCACGATGAAGCGTCAGGCCGTGCGGCATCGCAGTCCATCAGTCGGGCTTTGAGTGGATCATCCATCTCGGTCGAGGACCGAATTCTGTCCCCTGATGTGCCGACTCCACAAGCTTTGCGTGCGGCTTTGGAGCATGTGAGCGCAGATGCCACTGTGATGTTTTGGCTGCGCCCGGAGGATGTGGCGTGTTTGGAACAAATTGAACCGATGGGGGCGAAGCGATTTTTTTCTGCCGTTCTGGCGAAAGGCGAACAAGCGCCTTTGCCTGCCCGTTGGCGAGATAACTCCTATCTCGTCTATCCCTATGAACTGCCCGAAAAGCGTGCGACACAGCTGATCTATTTTCATGCCTGGCGCAATTTGCGGAAAATCCCGTTGGTGGATGAAGTCCTGCAGTCAGAAGTGTTTTTTGCACTCAACTTTATGACCGACACCGTGTCTGACATGCTGGAGAATTTTTACCGCGATTACTTGATCGAGCGTGCCGAAAACATGCTCAGCAAGCGCGAAGGCATCAAGTCCGAGCAAGAAGCGCGGGACCGGTTGGCATTGGGTAATTCCGGTGAGTTGGAAAAAAAGCATGGATCGAACAAGTTGCACGAGTCAATGCGGGTGCCACTCCAGCATTTGGTCAACGACGGCGGTGGTCAAGGCACGACCATGTACCCCCATTTGAGCTTGGGCACGGGTCAGCGGTTTGCTTCTAAAGGGGCTTACATCGTGCGCTTTGGCAATCCAAGTGGCGCTCAGTTGGTGCAGGAATCGGGCTGGATCGTGCCCTAACCGGGTGCGACATTCTTGATTTACAGGATCAAACGTGATTCGTTCATAAGACTATAGAGTGAGTAGGACACCATGAAAATAATGCAAATAGTGACCCCTTTGTTGGTCGCAGTCACCTTCACCGTGCTTGCGACCGGTACAGCCCGTGCACAGGCGATTGTTAGTCAAGAGGCAAGCGACGGTTCGATTGAATTGAGTAATATTTCCTCTGCAGATAGTCAGGAGCCGGTGAAAGCAGAACCCATCGCAGGTGAGGCCGCAACCCTCTCAACGCAAGAACCTGCCAACGCTGAGGCAGCTGCCAAGGATCCTCGCGAGCTACACCGCGATCTGGTCATGCTACAGCCTGAAGCTGTATCGGCAGGAACGACCGCTGCTTCAAGGCGTTACAAGAAAGTTAATTTGGCTTCCTACCGTGAAAACATGATGGGCGCAACGCTAGAGGCGGCGCCAAAACCGCAGGGCGGCAGCGCCGCGACGCCATGAAGCAGTGGACTACGGGTATAGAACGCAATCATTTAACTGTGCAGGATGGACAGGCGAGCCACTTTGAAATACTGCCTAATCAAATCGGAGACAGGATGTGCAATTACATCAACCTGAATGAACATCAGGGACACACCCTGTCTGTGCGTAGTGGAATCTCTGAGACGCATTCAGAGCGCCCGGACTACCTAAAGGCCTTGGCCGAAATCAAACGGCTAAAACTGGAACTGGCGCAGACGCGTAAGGAATTGAAAGAACTCAGGGAGACTACTTCCTACGTTATTCGTCAGATGCTTTAAGGAAATGCCGATATTGGCCGAGAAGTTGGGAAAAGTCGTCAATCCAGTAGATTGAAAAATACCGATAAGACTGTAGACAAAACCCGAGAAATGGGCGTTGACTGGTGGACAACGAGTCCGTACCTCAACGCCAAGTTGGCTGAAAAACAGCCCCAGACCGAGGATTTGATCGCGCGCATCTCGCGCTTGGAGCGCTGCGACTCAGGTCGCTCAGTCAGTGCTCACACCCCAACTTACTGAAAAAAATAGTGCCAACAGCGTCTACGTTCATCAGAAGATTGAAACCCCCTGAAATCTTCCCTCACTTTGAGCAGCTCATTCTTGCAGTGGTTGAATTCGCAGTCCTTAAAAAGGGCCCACTACACTCATGACCTACTCAAACGACTCTGGTTTTTTTTATGGACTTATTTATTCCGCTGCTCATGATCATCGGTGGCGCGCATGCAATCAAATTAAGAGAGCAAAAAATCAGGATTGCCTTGCTGGGAAGTTATCTGGGTAAGTACCAAATTGAAAAACTGATGGAAAACCTGACGAACGGCTATTTGCGGGCATTGGGCGAATCTGACGCTGAACGGCAGGCACAGGTCTGGAATTTTTTGGCCAGCACTGAGACTGAGTTGTGTGAGCAGTTTGAACTTTTTGTGACCGATTTTTCCAAGGTGGATGAGGCCGAGGCCGGGGTGAGCAAACTCCCGCTGGCCTTGCCCTATGCCAATAAGCTGTTTCCCGGCGCCATGTTTGATTTGCGAAAAATTCTAAGCATTCATGCGCGGGGTATTACCCAAGCCATCCACAACAGCACCGGACAGTCCCCCAAAAACAAAGCCTTCACCGTGTCGGCTGAACTGTTTTTGATGCAACACACCTGCCACTGGTTCTGCCGCTCGAAGACAGTGGCTTCTGCCCGAATGCTGGCCCGGCACAAAACACCTTATGCCCAGTTGCTGGCCTCGGTAGCCCCCGACACGCGCAACGCTTATACCGCTTTGGTGGGGCCTTGAGTGCTACCGGGTGTGTTGGCCTGAACGACGTGCTTCGCGCAGCATGAAGAGGTAAAGCCCTTCCACCTTGTCGCGCGCCCAGGGCGTTTTGCGCAAAAATTTAAGGCTGGACGCCACGCTGGGGTCACTGATAAAGCAGCGCACCGGGATGCGCTCGCCCAAGCCTTCCCAGCCGTAATGCTCTGCAAGAGCCGTGACGATGAATTCAAGCGTCAGGCCGTGCAGCGGATTGTGGGCTTGGGTTGGGGCTTTGGCCGTCGGTTGAGCCGGGGGTGATGTGGGGTCTTGCATGGTGTGATTCTGAAATTTATTTAACGCGCCGTTTGCATGCGCAGGCGGCGAGCGGCATCTTCGGCCCGCGCATCGTCAATCTCGCGCAGAACATGCCCTACATTGACCGGCCCGGCCTTGCTCTCAAAGCGGCCGGTGAGCACGGTTTCAGGGGTGAGCGCACCGCGTTGGTACAACTCCCAAATTTCAGGACCAAAGTGGGTTTGCAGCAACTCTGGCGCAAACTGGCCGAAAAAGCCGCGCAGGTTAGCTACGTCGCGCAACAGCATGCGGTTGGCGTGGTTGTTGCCCGCAGCATCCACGGCCTGTGGCAGGTCGATGATGACCGGGCCATCGGCGGCCAGCAAAATGTTGAACTCAGACAGATCCCCGTGCACCACACCCGCGCACAGCATGCGAACCACCTCAGTAATTAAAGTTTTGTGATGTGCTCGCGCCTCGTCTGGCGTCAGCGCCACATCGTTAAGGCGGGGGGCCGCGTCACCGTGCTCGTCGGTCACCAACTCCATCAGCAGCACACCTTCAAAGAAATTGTGCGGCTTGGGCACGCGCACGCCGGCATCGGCCAAACGGTAGAGCGCATCCACTTCGGCACTTTGCCAGGCCGCCTCTTGCGCCTCGCGGCCAAAACGGGTGCCTTTGGCCATGGCGCGGGCTTGTCGGGTGTTCTTGACCTTGCGGTTCTCGGTGTAGTCCACCGCCTGGCGAAAACTGCGGTTAGTGGCCTCTTTGTAAATCTTGGCGCAGAAAGTCTCGTCGCCGCGGCGCACCACATAGACCATGGCTTCCTTGCCGCTCATGAGTTGGCGCACGACGGTGTCGATCAGGCCTTCTTCTATTAAGGTTTGCAGTCGCTTGGGTGGTTTCATAGGGGGTATTTTGCCTTGTGATTGACCGATATGAATGAAGTCGCCGCAGCCTGTCTGGATGCAACACAGCAAATGAATTGTGAAATAAATGCATTTATTTTAAAAATAGCCCTAAATAACCCCGCATTTCTGCCGTTAAGAATGTTACGAACACGGAGAAGTACCACAGACCTGATCTGCCAGCTTAAACAAAATGCAACTGCCACCCCTCGATCGAATCCCTAATCTTCGGCCTTATGCTGCAGAAGCGGCGTCAGTGTCGGCAGCCAAAGATGTTTCTGCGGCTCCCGTCACCCCGGCGGTCGAACCGACGCCCAGCGTGGTCAACCTGATCGGGCAATCGAAACCCAATTCAGGCGAAGGTGTCTACACCAGCGTGTCTGACCCGGCCAAACATGGCTCCGAAGCGGCCACGATCTCCAAAGACTGGACCGTTCATCGGCCAGTCACTGAAAAAGTGGAAGATCCGCCTCCGGTGCCTCTTTCCAAAATGTTGATGGACCAAATCAAGTCCCTGTGGGCCGCCAGTGCCAGTGCCATTCATGTGCCACAAGTCAAGAATCCTCTTGAGCTGTCGCAGCCCAATCCGAATGCCACGCCTGGCGTGTTGGCGACCGAAGTGTTCACCTACTCACCCAGCAAAATCAACAAGACCGAGAAACTCTAGTCTCGTCATCCCCTAACATTGGGGGGATGCATACAACCGCCCTCGTACTTTTCTCTGGTGGCCAGGATTCCACCACCTGTCTGGCGCAAGCCTTGTCCAAATACCAGCGGGTCGAAACCATCGCGTTTGACTACCGCCAGCGCCATGTTGTAGAACTGGACGCCCGCCTCAAGGTGTTGACTGAAATCCGCAGCCAGTTTCCCCAATGGGCCCACAAACTGGGCGAAGACCACCTGCTTGATCTGGCCGTGTTGGGCGAGGTGAGCGAGACCTCGCTCACGCGCGACACCGCTTTCAAGATGGAGCAAAACGGCCTGCCCAATACCTTTGTGCCGGGGCGCAACCT
>NZ_JBAWYV010000187.1:0-5227 GCF_037143375.1 Rhodoferax sp. | reverse complement strand
AAATTCCATGAATTTCCGCTAGTTTCCCAAATTTTTTCCCAAACTGCGATCACAATGGGCAATCAATCCCACTTTCGTATTGACAGCAATTCGGGCAACCCGAGATTGTAACTTAGCCACCAAACCGAAAACGAGGGCAATAGTCATGGCAAAACCCAAAAATCGCTCACCGTGGCGAGTGAAACTGCCAGGCAAGGAAGTCCGACAGTTTCGATTGGAATCCCAAGCTAGGACCTATCTAGCTGAATCTGGATACACGGACGACACGGCCTACCCAAGAGGAGCCCTCAAGCAGCTTGAGACCGCATTTGAGGGGCAGGTAATCCGAAAGGACAAGCTCGGCAATCTGGTGAGGCGCAGTGAGACCTTCGACACCTACGACGAAGCAGAGAAATTCATTGCGAAACAGGATGCTGACCTCGACAGAATTTTGGACAATCAAGGGGCATTTGAGGCGGATTTTGAGACGATCACGGTTAGAGAGGCCTTAAAAAAGTTCCACGCCACTCACTACAAAGGGAAGGCCTCCTTCAAGGAAAATGGCTATCGCATAGATCACCTGATCGAGTGGCTAGGAGGTGACCGAAAGTTCCGAAGTTTGACGACTAAAGACTTCAAGAATTTGCGTGCAACGCTACAAGGCGAAGGTGATATCAAGATCAACCCGTATTCAGCATCTTCCCAGCGCAATTACTTCACCGTACTCACATCCTTGTATAAGCACGCGATTAAGGAATGGGAGTACCCAGTCGCCAATTTAGCCTCAGGAATCACCCTTCCAAAGCCCACGAATTACATTCAGCGTGACTGGCAGGGAGATGAAGAAGTTCGCCTAATGAAATCGCTAGAAGAGCGGTCTCCTTGGCTCATACCCATAGTCGAACTGTCGTTGGAGATGGCGTTTCGACGGGGCGAACTTGTACAAGGGGAAAAAAACAAAAAGACTGGCTTGCAAACTGGTGGCCTGCAATGGGAAAACATAAACTGGGCGAAAGGGGAGCTCACCCTGCTAACAGAGAAAAACGATTCATCTAAAAAGGTCACAGAGTCACTAGGGCGTACCGTGCCACTGACTCAACGAATGCAAGAAATTCTCAAGCCCTTGTACGAAGCCAGCAAGACTAAAAAGGGGCTTGTGTTCCAAGGAACAACAAACTCAGTAACTGGTGCATTTTCTAACGCCTGCAAACGGGCTGAGCCACCTATCGAAAAATTGACCTTTCACAGTCTTCGAAAAATTGCAACAAAAGCACTGTCCAACCGTGTGGACAATCCTATGCAGCTTCGTCGCCTAACAGGCCATAGGAATGTTGAAGTGCTAGACAAGCGCTATTTCAACATCCGCGTTGAAGAGCTGGCCGCGTTGCTTCTTAAATCCTCAGGCAGCATTCAACATCGTGGGGTAGCCGCCCTTACCAAGGTCCTAGGCCTCAAAGACACCAAGATATTTCTTCGCGAGGTCCGCAAACTAAAGGAACTTGATGATGTATTCAAATAGAAAACATCATCATATTGAGCGATGTTTTAGCTTTTATTTTTCAGGTTAGCTTGTGAGGCCTTTAGTTCAGCCTTCAATGTCCGCAGTTCCAAAGCGTGATATTTGCCCTCCCAGTGCTTCGCCTCCTCGAGCAAGGAGACATTTTGCAAATGAAGCTCCTTATTTGCTTCTGCCAAATCGGACATTGTTTTTTGTTGACGAATGCGGTACGCAGCTTGTTTTTCGTTGTTGGTTAGTGCCATGTTTTAAATATCTCCCAAATTGGTTAGTAATTAGTTACGTAACCAATATACTAACTAGGTTAGGTAACTGGTTATATTATAAATTGCCAAATCGAAAAAAGGGGGACCATATGCCAATTAGCACCTTAAAAGAATGCCCTTTTTGCATAAGAACAAAACATTTATCTACTAAACTAGCATCCACATAAACCCTGCACCATACTGCAATTGAAAGTAAAACCAATTCCCTTTCCGTCACCTTCCTTGAGAATCATCCTAAAACATTAATTCTTTGAGGGCTTCTCTATAAGAGGCTTTTTTGTAAGGACAGGCATCACTTTTTTGCTTACCTTTTTGTTGATTTTGATCGGCCTATCTTCTTGAGGAACATTCAAAACAGCTTGAAATGTCCCCTCTTTTCGATCACCATAGCTTTCCCAAAAAACACTTGAGTTAACTCTGTAAGTGTGCGCAGCTCCAGGAATTTGCTCTATCCACTTTTCGGCTTTAAGGAGCGCCAAGGACCGTCGAACGGTCATGTCTGATGCACCAGACATTGCCTTTAGAGCCTCATAGTCAGCTTGTAAGGCGTTCTCAATTTGCCCCATGTATTCCACCATGCATAACAAAATTTGAGCAGCTTTAGGTGATCTGGATATAAGTCCGCGAAGTGGAGAAACCGCACCGTTTGAAAGCTGAATAAAATCTTTGTTTCTTCTAGCCCTTTTCCGCGCCGTTTCCTCAAAAGCCTCCTCCTTGGCAATGTCAGCCAGTCTCGCCTTTGCTTCAGATTCCTGTAAATAAGTTGGATGTCCTGTCATTTGCTTGCTTTCATCGTCATTTTGTTAAAAATTAGTCTTATCATGGGTGGTAGTCAATTCTACCATGCATGATAAATTTAAAAACTGTAACTTATTGATTTATATAGACTTTATTTATCATCTATATATCCCTCTTCTTTATCTCAAAGCCAATCCAATTTTTGTGTGAAATGCGGCTTCCCTTCCCCCAAAGGGGATAGATAGGTGACTGCACTAGGTGACTGCCCTTGAACAGCCAAGAAAGTTGAAGGAAGCTGTTTTAGGATGATTCTCAAGGAAGGTGACGAAAGAATGATTCGGCAGAAAGACGGACAACCAAGCATTATGAAGAGGATTGTCAACAGGAATGAGCAATCCGACATAAATGCCATTATTAGAAATCCAATAGATATTTGCTGAAATACATGGGAATTCAGCCTATATATTAGGCGGGGGTGCATGGGGGATTCATCCCCCTGCCACATGGTTCAATTTATTGAACCGTAATGTGTACGGATTGAGATAAATATCGAAAAACGTTGTTACTATGAATTCATGTTCGCAATTCTAGGCATCAACAAGCACAAAGACAGGGGCTCGCTTCAAAAGCGGGCATCCCATCATTTGCGCGCGCATTTGGTGGCCAATGCAGACCCTGACAAACTCGCACTCAATGGGGCGAGCTGGCAAGGAACGCCTGATGATCTAGTGCGAGAAATATGGGATCGCACCGATCCAGCCATGCAACGAAAGGATGGGGTGCGTGTCGTTGAACTGCTATTAACTGCAAGTCCAGATTGGTTTCTGATTAACCCTTTAACACGACTTAAAGAATTATCGAATGGTGCTCGCGAGTTCCTAACAGAAACTTTTGGCAAGACCAATATCGTTGCGATGGGTCTACATCGTGACGAAAAAACCCCACATATTTGGGCCTTTGTAACACCCATTTATGAAGGAAAGTTGCGTGCATCTAGGTGGCTTGACGGAACAACAAAGATGCAAAAATTGCATACCGATTGGGCTGCAAAGATGGCACCAACTGGGCTAATCCGAGGTGCGCATAAAAGCGGGGCAAGGCAAATTGATATTCGAACGTACTATAGCGCTGTCAACGGCGAAAAAAATGCGCAAGAAACTATTAGCCGCGAAATGTCCAGACGTGCAGCAAGAGCCCAAAAGAAGGCTGAAGCTGCAGAAATTTTAGCGGCAGGACTGGAAGCGCGAGAGATAAAGTCAAGATTGATTTTTGACACATTGACCGAAACTCAAAGAGAAAACGCCGCCAAGCGATTTTTCGAGCTTCAAGCCATAGAACCATTGCCAAACAATGAAAGCCGAGCATACGGCGATACAAGGCCCATGCCGCGCCAAGCCCCATCGACACAGCGGCATCCAAGACCATCATAAAAGGGAGTCAAATAATGAATGGCGAAACTATAGAACTTGTACGATTACAGAATCGCGTTCGACGCTTAACACAAGCAAATTTAAAACCAAGCCCTAGTCCAGGCATTTCAATTGGCGCACAGAGTTCGAAGAGAGTGGCAATAATCGAAGCAAGACTACCATCATTTATTGACGAACCGCGACAAAAGTTACTTGATTTAAAATCGCCAGACGCAATAGAAGCATTGGAAAATCTAGTTCAAGCTCAAATGCAGGCCGCATATGCACGGATAGATTTATTAAGAATAAAATTAAAAATCTCAAACTTGGACTGACGGTGATATGCTGATGTAATGGCTAGCGAAATACCATCGAACGCAATTCGGGTCGATATGCGCGAGTTGTCTGACGGCTTAGACGAGTGGGCTCTTGCCATCGGTAGATTTCTTGTCGCCTTTTCTTCCTGCGAATACTGGACGTACCAGTTCATTAGAACGTACGGCTCAGAGAACTTGCGGGAATCCATCAGTGATTTACAGCTAAAGGCACGGGCCGCTATCGCCCACGCGCTTGTTACGGACATTGGCCTTACTAGCGAAGCTCAAAAGCGAGTTGACCAAGCCTTTGCCGAACTAAGCAGACTGGCAAAACCTCGAAATCTTGTTGCTCACAACTGTCCATTAGTTCAACTTTACAAGGACGAGCGAGGTGAAATCTTCGTCCGACATGAACTTCGAAGCGCACGTGATGAACTGAAAGACATCACAATCGAGCGGCTAGCAGCGCTGACCGTCGAGTCCCGTGATCTCGATCAGGAACTAGCACTGCTCTATGGTCTTATTCGTCAACCAGCAAATCACCGCTGCGAATGAGAACTGCTCTAGGCGGCAATCCACAACGGTTTACTGAGCTTTCCTAGTCACCGAAGTCGTGTGTAAACTCATGTCATAGCCCATCCTTGGGCAGTGGCTTATGTAAATTCGTCAAAGTGTCTGCAATCGAAAGCCCCTCTAAAACATGAACTACTATTTAAATAGAATTCTCTTGGTTGGCTTCGTTGCTTTTCAACTATCGCCCCAAGCGTCTGCAGGAAGCGTGGAGATATTGGGGCGCTCGATAGAGATTTCCCCGCCTGCAGGTTACTGCCAAATAGGTGGCAATCCAAAGGATATGGAAATACTAAATCATGCAAAAGAGGTTCTTAATGCTCAAAATCGCCTTTTGATGTTATTTGCGAACTGCGATGAATTATCAAACTATAGAAAAAATAGTTCCAAATCTATTGATAACTATGGTTGGATACTTGCCACAACTCAAAG
>NZ_JBAWYV010000186.1:0-5235 GCF_037143375.1 Rhodoferax sp. | reverse complement strand
TGCTCAAGGTCTTGGCACGGGCAATGATTTCCTGCGGGTCCGAGATGTCAGCCGGGGAGCGCTGGTTCATCACCTCGGCAGCGGTATAACCCAGCATGCGCTCGGCCCCGACGTTGAAAATCTGGATCACGCCCTTGGCATCGGTCGCAATGCTGGAGAAGTTGGCGCTGTCAAAAATCGCTTTTTGCAAGGCCCCGGCCTTCAGCAACGCGTCTTCAGCCTCTTTGCGCGCGCTCAAGTCACGCAAGATGCCCGTGAAGTGGCGCTCCCCGCCCAGCCACATCTCGCTGACGGCCATCTCCAGAGAAAAAATACTGCCGTTCTTTCGGCGACCAATCACCTCGCGCCCGGGCGTGGCGCCTTCAGCCCGTTGGGTTTCTATAAAGAAGTCCAGAGGCTTGACGCCCTTGCCTTGGGACCAGCCCAACTCAGGAATCAAAAGCTGGAAGTTTTTGCCCACCAGTTCGGCACTGGTGTAGCCAAACATTTTTTCAATCGCCGGATTGACGGTCTCCACCGTACCGCCCTGCGCTTGAAGGGTGATGATGCCGTCCACCACCGTATTAAGAATGGCCTGGATCTTTGTGGCACTGTCACGGGCCAACTGCTGCGCGGCATATTCTTCAGTCACGTCGCGAAACACCAGTACCGCGCCAATCACCTGGGCATCACGACTGCGAATTGGGGCGCAACTGTCGGCAATGTCGTACTCGCGGCCATCGCGTGCCAACAACACCGTGTGATTGGCCAGGCCCTGCACCGTGCCATACGCCAAGGCGTCAATGACGGGAATCAAGACAGCCAGGCGGGTGTCTTTGTTGACGATCTTGAAAATCTCCTCAATGGGGAGGCCCTGGGCTTGCGCCTGCGTCCAGCCGGTGAGTTGCTCGGCCAGCGGGTTGAGGCTGGTGACCCGGGCTTGGGCATCGGTGGCAATCACCGCATCGCCAATCGAGTTGAGCGTCACGGCGAGTTGCTCTTCGCTGGCTTGCAAGTTGACGTTGGTTTGCTGCAACTCCTCGTTCAGGGTTTCCTGGCGTTCCAGTAAATGCTGTGTTTCAAGGTGTACCAGGTTTTTTAAACGTAGCTGGGTTTGCCGGTAGAACAGGTAGACAAATGCCAGCGCCGACAGCAGTACCAGCACACTGGCGCCCACCAGGAGACCAAACATTTGGCGCAGATTGGACTGAAACTTTGCATCGCGCTCGGCATACGCGGCTTCTTCAAGCTGGACGAATTGAGTCATCTCGGCTCGAATCGTTTCCATCAACCGATTGCCCTGTCCGCTGCTGACGATCTTCAGGGCAGCTGCCTCGTTGTGGTTGCGGCGCAACTCGATGACCTGGGCCGTCACGGCCAGCTTGGCCGTTATCAGGGGTTCCAGGTTGTCAAGGTGTTTTTGGGCCGTCTTGATCTGCACGAACTGGCGCAACATTTGCAGACGTCCAGTGAGACCCGAACGCACGGCCAGATAAGGCTGCAAAAAAGCCTCGTCGCCGGTGAGGAGGTAGCCCCGCTCCCCGGTCTCGGCATCTTTCACGGCGGAAAGAAGATCATCCGCAGCATTGAGCACCTGACTGGTGTGCTTTCTCGACTCGCCGGAGGCGTCAATCTGCATGAATGCCCAGAACATCAGCCCCACGCACAGCACGACCAGCAGGGTGGCGAGCAGACTGGCTAGCGTTTTAAAGGTCAGTTTCATGAGGAAACCGCCCGCAAAGCTTGGTGAATGGAGAAATTCCGGGTGACCGAAATCGGGCTTGAGATCGTGGTGAACTGGCAGCGGACCTGACGGGAGGTCATCACTGTGCCAGCGACAGGGGCGGGGTCGCGGGGAGAATTAGTCATTGCTGACCTCAGATTTTGCGCGAACCATCTTGAAGAATCGCGCTACCGGCGGTGCAAGTTACACCTTTGCAGCAAGTTCAATCATCACACACAACGATGCGTCACTCGGACAATAATTTGCGGCAAATCAAAAAAAAATAGCAAAGAGACCCCTGATCAGCTGCCGATCAGGCCCTTTTTCAGGTTGCCATCGACCGGTTTTTCACCCAACCAGATGCGCAGCACAGAGGTAAAGAAGTCTTCGCCGGCAATGACGCTGCCGCGCGCCTGGCCATTGACTGTGACACGGGTGCCAGTGTCGGGCACGAACTCAAAATGGATCACATCGCCCTTTTTGGCTTCGCCTACGGCCACCAGGTTGGCATTCAAGGCGTCGATTTGCGGCTTCATGGCCGCGAACTGGGCCTCGGTGTGGTTGTCACGCAGCCCCTCGTTCAGCGCTTTGGCAAAGCTTTCAGCATCGACGTTGCGCAGCATGACGATGGTGACGCGGCGGGCGCCCTTCTGGGCCAGCAGTTGGGCGGCACTACTGGCCTTTTGGGGCACGTACAAGCCAGCCACGTAGACCTTGAAAAACACCTTGGTGCGCAACCCAGCACCATTGAGTTGCAGCGTGGTGGCGCCAACCTGTGCCGATGGCTCCAGCTTGACGCCTTCGACCTCGATCGGCTGGGCGCTGGCTGCCACAGCGGCCAATGCCACCACGAAGCCAGCCATCAGACGTTGCATCAATGAACTCATGAGTGGTCTCCTTCATTTTGAAAAATAATCTTCTTGCCGGACGTTTCCCAGCGCTCGAAGTTCTTGGCGTAGATGTCTTCGATGCGGTTGCGCTTGACCTTGAAGGTGGGTGTGATGATGTCGTTGTCCACCGTCCAGGCGGTGGTGACGACGATCAGGCACTTGAGCTGCTCGTGCGGGTCCAGCGTGGCGTTGACGCTTTGCAGGTGCTGGGTCAGCGAGGTAGCCAGCTCGGCCCGGGTGAGGGAGTCGCCAGCGCGCGCTGCGGCTTGGGCGTTGAGCATCACGATGCCCAGCGGTTGACCCAGGTTGGCGCCGGTCACCACACAGGCTTCTATCGCCTCGTGCATCACCAGCTTGTCTTCGATCGGGGCCGGGGCCACGTATTTGCCCTTGCTGGTCTTGAACAAGTCTTTGACGCGGCCGGTGATGTGCAGGTTGCCTTGCGCGTCCACAAAACCCTTGTCGCCGGTGCGCAGCCAGCCATCGGCGGTGATGACCTCGCGGGTCATCTCCGGTTCCTTGTAGTAGCCCAGCATCAGCGCCGGGCTGGTCATCTGGATTTCGCCGGTGGTGGGATCAATGCGGGCGTCCACGCCTTCGTAGGTGGGCCCGACGGTGCCTTCCTGATTTTTATTGGGCAGCGTCAGGTGCGACACCGCCAGGTTCTCGGTCATGCCGTAGCCTTCGTTGACGGGCAATCCGAGCTTGCGGAACCAGGCCAGCAAGGCCACCGGCATGGGCGCGGCACCGCCAGCGGCAAAGCGGCATTGGTCCAGGCCCAGCGCCTTTTTAATCTTGCGGCGCACCAACCCGCCCACCAGGGGGATCGAGAGCAGGCGGCTGAGTTTTTCAGCCGGCATCTTGTGGTGCACGCCTTGCTGGAACTTGACCCACAACCGCGGCACCGAAAAGAAGATGGTCGGACGCGCCCGCTGCAGGTCGGCCGTGAAGGTCTCCAGCGACTCGGCAAAGTACACATGAAAGCCAGTGCGCAGCCAGCCATGTTCCACCAGCACGCGTTCCACCACATGCGCCAGTGGCAGGTAGGACAGCATGCGGTCCTGCTCCGACATGGCGACGCGCTTGAGGGCGCTGTCCATGGCCCAGGCAAACGTGCCAAAGCTGTGCATCACACCTTTGGGCGCACCGGTAGTTCCTGAGGTGTAGATCAGCGTGGCCAGCTCTTCTTCGCCACGCAGCACCTCGCCTTGCAGGGGGCTATTGAGGGCGCAAATAGCGCCCCAGCCTTGGTAGTTTTTGATGGCATCGGTGGGCGACAACGGGTAGCTGATACAGGGCATGTCAGCGGGCACGCCCGGCTTCATGCTTTCCCAGCCATCGAGCTTGCCTATAAAGCAGGCCCGCGCCTCGCTGTGCGTCAGGATCTGTTTCACGGTGCCGGGCGCCAGCGTGGGGTACAAGGGCACCGAGACATAACCCGCCATCCAGATCGCCAGATCGCTCATGAGCCACCAGGCACAGTTTTTGGACAGGATGGCGACCTTGTCGCCCGGCGCCCAACCCTGCGACTTCAGGTGCGTGGCCATGCGGCGCACTTGCTCGCCGATCTGGGCCCAGGTGAAATCATGGGTGACGCCGCCGCCCATAGGTTGCGTGAGTGCGATGCGGTTGGGCGCCGTTTTTTCCCAGTAATAAAGGCGCTGCAGGGCCAGCAATTCAGGGGGTACTTTGTTCATGAAACATGTCTCCTTTTTATTTCCCTGCGAGCGCATCACAACCGGAGTCGCTCCCAATATCAGTATAGAAATTTGCACCGGACAACACCACCCGGGAAGACCCTGACAGCCCTGTAATGACTGTGCTTTTAGCTATTAAATTAATAGCTGCTCACGCAGGCAGTACGGGGGCTAGAGGCCTATTTGACTAAAACTTTGAAAAATCTGGTTTGCGTTTCGTCATGAACGCGGCAAACGCTTCACGGGCTGCGGGCTCGCTCAGCATGCGAACAAAGATGGTGCCTTCGTCCACGATGCGCTCGGCCACCTGGCTGGCCTGGCCTTTGCGCATCAGGCGCTTGGTCTCGATCAGCGACGTCATCGGTTTGGTGGCCAGCTTTTGGGCTTGGCGTTGCGCCAGTGCGGCCGCTTCAGTGGGCGGCACGATGCGGCTGATGAGGCCCATCTCCAGCGCCGCTTCGGCCAGGAACGGGTCGCCCAGCAGCAGCGCTTCAGCGGCGCGACCGTAGCCCATCAACTGCGGTGCCAGCAAGCTGGAGCCGGCTTCGGGGCACAAACCCAAGTTGACGAAGGGCATGGAAAACTGCGCGTTGTCACCGGCATAGACCAGGTCGCAATGGAACAGCATGGTGGTGCCAATGCCCACCGCAGGGCCGCACACCGCCGCCACGATCGGTTTAGGAAAGGTGCTGATGGCGCGCAGAAACCGGAACACCGGTGAATCTTGTGTGGCCGGTGGGTCGCTCAGGAAATCGCCAATGTCGTTGCCGGCACTGAAGATGGTTTCGTGGCCCTGGAACACCACGACGCGCACTGCCTCGTCGGCCGCAGCCTGGGTCAGCGCATCGGCCAGGGCGGCGTACATCGCGCCGGTCAGTGAGTTCTTTTTGTCCAGACGGTTGATCGTGAGGGTCATCACGGCGGCGCTGGTGTCGATAAGGATGTC
>NZ_JBAWYV010000185.1:0-5295 GCF_037143375.1 Rhodoferax sp. | reverse complement strand
CCCTACAAAGTCATTTACGGATTGGGTGCCGACCGCCTGGAAGCGGCCCTCAATGCCATCGCGCCCTTAAGAGAAGAGCGCTTGAAGTCAAACCATAACGAGCTTGGCCACTGGCAATCAAGGTGTGAAAAATGCAGTGACCCGGTGTGTGAACATCGCCTGTTTACCGGTCAACTCAAGATTGGCTCGCGATAACGAGCCTGCGGGATCAGTTACTGCACTGCACTTGGGGCCGGCGGCAGCTCACCCCCGAGCCGAAAAATCTGGGCCGCATCAATCGGGTCAAACCGGTATTGCAAACCGCAGAATTCACAGCCCACTTCAATGTCGCCGCGCTCGGCCAGGATGCTTTCGGCTTCGTCAACACCCAAGCTGAAAATCATCTTGCTCACGCGTTCACGGCTGCAGGTGCAGGAGAAACGGGGCCCCGCCTCGCCGGTCAGTGGCTCAAACAGCGTCAGCGTTTCTTCCCAAAAAAGCCGGCGGAGAATCGTCTCGACATCCAGCGTCAACAATTCTTCACGCTTCAAAGTGGAGGCGAGTATCGAAATTCGGTTGTAGTGCTCATTGACGCCAATCTCGTCTTCATTGGCCTGGCTCACCAGACTCCCTGCCAGATTGCCAGAACCTTCCAGCGGCAGCCGTTGAATCAACAACCCGGCCGCCACCTGACCGTCAGCGGCCAGCACCAGCGTGGTGTCAAGCTGCTCACTTTGCAACATGTAGTGTTCCAGCACCTCGCTAAGTTTTTCCAGCTTTTCGCGCTTGTCATCGAACAAAGGCACGACGCCTTGATACGGCTGCTGGCCCGGAAAGCGGGTTTTAGGGTCGAGGGTGATAGCGCACTTGCCTTCGTTGTTCACATTCACCAAGTCGCTCAAACGGGCCTCTGGCGCAATGTCGCCAATGACGGTGGCGGTGGCACGCAGTCCAAAATCAGGCTGCACCTCGACCACGGCCAGTTTGACCGGACCGTCGCCAAAGATCTGCAGGATCAGCGAACCATTGAACTTGATGTTGGATTGCATCAGCGTGGCCGCTGCCACCATCTCGCCCAGCGTGTTTTGTACCGGTAACGGGTAAGGCCCCGCATTGCCCGAAGCGTGCCGACTCAGGATTTCGGTCCAGGCATCGGTCAGGCGCACCAGCACGCCGCGAACCGGCAGACCTTCAAATAAAAACTTGTGAATTTCAGACACGCACTATTCCATTCAGATTCAAAAAATATCAACGACCACCCCGGAACCGGGGTCAGGCAAGCTTGCTCAAACTGGTTTTAAAGCGACGGGCATTTTCGACGTAGTGCTGGGCGCTGCTCAGCAAACCAGCCAGTTGCTCTGGCGTTAGCTGGCGCACCACCTTGGCGGGGGTGCCCATGATCATGGAGCCATCCGGAAATTCCTTGCCCTCTGTGACCAAAGAGCCCGCGCCCACCAGACAGCCTTTGCCAATTTTGGCACCGTTAAGCACGATCGCACCAATGCCGATCAGCGAACCATCGCCCACCGTGCAGCCGTGCAGCATCACTTTATGGCCCACGGTCACATCGCAACCGATGGTCAGGGGCATGCCCACGTCTGCGTGCAGCACGCTGGTGTCCTGGATATTGGTACGTTTCCCAATGCGGATGACGTCGGTATCGCCCCGGATCACCACGCCAAACCAGACGCTGACGTCGTCTTCCAGCACGACATCGCCCATCACCTGGGCGCTGTCGGCGACCCAGGCCGAGTCAGTAATATGGGGGACTGTGCCGTCAAGTTCATAGATTGCCATGTCGATTCCGTTCCTTCAATGTGAACTGAATTGTAAGGAGGGCAGAGAATAAATGTCTTCGGGGTGCTCCTCGACCCCACGTGACCAAGGCTCCGTAAAATAGGCCAACCAACCTACCTTTTGCGCCATGTCAAATACACCCGATACTGAAAATTCGTCTGAACCTCAAGGACAAATTCCGTTCGCTTTCGCACGCCAAGCCATCGTAGACAAGAATCGGGCCGTTTTTGGCTATGAATTATTCGACCGATCAAAGTCAATGAAGGCGCACACGCTGGCCAGCGATGCGGCGTTGCTGTTTAACGTTTTATCGCATGCCGACTGTGAAGTCCTGCTTGACCGAAAAACGATATTTATCAACTGCACGCACCAAACCCTCACGGGCGGTCATCTGGAGTTAATTCAACCCGACCGGGTGGTGCTGGAGGTGCCGTCCCTGCCACAGGCGTGCGTTGAGGATGTTGAGGCTTACCTGCAAACGCTCACAGAAGTTCGCAAACGTGGCTTCCAGCTGGCCTTTGACGACAGCGTGCTGAAGGACATTTATTCAAGTTGGCTTCCGCTGGCCTCCTTCATCAAACTCGATCTTTCAGTACTATCACCTGAAGAGTTGAGTGTGGCGGTACTGTCAGCTCAAAAAAATTCCACAGCGCAACTGATTGCCGAAAAAGTGGAGACCGCTGAGCAATTCGAACTGCTTGCCAGCCTGGGCGTCAATCTGTTTCAGGGTTACTGGTTTGCCAAACCGGTTTTGATTACCGGGCAGTCGGTTCGCCCTGCGCAGGCCAACATCATTGCGTTGATCAACCTGATTCGCAAACAGGCCAGCACCGTTGAAATTGAAGAGATTTTCAAACGAGACCCCACCCTCTCGTTCAACCTGCTGCGCTTCATCAATTCGGCCGGGTTTGGCCTGAGTTGCGAGATCACCTCGTTTCGCCACGCGATCATGATGATTGGCCTCAAGAAGTTGTTCCGCTGGGCCGCGTTGCTGATGACAACCTCGCGCGCCAATGGTGTGCCATCGGCCGTAGCCAATATGGCGGTGGTTCGGGGTCGCCTGATGGAGTTGCTGGCTGCGGAACTCTTGCCGCCCGAAGAATGCGACAACGCCTTTGTGGTGGGCGTTTTTTCCTTGCTCGACACCATGCTGGGCATGCCTTTGAACAAGGCACTGGAGTCCATCTCACTGCCTGAATCGGTGGTCAACGCGCTGCAACACGGTAGCGGCATCCTGGCGCCATTTCTGGAATTGACGAAAGCCTGCGAAAGCGTTGACGATGAGGCATTTGCCAGAAACGCCAACGCGCTCCAGTTGACCAACCACCAGGTGAACTGGGCCCATTTGCAAGCCCTGGCCTGGGCCGAAACCCTGGCGGAATAAGCCCTCAGCCGCGGGGATGGTGCTGGGCATGCAGCACTTTTAGTCGCTCCCGCGCCACATGGGTGTAGATGGTGGTGGTTGAAATATCCGCGTGACCGAGCAGCATTTGCACCGCACGCAGATCGGCGCCATGGTTCAGCAGATGGGTCGCAAAGGCATGGCGCAAGGTGTGCGGCGACAGCGGTGCTGTGATGCCCGCCTCGCGCGCATATTTCTTCACAATCATCCAGAACATCACCCGGCTCATGGCAGTGCCCACTTTGGGGCCGCGCTGCGTCACAAACAAATCTTCGGTCTGCTTGCCCGCCAGCAAACTGGGGCGCGCCTGCGCCAGGTACTTGGTAATCCAAAGGCTGGCGACCTCACCAAATGGCACCAGGCGCTCTTTGTTGCCTTTGCCAAAGACCCGCAAAACGTTTTCCGACAAACTCACGTTGAACACTTTGAGTGTCACCAACTCACTCACGCGCAGGCCGCTGGCGTAAATCAACTCCAGCATGGTGCGGTCCCTCACGCCCATGGGTGTCGCAACATCGGGCGCCCACAACAGCGCCTCTACTTGGGGTTCCGTCAGGGTCTCGGGCACCCGCAGCGCCTGTTTGGCCGCCTGCAACTTGAGCGTGGGGTCGCTCACAATGAGGTGTTCCCGCAGCGCCCAGCGAAAGTAGCGCTTGAAAACCGTCAAGCGGCGGTTGGCCGTGGTGGCCTTTGTCAGGCTGTGTTTCTCCGCAAAGTAGCCATTCAAATCAGCTTCGATGGTGTCGGCCAAGGTCCGTTCACGGACCGCAAGCCAGGCCACATAGAGCGTCAAGTCACGCCGGTAGGCACTCAGGGTATTTTTTGACAAGCCTTCTTCCAACCAGAGGGCGTCGATGAAGGCATCAATGGAAGCGTCAGCCATAACGGCTGTTCAAGAAAAGGTTTTGACCGTGCATGCGCGCAGTTTAGCGGGGTGACTGGTATTCTCACCGCGTGAATTACGCTCAACTTTTATTCCCCGATTTCTCGCTGATCTTGAGCGGCTACTTGGTCTGCCGCTTCACGGCCCTCAACCGCACGGTGTGGGCGCAGGTGGAAACGCTGGTTTATTTTCTTTTTTTCCCGGTCTTGTTGTTTCACTCGATTGTGAAAAGCCCGCTCGATATTCAGTCGGCGTCGAGTCTGATTGGTGCGGGTTGGGCGCTGATGTTCTCAGGGGTCGCGTTGGCATATTCCCTGCCGTATTGGCCCTGGCTGGGGCGTCACATTCCGGTTCGGGAGCATGCGGCCAGTACCCAGATTGCGTTCCGGTTCAACTCCTTCGTCGCCCTGGCCCTGGCCGACCGACTGGCGGGCCCCCAAGGCGCGCTGATGATTGCGGTGCTGATTGGCGTCTGCGTGCCACTGAGCAACATTTTCGCCGTCTGGCCCATGGCACGCCATGCCCAGCGCGGATTCCTGAAGGAACTGGTGCGCAACCCGCTGATCATTGGCACCGCCTCCGGATTGGCGGCCAATTTGCTTGGGTTGACGATCCCTGTCTGGCTGGAGCCGACCGTCAGCCGCATTGGTGCCGCCGCTTTGGCACTGGGATTGATGGCCGCAGGCGCCGGCATGCAGTTTGGGGCGCTCACCAAAGCCAAGTCTCTGGCCATGAGTTTGCTGGCGATCCGCCACTTTTTCTTGCCCGTGGTGGCGCTGGGCCTGACGCACCTGTTTCACCTCGACCCAGTACAAACCACCATGCTGCTGGCGTTTTCCGCCTTGCCCACCGCGTCGAGTTGCTACGTGTTGGCCGCACGCATGGGCTATGACGGCGCTTATGTGGCGGGCTTGGTCACGCTCTCCACGCTGCTGGGAATGCTGAGTTTGCCGTTTGCACTGGGCGTGCTGCGGTCACTATAGTTTTAATAGCTGCTTGCGCATGTAACACGGGGTCTAGAGCCCTAAAAGGCTTATAAATCCAGCGCCCAGGCCACATGCTCACGCACCAGTTCGCTGGGGTGCCCAGCGCGTGCTGCCAGCGCCTGAATTAGCACCGGGTCGTGTTTCAAACGCAGCGCGTTGCCCATTGCCACGGCAATATTTCTGAGCCACTTCTCGTGCCCGATGCGCCGGATCGGACTGCCTTCAGTTCGGCGTAAAAAATCTTCTTC
>NZ_JBAWYV010000184.1:0-5378 GCF_037143375.1 Rhodoferax sp. | reverse complement strand
TTGAGCTTGATGATCTTGTGACCCTCTTCCTCCATCTGGCGGGCGGCGTCCATGATGGGGCCGCGGATGTCATAGCAGACGTTGGCGAGTTTGGCTGATTTACGTATGGTTTTCAAAGTCCCTCCGGACGTGGATGTCACAAGGCGAAACCTATAATTTGACCACATTTCTGCGGGAATACATTTTGTTATTCCTGCACGACAGAATCAATATTCACCCTTTTCATCATGAAGTTTCAACCAGACAGCATCAACGTCCAATCCATCAGCGCTTACGGCCCTGACTGGGTCGCGATTAAAAGTGAAAAAATCACTACCAGCGTGGTGATTGGTTCAAACGGAGAACGCTTTGCATGGGCCTGTGAGCGTTTTGAAGATTTGACACCTGAACACTTTGAACAACTGGCTGCCATGAAAACCGAACTGGTGATTTTTGGCAGCGGTAACCGCCTGCGGTTTCCCAAGCCGGCCTTGATCAAGGCCTTGATCGACCAGCAAATCGGACTGGAAACCATGGACACCCAAGCTGCCTGCAGAACCTACAACGTGCTCGCCGCTGAAGGTCGCCGCGTTGCCGTCGCTTTGCTCCTCGAGGGCGTCCAGCCTTAGCCCCGTCTTGCTATCTTGGTTCAACACCACCGCTTCGTCACATATCAGCAACGGTTTTCAGGGTAAAATAGCAGGTTGCAGTCGGGGGAGCCGGAGCAGTAAAACCAAGGGTCGCGACCACTCTATAAGTGATCGAAGCATCCTGTCACACGAGATTTAAGAAACATGGCGATAGTTGTCAATAAACCCATCCCTGAATTTGAATCGAATGCCACTGGCGGCATTAGAGTTTCCAACACATCACACCTTGGAAAAGTTGTCATTTTGTACTTTTACCCAAAAGACAACACGCCCGGTTGCACCACAGAAGCCATGCAGTTCCGCGATAAATTCAAGGATTTCGTCAAAGCGGGTGCGACGGTTTTCGGCGTGTCACGTGACAACATGCGCTCGCACGACGAGTTCAAAGCCAAACTTGAATTGCCTTTTGAACTGGTGGCCGACACCGAAGAAAAGATGTGCCATATGTTCGGCGTTGTCAAGAACAAGATTATGTACGGCAAAAAAGTCAAAGGCATCGAGCGCAGCACCTTCCTGATCGGCGCAGATGGACTATTGAAAGAAGAATGGCGCGGTCTTAAAGTACCTGGTCACGTGGATGATGTGCTGACAGCTGTTAAAGCGCTGAATAAATCAGCAGCGATTGCTTAACCAAGCAGCATTGGGCACTGGCGCACGATCCGTGAGCTGTCTCAAAGAATATGCATAATGGGCGTCATGCCCTTGAAATTCGCAAACCTACTCTCTTACAAAAGCCGCCTTGGTCACAAGGCGGCTTTTTCGTTTCTAACGCTGTAATTCCAACCTTTTAACGAGCGAACTAACCCATGCCACTGCCAACTGCCCCCGCCAAACGCGCCGCGCTGCTGTCCGAGCAAGACTATGACGTGCCGGCCCGGAATCAGCCCAAAGCTCGAAAATCAGAATTCGCCTTAACTGATCACGTTAGCCTTGAAAAGACGGAATCATCCAAATCACCCATTGCCGCGACCTCAGCGAAAGTTTCGGCAGAACGGGTGGAAAAAGTCTCGGTTGAGGGCGCTGTTAAAACGACTCGCACCAGTCCTGCAACTCGAAAAATCAGTCCTGCCACACCGACCCAGGCTGAAGTCAAACCCAAGAAACCCAAACACACAGGGCCTGCCAAACTGTTTGTTCTCGACACCAATGTGCTGCTGCACGACCCGATGTGCCTTTTCCGCTTCGAGGAACATGACATCTTTTTGCCCATGATTGTTCTCGAAGAACTCGATGCGCACAAAAAAGGTATAACGGAGGTCGCTCGCAATGCGCGTCAAACCAGCCGGACACTGGATGCATTAGCAGGCCAACAAGGATCAGACATCACCACCGGATTGCCGTTAAACACCACCGGCCACCGTGAAGCGGGTGGCAAACTGTTCTTCCAGACACAGCTGCTGAATTACACACTGCCCACCAGTCTGCCCCAGGGAAAAGCCGATAACCAAATTTTGGGTGTGGTCGACGCCTTGCGCCTGCAACACGCCCCACGCGAAGTGGTACTGGTATCCAAGGACATCAATATGCGGGTCAAATCCCGTGCATTGGGTCTGGCCACCGATGACTACCAAAACGACAAAACGCTCGAAGACGGTGACCTGCTGTATGCAGGCTCTATCGCCCTGCCCTCTAACTTCTGGATTACCCACGGTAAAACAGTGGAAAGTTGGCAGCAAGGCGCTCACACCTTTTATCGCATCACGGGTCCGATTGTTCCCAACTTGCTGATCAACCAGTTTGTCTACTTTGAGTCTCCCGGCGAGCCCAGCTTGTATGCAAGAGTGACTGAAATTCGGGGCAAAACGGCTGTTTTCAAAACGCTCAAGGATTACACGCACCTTAAAAACTCTGTCTGGGGCATCACCACAAGAAACCGTGAGCAAAATTTTGCTATGAACATCTTGATGGACCCTGAAATCGACTTTGTCACACTTACTGGAACCGCTGGTACGGGTAAAACCCTGATGGCGCTGGCCGCCGGCCTGACCCAAGTGCTCGATGACCGCCGCTACACCGAGATCATCGTGACACGAGCTACGGTCAGCGTGGGCGAAGACATTGGTTTCCTGCCTGGGACTGAAGAGGAAAAAATGGGGCCCTGGATGGGCGCCTTGGATGACAACCTCGAAGTGCTGGGCAAAACAGAAACCAGCGCTGGCGAATGGGGACGCGCTGCCACTAGTGAACTGATCCGCAGCCGCATCAAGATCAAGAGCATGAACTTCATGCGCGGTCGCACGTTTTTGAACAAATACGTCATCATCGACGAAGCTCAAAATTTGACACCCAAACAGATGAAGACCTTGATCACCCGTGCGGGTCCGGGCACAAAAATCATCTGCATGGGCAATCTGGCCCAGATTGACACGCCTTACCTGACCGAAGGCTCTTCGGGCTTGACCTTTGCCGTAGATAAGTTCAAAGGCTGGGCGCATGGAGGGCACATCACTCTGGCGCGCGGGGAGCGCTCTCGACTGGCTGATTTTGCCAGCGAGGTTTTATAAGTTTTTATAAAACCTATGCGCTGCTTAAGCTAACCAGCTATTAATTTAATAGCTGGTTACGCTTAATGCACGGGCCCTGGAGGCCTAAACGGCTTAAAAGTCGCCACTACCACCAGAAGCCAGTGATTCAAACTTGGTGATGTGCCGCTGGAAGGCCAGTTTGACGACACCGGTGGGGCCATTCCGCTGCTTGGCAATAATGACCTCAGCCACGCCTGGCTCCTTGCAAGCATCCTTGGTGTAGTACTCGTCGCGGTAGATGAACATAATAATGTCGGCATCCTGCTCAATGGCGCCTGATTCGCGCAAGTCGCTCATCATGGGGCGCTTGTCGGGACGTTGCTCCACGCTTCGATTGAGCTGCGACAGGGCAATCACCGGGCATTGCAATTCTCTTGCCAGCATTTTCAAGCCGCGTGAAATCTCGCCCAGCTCTGTGGCTCGATTTTCTCCATCGCTGCTGGAGCCACTCATCAACTGTAAGTAATCGACCACGATCAGTCCCAGCTTGCCGCACTGGCGCGACAAGCGACGGGCATTGGCACGGAGTTCGCTGGAAGTCAAACCGGCAGATTCATCAATATGAAGAGAAATCGTACGCAATTTTTCAATCGCTTCCGTCAAACGCGGCCACTCTTCGTCGGTTAATTTGCCGGTACGCAAATGGCCCTGATCGATCCGACCAATTGAACCCACAATACGTACCGCGAGTTGAGCGGCGCCCATTTCCATCGAAAACACGGCGACTGGCAAACCTTCATTTAAGGCGACATGCTCAGCGATATTAATCGCCAATGCTGTTTTACCCATCGAAGGTCGAGCCGCCAGCACAATCAAATCACCAGCTTGAAACCCAGCCGTCATCCGGTCAAGGTCATAAAAACCTGTCGGGACACCCGTGACATCGTTGGGGTTGTCGGCCATCTCCTGAACCCGGTCGAGCAAATCGACGACCAGCGTGTCCATGGCCTGGAAACCCTGTTTGTTGCGCGCGCCCTCTTCACCAATGTTAAATATTTTTTGTTCGGCTTCATCCAGAATGGCAGCCACTGGCCGACCTTTTGGATTGAAGGCATTGGTCGAAATTTCGTCACTGGCTGTCACCAGTTTGCGAAGAACTGACCGTTCTCGAACGATCTCGGCGTAGCGGCGGATATTGCCGGCGCTGGGCACATACTGAGCCAGAGAATTGAGATAGGACAGCCCGCCGATCTCTTCAGCCTTGCCTAGATTCTGCAATTGCTCAAACACTGTGATCACATCAGCCGGCTTGGAGGCATTGACCAATGTGCCAATAGCCGTAAAAACCATACGGTGTTCGTAACGGTAGAAATCACGTTCAGACAACAAATCGCCAACACGGTCCCACGCATCGTTGTCGAGCAAGAGTCCGCCTAAAACGCTGGACTCAGCCTCAATCGAATGAGGTGGGATGCGCAGTTGCGCTACTTGGCGGTCTTGACCGAAGTCATCACCCACGGCAGAAAGTACGGCAGACATGAAGGTTTCCTTTGATACTTTGATGCTACGTCACCGCGGGTTCAGCGTCGAGTGAAATGCTGGGCACAATCCCTTGATAAGCTGTGCACAAACTGTGGAAATCAAGGGATAAATAGTGGCACCAATACAAAAGCCGCCTGGGTTTGCACCCTGGCGGCTTTTATTTAGGAGAAGCAGTTATTAAGCTGATTCGCCGTACACAGAGACAGTGATGTCAACAACCACATCGTGGTGAAGCGCCACACTGACGGTGCTGTCGCTAACGATCTTGATCGGACCATTAGGCATACGGATCTGAGCTTTGGCGATTTTGAAACCGTTCTTGTTCAGTTCTTCAGCGATGTCGGCGTTGGTCACGGAACCAAACAGACGACCATCAACACCAGCCTTTTGAGTCAACTTGCAGGTCGTGCCGGCAAGTTTTTCGCCCAAGGCTTGGCATTCAGCCAATTTGACAGCAGCCGCTTTTTCAAGCTCAACACGCTTAACTTCAAACTGCTGTTTAGCAGCTTCAGTTGCGCGACGAGCACGGCCAGAAGGGATCAGGAAATTGCGAGCGTAACCGTCTTTAACACGAACGATTTCACCGAGATTGCCAAGGTTCACGACCTTGTCGAGCAGAATGATTTGCATGGTCGTAATCCTTAGATCTTGTGCTGGTCGCTGTAAGGCAGCATCGCGAGGAAACGAGCGCGCTTGATAGCGGTGTTGAGCTGGCGCTGGAAAATGGCACGGGTGCCAGTCA
>NZ_JBAWYV010000183.1:0-5411 GCF_037143375.1 Rhodoferax sp. | reverse complement strand
CGTCTGGACTAAAGAAGATCCCAATTGTTTGTGATGAGCAACTCAGTCAGCGTGACACTGATCGAGTTGCTAAACCAAACTTTTAAAACGCTTATTTGATGTCGTCTGCAATAAGCTTGACGATGCGTTGGGCGTTTGCAGAAGAGTCTGGCGTACCACTTGCGGTTTGGACTGACACAGTGCTTTTGCCACTTTGGCTAACTACAGAAACGCGGTATTTCGTCGGAGCTGCGTCTGTTTTTGAAGCGCTAAAAAGTTTTCCAAAAAAGCCAGGCTCTGACTTGTCAGCAGAAGGTTCGACGTAGCGGACAAAGTAAATGCCTTTGGTGCGATCCCGATCTTCAACGGTAAACCCGGTGCGATCCAGTGTCAAACCGACACGTCGCCATGCGCGGTCAAAGTCGTCATCAATTTGAACCACAGGTTGACCATTAACCACCGTGACCTGAGAGCTGCTTTTTGTGGCGCCTGCTGCAATGAGAACTTTGGATTGTTCTTGTGAAACACCGAGTTTGACCATGAGTTTGCGCAAAAACTCAGCTTCGAGTTCTGGGTCGGCAGCACGGGGTTGCCACATGGTCGTGTCTTTTTGGGCGCTGTTGTAAACCTCGATCATGCCGCGGTGGCTTATGAAAATATCAGTTCCACCGTTTGCATTGCGCTCAAGGCGTGTGCGAAACTTGTCGCGTTCACCTGAAGAGTAAAGCGAATCAAGGACTTTACCCAGTGTGTTGCGAATAAAGTCTTGCGGAATTTTTGCCCGATTTTCAGCCCAGTCAGTTTCCATGATGCCCAGGTTGGCTTGGTCCATGGCCAGCAGAAAACCACTCTCTTGCCAAAAGTCGCGCACGGGCTCCCACAGTTTGTCGGCGGGGCGATTAACCACCAACCAACGTTGCGTACCAGCACGTTCGATACGTACATCACCAAGAGCGGTAACGGCTGTTACTGAAGTGGCAGCAACAGGGTTGGCGGCTTGGCCCATCTGGAAACTGGAGGCCGTCACGGCGCCACCAGGGACGGCATAACGGGTGTCGCGGGAGAGTTGGGTCAAATCAGGGGGCACCTCAAGTGAGGTTGTGGCTGCTTTGGTGGCACTTTTGTAGTCGATCTTGTCGCTTTCAAGAGCAGAACACGCTGCAAGCGTCACAGAAAGGCTCAGCAGCGCAAGTTTGGAAGAATGATTCACAAATATCCCTTTGGGTAATAGGTACGGTCAGCTCAGAGCAATCAGATCAGGCCAGTAGCGCGCAACGCGCCTTCAACCACAGACTCATTGGCCTGTGTCAGCGGTGTCATGGGCAAGCGCATGGTGCCACTACACAGGTTCATTTTGGCCATCGCCCATTTCACGGGAATCGGGTTGGCTTCAACAAATAAATTTTTATGCAAAGGCAGTAACTTGAACTGGATTTCCATGGCCTTGCGGGTGTCGCCGGCCATCGCCGCCACGCAAAGTTCGTGCATCAGGCGCGGGGCCAGATTGGCTGACACGCTGATATTGCCGTGTCCACCGCACAACATTAATGCCACGGCGGTGGGGTCGTCGCCCGAATAAATGGAAAACCCTTTGGGTGCTTCACGGATGAGCCATTGCGCACGGTCAATATTGCCGGTGGCTTCCTTGATGCCCACAATACCCGGGATTTGTGCCAGACGCATCACGGTGTCGTGCAGCATGTCTGCCACCGATCGACCGGGGACGTTGTACAAAACCATGGGCAGGTCAACCGCTTCAGCAATCGCCTTGAAGTGCAGGTACTGCCCTTCCTGAGTCGGTTTGTTGTAGTAGGGCACGACCTGCAACTGGCAATCAGCGCCCACTGCTTTTGCGAATTTCGTGAGTTCAATTGCTTCTGCCGTGCAGTTTGCACCGCAGCCAGCCATGATGGGAACGCGTCCTGCAGCCTGTTCGACGGAGACGCGGATAATTTCGCAATGCTCTTCAACACTGACGGTGGGTGACTCACCTGTGGTGCCCACAACGCCAATGCAGTCGGTGCCTTCGACAATGTGCCAGTCGATCAGTTTGCGCAGTGTGGGGTAGTCGACGCTACCGTCGTCAAACATGGGAGTGACAAGGGCGACGATGCTGCCCGTGATTTGGCCGGTTGATGGTGTCATGTCCGAGGGGGTGGTTAACTGTAAAAGAGCATTCTAACTAGAGCACGTATCGCGCCGGTGCCAGCTGACTGTCAGCCTGTAAAGAGGGGCGCAAAGCGGTGATTCGCTGCACAAAACGAGGCGGGTTATCAAGAAAACCTTCTTCAAAAGCAACCACGTGCAAATGATCAAATGCGTGCAGCAATTCTGCCGGGCGCAGCAGAAAATCCGGCCGAGACGGCTTGCCGACGGACTCGTTTCCTTGGGCAAAAGTTTCATAGATCAGCAAGCCGCCAGGCGCAAGGCTTTGGGAAATGACCGGAAACAATGGCCTCCACAAATAATTCGTGACGATCACGGCTGAAAATTGACGCGTTTTGCCTTCATCAACCAGCGGCCACGGGTCATTTTCAATGTCTGCTAAAAGCGTTTCACCAAAAGTTGCTGCCGCCTGAACAGCCTCGGCAGAGCGGTCAATGCCAAACACCGGGTGGCCTTTTTTAGAAAACCACTTCATGTGGCGGCCATGTCCGCAAGCGATGTCCAATACCGATCCCAGAGGCGGTACCAGATGTGACCACCTTGCTACCCAGGGGGAGGCGGGGCCCATGCCATGCGCCACGGGTGACGAATTGGTGTCAACAGTCGGTAGATTTTTCAGAAACATCCCCATACCTGGTTTGCCAGGGTCAATAAAAAATCAGGTCGGGTATACAAAGAAAATACGACCAGGAGCAGGGCCAGCGACGCGGCGTAAAGCAAAAATTTATTGCTTTTTTTCATGCGTTCATGCTCCTTGTGGGGCAGTCGATCGAACGATGGATGCTTCTTTAATGGGCAGGTTGACCAGCGCTGCAAGAACGCCCAGCGCGATGGCGATGTACCAGACGATGTTGTAGCTGCCGGTGCGGTCGTACAGATAGCCGCCCAGCCAGACGCCCATGAAAGAGCCAATTTGGTGGCTGAAAAATACAAAACCGCTAAGCATGGATAAATGTGCCACGCCAAAAATTTGAGCCACCGTGGCGTTGGTCGGAGGCACTGTTGACAGCCACAGCAAACCCATGACGCTTGAAAAAATATAGACGCTCAGGGGCGTCAGGGGCACCAGTAAAAACACCGAGATGGCGATGGCTCTCGATAGATAGATAAAGGCCAGGATGTTCTTTTTTTGCAGTTTTTGCCCCAATACGCCGGCGGCATAGGTTCCAAAGACATTGAACAAGCCAATCAACGCCAGCGCGTAACTGGCCACTTGGGGCGAGAGTCCCTTGTCTTTTAAATAGCTGGGCATGTGCACGCCGATAAACACTACCTGAAATCCACACACAAAATAGCCCGCCATCAAAAGCTGAAAACTCGGGTACTTAAAGGCTTCGGTAAACGCTTGAAGAATGGTCTGCTCACGTTGCACGGCATGGCTGGCGGCCAAACCCGGCTCGCGCAGCCCCCAGGCCAGCGGCACAATCATCAGGGAGGCGACACCTAGCATCATCAAGGCGCCTTGCCAGCCCATGCTGCTGATCAAAAAACCCTCGGTGGGCACCATCAAAAACTGGCCAAACGAGCCTGCCGCAGCGGCAACGCCCATTGCCCAAGAGCGTTTTTCGGCGCTCACGTTGCGCCCGATCACACCATAAATAACGGCATAGGTGGTGCCCGCTTGCGCCATACCAATCAATACACCGGCGGTCACCGTGAACATCAGGGGTGTGCTGGCGTTGGCCATGCCCACCAAGCCGAGCGCGTATAAAACCGCACCCGCTGCCACCACCCTGAAAGCGCCAAATCGGTCCGCCAGCATGCCGGCAAAAATACCGGAAACGCCCCACACCAAATTTTGCAAGGCAATGGCAAAGGCAAAGGTTTCACGCGTCCAGCCCTGGCTTTGGGTGATGGGTTGTAACCACAGCCCAAAACCGTGGCGAATGCCCATGGAGAGCGTGACGATGGTGGCGCCGCAAACGAGCACCTGTACCATTGAAAGTTTTTTAGTAGAAATTGACATCCCGCAAATGTAGCCAATCTGTCGCTATTGCGCAGGAGTGCGGCTAAATTCACGGGCTCTTTATTGCTGTGGTTGTATACAGTTTTAGAGGCGATGCGAGGCTACAATCCGCCGCTATGGCCGTCAAACCCACCCCCGAATATTCAGAATCCTCCATCCGCGTGCTCAAAGGGCTGGAGCCCGTCAAGCAGCGCCCGGGCATGTACACCCGCACCGACAACACGCTGCACGTCATCCAGGAAGTGCTGGACAACGCGGCCGATGAGGCGCTGGCCGGGCACGGTAAAAAGATCAAGGTGCTGCTGCACGTCGATGGCTCGGTCACGATTGAAGACGATGGCCGCGGCATCCCGTTTGGCATGCACCCCGAAGAAAACGCGCCCGTCATCGAGCTGGTTTTTACCCAGCTCCACGCTGGCGGCAAGTTTGACAAGGGCAAGGGCGGCGCTTACAGTTTTTCGGGCGGGCTGCATGGGGTCGGCGTCAGCGTCACCAATGCCTTGTCGACACGGCTGGAAGCCACCACCTACCGCGAAGGCATGGTGGCGCGACTGGTGTTCTCCGGCGGCGATGTGATCGAGCCCCTGGTGGTGCGCAAGGCGGGCGAGGGCGACCGCAAATCCGGCACCACGGTGCGCGTCTGGCCAGATCCCAAGTACTTTGAAACGGTGGCGCTGCCGATGGTGCAACTGGCCCACCTGCTGCGCAGCAAGGCGGTGCTGATGCCGGGCGTGACCGTGACGCTGGTCAACGAAAAAACCAAAGAAACCCAGGTGTGGGTTTTTAAGGGCGGTCTGCGCGACTATTTGACGCAAACGCTCAACGGCGAGTTGGTGATTCCCGTGCTCGAAGGCGAAGGTTTTGCTGATGCTAACAACGACAGTTTTGCCGAAGGCGAGGGCGCTTCCTGGTGCGTGGCCTTTACCGAAGACGGCCAACCGGTGCGTGAAAGTTATGTCAACCTGATTCCCACCAGCGCTGGCGGCACCCACGAAAGTGGCTTGCGTGATGGTCTATTCACCGCCGTTAAAAGCTTTATTGAACTGCACTCCTTGTTGCCCAAGGGTGTCAAATTGTTGCCCGAAGACGTGTTTGCCCGCGCCAGTTATGTGCTGTCGGCCAAGGTGCTTGACCCGCAGTTTCAGGGTCAAATCAAGGAGCGCCTGAATTCGCGTGATGCGGTGCGGTTGGTGTCGAGCTTTGTGCGACCCAACCTGGAGCTGTGGCTGAACCAGCATGTGGAGTACGGTAAAAAGCTGGCTGAGTTGGCGATCAAGGCCGCGCAAACGCGCCAGAAAGC
>NZ_JBAWYV010000182.1:0-5419 GCF_037143375.1 Rhodoferax sp. | reverse complement strand
TCAAAGGGAAACCGCTTGGCGTAATCGTCCCAAGCGGTTTGAGCCCAGTCGGGTACGCGCTGTCCGACAGCAACAATCACCAACCTCACAACGCCCCTTCTCAGGCCTTGCGAACGGCCGCTTTTTTGGCAGGGGCTTTCTTGGCGGCAACCTTGGTAGCCGCTTGGGTCGCTGATTTTTTAGCCAACATCTTTTCAGGATCGTTGATCGTGACTTTTTTGATCGCCACTTTCTTGGCGGCTACTTTCGCAGCGGGCTTGCGCACAACCGCTTTAGGGGCAGCTTTTGCCGGTGCTTGTTGCACTTCAAGCATTTCAACCGGTGCTTTGGCAGGTGCTTTTTTGGCAGCCACTTTTCTGGCTGGCGATTTAGCAGCGCCAGACTTGGAAGCCAAGTCCTTTTTGACCTGTGCTTTAGAGGGGAATGCCAAGGCCACGCCTTTTTTGGCCGCATTGGAGCGTCGCAGACTGCCTTCGACTTCAACCACCTTTTTCGGCGCTTTGGCAGCCACTTCAGCTTCAGACTCGGCCACCGCAGGCTTGGCCGCACCCAGCTTCAGGCGCACAGGCTTCTCACCCCAAAGTTCTTCCAGGTTGTAGTACTGGCGGAAATTGGGCTGCATGATGTGCACCACGGCTTGACCGCAATCCACAATAATCCATTCACCATTGGTTTCACCTTCTACGCGTGGCTTGGCAAAGCCGGCATCACGAACTGCGTCACGCACGCTGCCAGCAAGTGCTTTGGTTTGGCGATTGGAGGTACCTGAAGCAATGATCACGCGCTCAAACAAGGCGGTGAGGTGCTCGGTATCAAACACCTGAATATCTTGGGCTTTGACGTCTTCCAGACCATCGACGATGGCACGCTGAAGTTTATGAATGTCTTTTTTTGCAACAGTGGAAGTAGTCATCAAGTAGTCTGGTAAAGGTGGTGGTCGTCAATATAACGCGCAACTGGCTCAAAAACCAGCGATGAAACGCTTTGGTGCGTTGCAATTCGGGCCCGAATTTCGGTTGCGCTAACAGGCATGGCTGGCATTTGCAGCCGCCTGAAACGAGATTCATACGACTTGGGAGCCATAAACAAGGGCTTGGCCCCCATCAAATTATCGCGCTCAGCTACACAAATTATAGCTAGTTGCAAAACGGCCTGCCATTCGCGCCAAGTTGTCAACGCGCGGGCCTGATCTTCACCCACGATCAAGAAAAACTCAGCATCTGGAAAAAGTGCTTTGAACGCACGCAAAGTGTCCACGGTGTAACTCGGGCCAACGCGTTGGGTCTCGATAGGATCCACCACAACGCAGGGCACTTTAGAAAAAGCCAACTCAGCCATCGCCAAGCGATGATGGGCTGGGCTCAGTACACGGGTTTTGTGCCAGGCCTGACCAGTGGGAACCACGCGGAGTTGATCGAGTTGCAAATCGGCAAGCGCTGTTTGCACCAGTGCCATATGAGCCAAATGAGGGGGGTCAAACGCACCCCCAAAAACACCGATTCGCCGCAAAACGGGCGGCACTGGCGTTAAACCCATTCCTTGCGGACCAGAAATTTGGCATACAAATCGGCCTCAGGCGACCCGGCTTCGGGCACGTTTTGATAAGACCAACTCACCAATGGGGGCATCGACAACAAAATCGATTCGGTACGTCCACCAGATTGCAATCCAAAATGGGTGCCGCGGTCCCAAACCAGGTTGAATTCAACATACCGACCGCGCCGGTACAACTGAAACGCCCGTTCCCGCTCACCATAAGGCGTGTCCTTACGTTTCTCAACTATCGGCAGATAGGCAGCTAAAAATGAGTCGCCCACCGACTGCATCATGGCCCGACTGGCATCAAAGCCTAATTCAGAAAAGTCATCAAAAAAGATTCCGCCCACGCCGCGTTGCTCTGAGCGATGCTTTAAATAAAAATACTCGTCGCACCAGGTTTTAAAGCGCGGGTATTTATCGTCGCCGTAGGGTGTCAGAGCGGTCTTGCATGACGTGTGAAAGTGCACGGCATCTTCTTCAAAACCATAGTAGGGCGTCAAGTCCATACCACCACCAAACCAACAAACTTCCTGACCATCACTCCCCTTGGCCGCCAACATGCGCACGTTCATGTGAACCGTGGGCACATAGGGGTTGCGCGGATGAAACACCAGCGACACACCCATCGCCTCAAACGGCGCGCCCGCCAACTCGGGACGATGTTGGGTGGCAGAAGGCGGCAATTTGGGTCCCCGCACATGCGAGAAACCACAGCCAGCGCGCTCAAAAATGTCGCCTCCTTCCAGTATCTGGGTAATGCCGTTGCCTTGCAGCATTTCGCCAGGAGCTTTTTCCCAGGTATCGGTCAAAAACGCACCACCATCGATCTTGGCAATGGCCGAAGTAATGCGCGACTGCAGGCCCTGCAAGAAGCTGCGCACCTCGTCGGTGCGTGAGGTTGTTAATACAGGCTGCGTCATAAAGCTTTAGTTTTTTGTGGCGAGATGGCCGATATCAGTGCGGTATTGCATGCCCTCAAAACGAATGCCCAGAATGATTTCGTGGGCTCGCTGCTGCGCTTGCTTGACGTTGTCAGCCAACACCGTGACGCACAAAACACGCCCGCCCGAGGTCACGAGTTCGCCATCTTTCAAAGCGGTGCCCGCATGAAACACAACAGCATCATCCTGCTCCTTGGGCAAACCACTGATGACATCGCCCTTGCGAGGGGTCATCGGGTAGCCGTGCGCGGCCAGCACCACACCCAAGGCGGTGCGGCGATCCCACTGCAACTCAATACCGTCGAGCTTGCCGTGTGGGCCCGGCTCGGTAGCGGCCAGCATCACATCGACCAGATCGGTCTTGAGGCGCATCATGATCGGCTGGGTCTCGGGGTCGCCCATGCGGCAATTGAATTCGAGGGTCTTAGTCTGGCCATCTGCGCTGATCATCAACCCAGCATACAAGAAACCGGTGTAGGCGATGCCGTCTTTTTCCATGCCCCGAATGGTGGGCAAAATAATCTCGCGCATGGCGCGGGCGTGGACATCGGGCGTGACCACCGGTGCGGGCGAATAAGCGCCCATGCCGCCGGTGTTCGGACCCATATCGCCATCCAGCAAACGCTTGTGATCCTGGCTGGCGGCCAGTGCCAGCACATTCTTGCCGTCACACATCACGATGAAGCTGGCCTCTTCGCCAGTCAAAAATTCTTCAATCACGACCCGCGCACCGCCTTCGTTGTGCGCAACGCCCAGCGTGTTGTCGAGCAGCATGAAATCAACCGCCGCGTGCGCCTCTGCCAGTGTCATGGCGACCACCACGCCTTTACCTGCCGCCAAGCCATCGGCCTTGACCACAATCGGTGCGCCTTTTTGGTCGATGTAGGCATGCGCCGCTGTGGCGTCAGTGAAGGTTTCGTAGTCGGCTGTGGGGATGCCATGGCGCTTCATGAAGGCCTTGGAAAACGCCTTGGAGCTCTCCAACTGGGCGGCTGCCTGAGTGGGGCCAAACACGCGCAAGCCGTGTTTGCGAAACTCATCCACTACACCGGCTGCCAATGGGCCTTCAGGCCCGACCACCGTGAGCACGATCTTTTGCTCAAGCGCCCAGGCGCGCAGTTCGTTGACATCGGTGATGTTGATATTTTCAAACCGGGCATCCTGCTCCGTGCCACCGTTGCCAGGCGCCACAAACAATTTGCGGACCTTGGGCGACTGCGCCAGTTTCCAGGCCAATGCATGTTCACGGCCACCGCCGCCAATCACAAGAATTCTCATAGTGCGTCGCTGTCAATCAAGGCGTTGTGGTAAATATTTTGCGTGTCGTCAAGTTCTTCGAGCACGTCGAGCAGCTTTTGCATGCGTGCGGCATCGTCACCGGTGAGCTCAATCGGGTTTTCGGCCCGCATGGTGACTTCGGCCATTTCCGGCTTTAATCCGGCGGCTTCCAGCGCATTTTTGACGGGCTCAAAATCGGCATAAGCCGTCAGCACCTCGATAGCACCATCGTCGTCCGTGATCACATCCTCGGCGCCCGCTTCCAGCGCCACTTCCATGACCTTGTCTTCATTCGTGCCGGGCGCAAAAATCAACTGGCCGCAATGCTTGAACTGGAACACCACCGAGCCTTCGGTGCCCATGTTGCCGCCGTATTTGGAGAAGGCATGACGCACTTCAGCCACGGTACGCACTTTGTTGTCGGTCATGGTGTCGACCAGAATGGCGGCGCCGCCGATGCCGTAGCCTTCGTAACGAATTTCTTCGTAGTGCACGCCTTCCTGGTTGCCGGTGGCTTTGTCGATGTTGTACTTGACCCGGTCAGCGGGCATGTTGGCGGCCTTGGCCCGCTCTACGGCCAGGCGCAAACGTGGATTGGTGGCCAGATCGCCACCACCGGCACGGGCAGCCACCGTGATTTCACGGATGATGCGCGTCCAGATCTTGCCCCGTTTTTCGTCTTGGCGACCTTTACGGTGCTGAATATTGGCCCATTTACTGTGTCCTGCCACGGGGAATCCTTCAAATGTTCGTTACGCTATTGCCTGAATTGTACTTTTTGAGAACCTCATGTCTGAACCGATCCTGATTGCACAACACGACAAAACGCAATGCTTTCTGCGTCCTGACAAGGCCAACCGCCACGGCCTCATCACGGGGGCGACGGGCACCGGCAAAACCATCACCCTGCAAACCATGGCCGAAGGTTTTTCGCGCATCGGCGTACCAGTGTTCATGGCCGACATCAAAGGCGACCTCACGGGCATCTCGCAGGCCGGCTCTTTGACGTCAAAAATGTCTACAGTCCTTTCAGAACGTGCGCTAACAGCTCCAGAATTTGTAGCATTTCCCACCACGCTGTGGGACGTGTTCGGAGAACAGGGTCACCCGGTGCGCGCCACGGTGAGCGATCTGGGGCCGCTGTTGCTGGCGCGCATGCTCAACCTCAACGAGACCCAGGCCGGCGTGCTGCAACTGGTTTTCAAAATTGCCGATGACGACGGTTTGCTGCTGCTCGACATGAAAGACCTGCGCGCCATGTGCCAGCTGGTGGGCGACAACGCCTCTGAATTCACCACCGAATACGGCAACATCAGCGCCGCCAGCATTGGCGCCATTCAGCGCGGCTTGATGCAAATCGAGTCCCAGGGCGGCGACAAGTTCTTTGGCGAGCCGATGCTCAACATCGAAGATTTCATGCAAACCGATGCCGATGGGCGTGGCGTCATCAACATTCTGGCGGCCGACAAGCTGATGAACTCGCCCCGGCTCTACGCCACGTTTTTGCTGTGGATGCTGAGCGAATTGTTTGAGCAACTGCCCGAGGTGGGCGACCTCGACAAACCCAAGATCGTGTTTTTCTTTGACGAAGCGCACCTGCTGTTTGCCGATGCACCCAAGGTGCTCCAAGAGCGCATTGAACTGGTGGTGCGCTTGGTGCG
>NZ_JBAWYV010000181.1:0-5425 GCF_037143375.1 Rhodoferax sp. | reverse complement strand
AGACCCATTGCCGACATTCGCAGAAAACCCATGATATTCAGCGGATTATCAAAAGCTGACGATCAATTTTCCCGGAAGCAGTAGCTCATAATCAGTGAGAAAACTTGGAAGCAGTCAGCCAAACGGGGATGCCAGTTTTCATATTTTCAAAACTCAAGGGCCACGGGAGCGGGTATTAGTTGACTACAGCTTTTTGGTTACTAAATTTCAATTTATGACATATCAGTCAAACGCCATTCGTTGCTGCTGGCATCGGACCCATACGCACAAATAATCCAACTTGATTGACGATCAATAGTTACAGTTATTCCTGTAACAAAATACGCTCCAAGAGACTGCTTTAGCAGAAGAATTTTTCCGAAGTTATGTCCTAACTCCTATGACTTTTACCGTCAATTGACCTGAGCAACGAGCAACGAGCAACGAGCAACGAAGTGAAAGGTGTCTGATGATCGGGCTGACGTCAAGCCCGAATTTGAGCTCAGAAATATCTGAATTGCTCATTGAGCGACGCTGGCTTGCTCTGGCTTTGTCAGCTCGATGGGCTCCCAGCGACCGGCAATGTTTTTCAGCAACTGGTTGACGGCTGCCAACTGGCGGTTGCGAACCCCGAAAAGATTGCTCTCCACGCCCAGGGCGGCGGTTTGCGCCACCACCACATTGAGGTAGCTCACGGTACCCGCACGGTATTGGTCAAGTGTGATCTCGAGGTTGCGCTGCGCAGATTGCAGCGCCTGCGCCTGCCAATTCAACTCCTGCTGCAACTGGTAGCCAAGGACCAGGTTGTCCTCCACCTCCTGCAAGGCGGTGAGCACCACCTGGCGGTAACTGGCGGTCACCTGGTCGGCGCTGGCGCGGGCCTGGGCACTGGCTTGTTTTCGCTGGCCACCATCCAGAATCGACACGGCCAGCGCCGAACCCAGCGACCAAAATAAATTTGGTGTGTTGACCAGGTTGACCAGGGACGAGTTGCTGAAACCGGTCCCGCCAGACAGTGTGAGTGCCGGGAAAAACGCGGCGTCCGTGACGCCGATCTGCGCGTAGCTGGCCGCCACCCGGGCTTGCGCCGCAGCAATGTCCGGGCGACGCTCCAGCAGCGTGGCCGGCAGGCGGGCCGGCACCTGCAGCGTATCAGGCAACAACGCTGTCGGGGCTAGCGTCAACACTGAAGGCGACAAGCCCAGCAGCACCGCAATGGCATGTTCGAGTTGCCCACGCTGGGCGGTCAATTCGGCCAGCTGCCCTTGCGCGCTGCTGAGCTGGGTTTGCGCTTGCAGCACATCGGTGCGTGGCGCCACACCTCCGTCATAGCGGGCTTGGGTCAAGTCGAGCGAACGCTGGTAGGCAGTCACACTGCGCTCCAACAATTGCGCTTGTGCCTCTGCGGTGCGCAAAGAAAAATAGGTCTGGGTCAAGGTGGCCTGCGCCGAGAGACGCGCAGAGGCCAAGTCGTCAGCGCTGGCCTGCAGCGCCGATGTGGCACCCCGGCTGGCTTGCGACAGCCGACCCCACAGGTCAACTTCCCAACTGGCATTCAGGGACAAGGACGCGCTGTTATTTGGATTTTGCGCAGCAAGCGAGGTGGTCGCTGTTGGACTGCCATTGCGCGCACCCGACACGCCCGCAGAGAGCATGGGAAACACGGCACTTTGGCTGGCGGTCAGCACCGCACGGGCACTGGCAACGGCCGCCACGGAGGATTTCAGCGTTTCGTTGCCAATGACCAGCCGCTGCTGCAGGTCGTCCAGCACCGGGTCTTTGAATAGCGTCCACCAGGCATCCGGCACGATGGGCGAAGCCGCGCTGCTGGCGCGTTGCCAGGGGCCGACTTCTTTGAACTGGGCTGGGGCTGCGAGCGCTGCTGGCGGTGCAACGGGACTGACGGCACAGGCCGACAGCAATAAGGCGGCTGCCAGCGGCAGCAGGGTGTAGCGCAGGATCATCATGAAGCATGGCCCAAAGTGGTTGAGACGACATTGAAGGTTTTGGGTAGGGCTTTTCGCCAGGGCCATGGCAGACCCCGCAGCCGGTCCATCAGCACAAATACCACCGGCGTGGTGTAGAGCGTCAGCAACTGGCTCAGGACCAGGCCGCCAACAATGGCAATGCCCAACGGTTGGCGCATCTCGGCCCCGTCGCCCGTGCCCAGGGCCAGCGGTACGGCACCAAAAATGGCCGCAAAAGTCGTCATCAGGATCGGCCGCAGGCGCAAATTGGCGGCACGGTAAATGGCCGCACCGGCGGAGCTGTGCCCGGCGCGCTGGCGTGAGATTGCAAAGTCGATCATCATGATCGCGTTCTTCTTGACAATGCCAATCAACAAAATGATGCCAATCAGCGCAATGATGGAAAACTCGCTTTTGAACAACATCAGGGCCAGCAAGGCCCCCACGCCGGCCGAGGGCAGGGTCGACAAAATCGTGATCGGGTGGATCAGACTCTCGTACAACATGCCCAGCACCAGGTAGATGGTGATGATGGCCGCCGCAATCAGCCAAGGCTGCGAGGCCAGCGACTGCTGAAACGCATTGGCCGTGCCGGCAAAGCTGCCGCGCACCGACACCGGCACGCCCAGTTCGGCCATGGCATTGTGGATGGCGGCGGTCGCCTCCGACAGCGACACCCCGAGCGGCAGGTTAAAGCTGATGGTCGATGCCGGCGCGCCGCCCTGGTGATTCACCGACAACGGCGTGTTGGTGGTCTCGATGCGGGCCAACGATGACAGCGGAACCTGCACACCGGTTTTGTTGGTGATGTAGAGGCGTTTGAGCGTCTCTGGGCCTTGCAAAAACTCCGGCGCCAGTTCCATCACCACCCGGTACTGGTTCAGCGGGTTGTAGATCACGCCCACCTGGCGCTGGCCAAACGCATCGTTCAGGGTGGTGTCGAGGTTGCTGACGGTGACCCCCAGGCGCGCGGCTGCATCACGGTCAATCAGCAGCGAGGTTTGCATGCCCTTGTCCTGCTGGTCGGTGTTGACATCGGTCAGCTCGGGCAAGGCCGACAAAGCGGCCCGCAGGCGCGGCTCCCAGAGGCGCAAGGTGTCAGCGTCATCGGCCTGCAATGTGTACTGGTATTGCGAATTGGACTGGCGTCCGCCAATGCGAATGTCCTGCACCGGCACCAGAAACAAATTGGCTCCGGCCTCGTGCGACAGCTTGCCGCGCAGGCGGGCAATCACCGCATCGGCGGAGGCATCGCGTTCGGCCAGTGGCTTGAGGGCGATGTAGAAGTTGGCCGAGTTGCGCTGCCCACCGCCGGTGGAGCCGCTGATATTGGCCACCGCCGGGTCAGACCCGACAATTTTCATGAACTTGTCGACCCGCGCCTGCATCATCTGAAACGAGCTGCCCTGGTCGGCCTGCACGCCACCTATGAGCACGCCGGTGTCTTGTTGCGGAAAAAACGTCTTCGGAATCGTCATGTAAAGCGTGACGTTGAGCCCCACCACCGCCACCAGCGCCAGCATCGCGACCGGTTGGTGACGCAGCGTCCAGATCAAGGAGCGGCGGTAGCCCAGCAGCACCCGGTGGCCAAAACGCGAAAATACCCGCTCAAGCGGGCCTGGCATGCGCTGGGGGCTATGCTTTTTAAGTAGCACGGCAGCCATCATGGGCGTGGTGGTGAGCGACACCAGCATCGACACCAGGATCGAGGCCGTCAACACCACGGCAAACTCACGAAACAGCCGCCCGACTACGCCGCCCATGGCCAGCAGCGGGATGAACACCGCCACCAGACTCAAGCTGATCGACAACACGGTAAAACCAATCTCGCGTGCGCCTTTGAGGGCCGCCTCGCGCGGTGACAGGCCCTGCTCAAGGTAGCGGGTGATGTTTTCCAGCACCACAATGGCATCGTCCACGACAAAGCCGGTGGCCACCGTCAGCGCCATGGCCGAGAGGTTGTCCAGACTGTAGCCACCCAGGTACATCACACTCAAGGTGCCCGCCAGCGACACCGGCACCGCGATGGCCGGTAGCAGGGTGGCGCGCCAGTTGCGCAAAAACAGCAGCACGACCAGAATCACCAAGCCGGTGGCGATTGCCATGGCGTGTTCCACCGCAAGCAACGAGGCTCGAATGGTGGGGGTGCGGTCACTCAGTACCTGGACATCGATGGCCGCTGGAATGGAGGCTTGGAGGCGCGGCAAAATCTCGCGCACCCGTTCGACGGTCTCGATGATGTTGGCACCGGGCTCCTTCAGAATAAACAGCGCAATCGCCGGTTTGCCATTGGCCACACCGTAGTTGCGCACGTCCTGTACCGAATCCATGACCTGCGCCACATCACGCAGCCTCACGGCGGCGCCCTTGACGTAGCTGAGCAGGACCGGCGCGTACTCGGCAGCCGTGAGGGCCTGGTCATTGGCCCCGATTTGCCAGCTGTGGCCGTCTTGCTCCACCGAACCCTTGGGCCGATTGGCGTTGGTTGCGGTCAGCGCTGTGCGCACCACATCCAGTGCAATGCCCTTGGCAGCCAGTTTGTCCGGGTCCAGTTCGACCCGCACGGCAGGCAGCGCGCCACCACCAATGGTGACTTGTCCGACCCCCTTGACTTGCGACAGCCGCTGCGCCAACACGGTGGAGGCCGCATCGTACATCTGACCCCGCGTCAGGGTGGCGGAGGTCAGCGCCAAAATCATGATCGGCGCATCGGCCGGGTTCACTTTGCGGTAGGTCGGGTTGCTTGGCATGCCCGTGGGAAGCAAGGTGCGCGCCGCATTGATGGCCGCCTGCACATCCCGCGCAGCACCGTTGATGTCGCGGTTCAAGTCAAACTGCAAGGTGACGCTGGTGGCGCCCAGCGACGAGCGAGACGTCATTTCGCTGACCCCGGCAATGTTGCCCAAAGCCCGCTCCAGCGGTGTTGCCACCGTGGCGGCCATGGTGTCAGGGCTGGCCCCCGGCAAGGACGCACTGACCGAGATGGTCGGAAAATCCACCTGCGGCAGCGGTGCAATCGGCAGCAAAAAGAAAGCCAGCACGCCCGCCAGCGCCACCCCGAGAGTGACCAGCGTGGTGGCGACGGGCCGGGCGATGAACGGCGCCGAGATGTTCAAGCAACGCCTTCCAAGGGCGTGGCCGGGATGGCTGGTTTGAAGCGCGCCACCAATCTGGCAAAGCCCAGGTAAATCACCGGCGTGGTAAAGAGGGTCAGCAACTGGCTCACCAGCAAGCCACCCACCATGGTCACCCCCAGGGGATGGCGCATTTCATGCCCGGCACCGGTGCCCAACATCAGTGGCAGGGCACCCAGCAGCGCGGCCATGGTGGTCATCAAAATCGGCCGAAAGCGCAACAGACAGGCTTTGTGGATTGCCGCACGCGGCGCCAGTCCTTCCTCGCGCTCGGCATACAAGGCAAAGTCGATCATCATGATGGCGTTTTTCTTGACGATGCCGATCAGCAGCACGATGCCGATG
>NZ_JBAWYV010000180.1:0-5458 GCF_037143375.1 Rhodoferax sp. | reverse complement strand
CTCAGCGCCAACAAAGGCCGCAAGATGGGCCACCTGACGCTCACCGGCGCCACCGTGGCCGAGGTGCACAGCACGGCGCTGGCAGCCGCCAAGATCTTGGGTATTGAGGCATTTTGAGTCCGGTACAAGCCCATATTCTGGATGGATACGCTGCTGAATCCATAGCGCTTGGCGCAGGTATCATAAGGGCTGGCGAGCTATTGGGCTTGCCCACCGAGACCGTTTATGGTTTGGCCGCTGACGCTGAAAACGACGCGGCAATCGCCAAAATATTTGCCGCCAAAGGCCGCCCGTCAGACCACCCGCTGATCGTGCATGTGCTGGATGAGACCGGCGTGGCGCACTTTGCGTCTGACGTGCCGGCGTTTGCACAGCAACTCATAAAAGCTTTCTGGCCCGGCCCACTGACCCTGATTTTGCCGCGCCGCGCCGGTGTGGCGGCGGCGGCGGCCGGTGGCCAAAACTCGATTGGCTTGCGCTCACCTTCGCACCCGGTAGCGCAGGCGCTGCTCACAGCTTGCCTGCAGCCAGACGTCAATCTGCCATCGTCCACCGTGAATGCTTCAAAGCAGGTGTGGGGCATCGCCGCCCCCAGCGCCAACCAGTTTGGCCGCGTCAGCCCCACCACCGCCGCCCATGTGCAGGGTGAGTTTGGGGCAGACCTGACGATTCTGGACGGCGGCCCGTGCGACGTGGGCATCGAGTCCACCATCATCGACTGCACGCGCGGCGTGCCGGTGCTGCTGCGCCCCGGTGCCATCACACCGGAGCAGGTGCAGGCTGTGTGTGGTTTGAAGGTGCTATCAAAAGATGAGCTACTTACGCAAGCAGCACCTGCGCCAAGGGCCTCTGGGACCCTTGAATCGCACTACGCGCCGAACGCCAAGGTGCGGCTGATGGACGCCAAGGCGCTGCAGACGGCGCTGGATTTAATCGGTGATGGCTTGGACAGTGCCGTGGCTCCTGCGGCGAACGCGACGAGCGCTGCCGCTCCGACCCACGGTGGTGGCCCGACGATTGCCACCTACGCCCGCGCTATTTTGAAAACCCGTTCTGCCAAAGTGCTGCGTCGGCGCATGCCTGACGATGCGGCGGCCACCGCGCAGCAACTGTTTGCCGTACTGCGCGAGTTTGATGCGCAAGGCGTGAAGCTGATCTGGATTGAGACACCGCCGGATGAGGCTGAGTGGGACGGGGTGCGGGATCGGTTGGTGAGGGCGTCGGCGGGTTGAGTTTCCTATTTGCTGCGCCATGAAAAAGCCCCGCAGTGCGGGGCTTTTTCATGGCGCAGCGGTGGTTAAAGTGAATGCCTAGAACTTGTAGCCCACCGCGATGCCGTAAGCGACTGGGTCGAGATTGGCATCCATGGTTTGTCCGCTGGACAAGTGAGTCGTCGTGCTCAGCTTCGACTGGCTGTAAAACACATCCAGAAACCACTTGTCACTCAAGGTAAGCGTGGCACCGATTTGCGGCGTCAGGATGAATTTGGAGTCCACCGTAAACGTGGTGGGCGTCCCACCCGGATTGGTCGTTGCGGTCAAACGTCCGCTGCCTTGTGGGTTGAAGAAGTACGCGTAGGTAGCCCCTAAACCGACATAGGGACGAAACTTGGCGTTAGCTTCCAAAAAACGGTATTGAAGGAAAACGGTGATGGGTAGTGCTTGCACTTCGCCAATATTGCCCGAGCCTTGCATCGAGCCTGCACCACTGATCTTGTGCGTGAACGGCAAGGCGACGGGCACATCGACCGAGATGTTGTCGGTCAGCATGTAGGTAATACCGCCAGCCAATTGGGTGTCAGCGCTGACATTACTCTTGGTGCAACCCGTGGTGGTGTCGCCAAAGTCAGGTGCCGTCATGCAGGCACTGGGGCCAGAGGGCGTCAGGGTAGTGGCCCCGGCACGTACCATCCAGGTACCCGCTGTTTGGGCGCAAACACTGCCAGTAGCCAAGGCAACAGTTGCTGCGATGGCGAGGAACTTCATGTGGGTTTTCATTTGATTTTTCCTTGAAGTTCTTTAATTAGAGCCAACCTGCGATGACCATCGCTTTGGTGACATATTGAGCAAGCAGTTTGTGCCCGTAAGGTGTGGGGTGGACGCCATCGGCAAAGAGGTAATGCGATGAATCGCCTGCGACCAGGTTGCTGGATTTGCACGCCAGCGAACTGCCGTCAGCATTTCCTAGGGTTGCGAGCGGGTTAAAACCGTAATTCAGGTTGCACGCAACATCTTTTACATTGGTCAGCGCGTAATGTGCAGGTGTAGCCAATTGCCGCCGGTTTTCAGCAAAAGCATCCACCATCAGCACGCCAGGTGTGCCTTCCAGCTTTTGTAACTCGGTGTTGAAAGCCATGGTCATGGCCAGGACGAGTTGCTGTTGTGAGGTTGGAGTGGCCATGGCCATCGGGGTCTGACTGACATCAGGCAGGTTCACCACGACGATGTGCTTGGCTCCTTTGTTGTTGACCATGTCCTTGATGTAAGTCGCCAGCGTAGCCGCCGCAGTGGTCATGCCCGCTACTGCAATGCCCGCACCGGTGGTCGCGGCGTAGTTCGCCCCGAACGCTGCGCCTGCTGTTGCTCCAGCAGTCGTTGCGGCGGTTGTTGCAGCTGCGACCATGGGGCCATAGACCGCCGGAGCACCAACAGCAGAATTACCTGGTTGAATAGCGGCTGCACCGACCGCAGCACCGACGACGGAGGCAGATGTACTCCCCGTACGCGCCGACTCGGTTTGCATTGCCAGACCAATGGCTTGTGCAGCCGTGGCAGGGTCAGTGGCTCCGGCGGCAAGTGCACCAACCAGCGCATTTCCAAAAGTCAGCGCGCCTACTCTGGCACCTTCAGCCGTTCCTGCCGCAGTCGCATCCGTCTTCAACTTATCCGTTTGTCCAAAGATGTCATTGGCGCCAGCCAGCATCGTCACCAATTCGGTGCCTTTGAAATTGCCGTTGTTGTCGGCCACAAAACTGGCAATTTGTGTCAAGACGGATTCAGTCAGCGGGCCTGGCGTTGCCGCTCCCGCCGCAACGAGTGCCGCACCAGCAACCGTATTGTTAGTCCCCACGCCGTCAGTCACTCTGGAGCCGCCCTGTGCGTAGTTGGTGCAACCGAGGACAATGCTTTCGAGTGCACCGAAACCACCAAGGCGCGCCGAACATGAGACCTTTCCGATAGCGGCAGCTGAAACCAGTTGCGCCCAGTTATAGCTAGGCGTTGGATCAGCACCTACAGCACCCGCAATACCGTTGACGGTGAACATGCCGCCACCCAAGCCCTTGATCGAAGGCACCGCGTAAGTGCCTGCATCACTCAAACTATCACCAAAAGACACGACAGACGAGTATTTGATCGCAGGAGACTGGTCTCCATTCCCGCCCCCACCACAAGCCGCCACCAATAACGCAGCGCCCAAGGCTGTTGCGAGAATTTTGAATTGCCTCATCTTTTTTACTCCGGTGTTGTTAATTATTTGGAATAGAACGATCGTGCTATTCATTGGCTGAAATGATAATTCGCAACATTAGAACTTGTAACTGGGGTAAACCCCCGACGGTTTTAGTGCGCCGAATTCAATGGATTGCCCGGTTTTGATGTAGGTCAATTCTGGGTGCTTGCTGTCTCAAAACAGCAGGCGAAAAAAAGCCCCGCAGTGCGGGGCTTTTTGGTGAAGGGGGCGACGGGTCAGAAGGCGGTTGAGTATTGCAGGCCCAGAATCCAGACGCTATCACTGTAAGTGCCGGAAACCAAACCGCGATTTTTTGTGGGGTCCGCAGAGGTCTGGTTGTTTTTGATGTCAGCGTCCTTGACGTATAAATACGACACGCCTAAGTCAAGGGTTGCGCCTTTGCTTTGCGTCCACTGCGTGCCGAACGAGAACCAGGTTCGGTCGTTGTCAGGCAGCGAAACCAGGCGGCTTGCGGCGCCCTTCACGGGGGTTTGGTCGTAGGCGATACCAAATTTCAACTTCATGTCGTTGCTGTATTGGTAGTTGGCACCCACGGCAAGGCGCCAGGTGTCCTGAAAATCGGTGTCGAGTGTCTGCGCGATCGTTCCTGAACCTGCGCCCGAGGTGCGGATGACATCAATTTTTGGAATGCTGCTCCAGCCCGTCCACGACAGGTCGCTCAGCATCTGCCACTTGTCGGAGACTTGCTGGGTTCCGCTGAGAATAAAGGCGTCGGGCAGTTTAAGGCTCGCTTTGGCGCCGCTGGAGCCGCCCGCATTAACCAAAGCATTTGGGCCGGTGACGCTGATGTCGCCAGTCAGGTCGTAATTGACGGTCGAGCGGTAGGAAACGCCCACTTTCGAACCCGGCGCGACCTTGAACAAGCCGCCGACATTCCAGCCCCAGGCGTCACCGTCAAGGTTAAGCTTCAGCGGCGAGAGGGCGAACACCGAGGCCACGCCAACTTGTCGGGTGTACTCGGCTGTCAAGCGTTGCCAGTTCAATCCGGCGCCAATCGACACAGCATCGTTTACCCGGTATGCGATGGAGGGGTTGACGTTGTAGGTTTTGAGGTCAAATTTGGTGGACTGGGCGGCGCCGATCCACGGGTTGTTGTATTCGGTTTTAAGGCCAAAAGGGGCGTTCACCCCGACACCCACATACACGTCTTGGTTCAAAGCCCATGACAGATAGCCGTTGGGAATAAACCCCCAGCCGCCGCCATCACCGCCGTTGCCGACAAGTGACGTGACCGGCGAGCCGGAGTCGGAAAACTTGAAACTGGTGCCAATACCCGCCACGCCTGCAGAAAATTCACGGTCCTTCAGTTGCGTCATGCCGGCCGGGTTGAAGAAAATGGTGCTGGCGTTTTCCGACACGGCTGCCGAGCCGGCGTAAGCGTTGCCAAGACCACTGGCATTCTGTTCAAGTAACTGAAATCCGGCCGCCGAGGCATATCCGGAACAGAGGCCAAGGCACAGGGCCGGAATCAGTTTCATGGGGGAAACACGGGGCATTTTCATCTCCTGAAGGGTTGTAATTGATAGCCATAAAGACATAAAACAGTTTCTTCGCGCTGTTTTTTGTCTTGTTGCGAGTTATCAATTCCGCAAGAGATCACAGGGGGGTGATAACCCCCGGTTTCACCGATACCGCAGCTTCATTCCCAAAATCGTGGCCGCCAGGGCCAGGGTGATGCAGTTGGCGATCACGATCGGCCAGGCGCCGAGCAGGATGCCGTAGACCAGCCAGCAGGCCACGCCTGAAGTGAAGGCGCTGTACATGCCGAGCGAGATGCCGCGCACGTCGCGGGTTTTGAAGGTGTGCCACGCTTGCGGCACGAAGCTGGCGGTGGTCAGGGTGGCGGCGACGTAACCAATGAGGTCTGAAAAAGCGGTGGCGGGCATGGCAAGGAAGGGTGGGCTGGAAAAAGCTCAATTGTCCTTCACGGCCCAGTCCAGCAAGGGCTCGAAGGCTATTTTGGCGGCGCTGGCATTGGCGTGGTTGA
>NZ_JBAWYV010000179.1:0-5521 GCF_037143375.1 Rhodoferax sp. | reverse complement strand
CTTTCAAGATGGAGCAAAACGGCCTGCCCAATACCTTTGTGCCGGGGCGCAACCTCCTGTTTTTAACGCTGGCCGCCGCTGTAGCGTATCGGCGTGATCTGCAGGTGATGGTCACGGGGGTCTGCGAAACCGACTTTTCGGGTTACCCCGATTGCCGCGACGACACCATGAAAGCCATGCAACTGGCGCTCTCGTTGGGCATGGACAAGCGCTTTTTAATTGAAACTCCACTGATGTGGATCGACAAGGCGGCCACTTGGGCGATGGCACATGAACTGGGCGAAAAATCAGGGACACCCGATGGCGGTCAAGTCCTGGTCGACCTGATCATCGAACACACCCACACCTGCTATCTGGGCGACCGCGAGCACCGCCATGCCTGGGGCTACGGCTGCGCCGCGTGCCCGGCCTGCGAACTGAGGGCGCGGGGCTATGAGCGATTTACTGCGGGTAAAACGGCAGGCTGATCGGTGTCTTGCGCGGCCAGTTGGTATTGTGCCGGGGCACCTTCTGGCAGTTTTTCCAGCGTCCACAGCCGATTGTGAAAAGCCGCCACGCCCGGCCGATGCGCTATTGAAATAATAGCTCCTTGCGTAGATTCTACGAGGGCTAGAAGCTGTTTATAGACTGAATGCTCGGTGGCTTCGTCCAGCGCGCTGGTGGCCTCATCCGCAAACACCCACTTGGGTTTTTTCAGGAGGACGCGGGCGATGGCCAGGCGCTGCTGCTCGCCGCCCGACAGCTTCTGGCTCCATGCATCTGCCAAGTCGAGCTGCTCCACCAGCGCCGGGAGTTCTGCCTCAATCAGCGCCTGGCGCAGTTGCGCATCGGTATAACGGGATGGCGCCAGCGGGTAAGCCAGCGCATCGCGCAACGGGCCATTGGGAAAATACGGCCGCTGCGGAATGAACATGGCATCTGCCGGGCGTCCCACCGCACCGGTTGCAAACGGCCAGATCCCGGCCAAGGTGCGAAACAACGTCGACTTGCCGCTGCCCGACGGCCCTTGCAGCAACACCCTGTCGCCGGGCTGGGCGCGCAAGGCGGCACCGGCCAGCAGCACCGCGCCATTGGGCAAAGCCACGGTCAGGTCATGCGCTTCAATAGCTATTGAATTTATAGCTGCTTGCGCAGGTAGCACGGGGTCTAGAGCCCTAAATGATGCTTCAAAGCTGGTGAGCCGGTCGGTCGTGGCACGCCAACTGGCCAGGCTGCTGTAGCTGTCTACAAACCAGCCCAAAGCGCCTTGCACCTGACCAAAGGCAGACGAGATTTGCATCAACTCACCTAGCTGAATGGCCCCGCTAAAAAAGCGCGGCGCCGCCACCACAAACGGGAACACCACTGCGGCCTGACCAAAAAAGCTGGTGAACCAGATCAGGTTTTTTTGCGCCTTGATGAGCGCGAGGTAATTGCCCAGCACCTTGCCAAACCGCTGGTCGAGTTGCGCCCGCTCCACCGCTTCGCCCCGGTCCAGTGCAATCGACTCGCTGTATTCGCGCACCCGCACCATGTGGTGACGAAAATCAGCCTCCACCCGTTGCTGCTCGAAATTGAGCTTGATCTGCGGACGGCCAATATAGTGGGTGAGCACGCTGCCCACGCCGCAGTAAAGCACCGCCATCCAGACCATGAAGCCGGGAATGTTGTACTCGCCGCCCAAAAAAGAGAAGGCAAACCCACCCGAGAGGCCCCACAAAATACCCACAAAACTGGCCAGCGTGACCACTGCATTGAGCAGCCCCATGGTGAGCGAAATGGTCAGCCCGGTGAACTGGTTGATGTCTTCCTGAATTCGCTGGTCCGGGTTATCGGGAATTTTGGCGTCGCTGTTGGCCGGGCCACTAAAGCGCGCCAGTTCCAGTTGGTAAAACGCATGGTTGGAGAGCCAGCGCTCTAGATAATGCCCAGTCATCCAGGCCCGCCAGCGCATTTCCAGTAACTGCGTGAGGTAAAACTTGTAGACCGCGATGATGATGAAAGCGAAGGCCAGGTAAGTGAAGCGCCCCAGTTGCGCCCAGAACACGGTGGCATTCTTCTCTTGCAGCGCGTCGTAAAACAGCTTGTTCCAGTCGTTGAACAACACCGCCATGTAAACCAGCCCCAGGTTCAGCAGCACGATGGCGAGCAGCAGGCCCCGCGCTTGCCACTTCTGGTCCGAGTCAAAGTAAGGCCGAGTCAAGTCCCAGGCTTGGGCGGTGAAGGCCTTGAAGGCGGTAATTTTTCGGGAAACGTTCATGAAGATTTTTTAAAGGTGCGTCATTGCCGCGCTGAGCGATGACGGTGCTTCAACTATTCGACACGCCACTCGCCACATGCCCCGAAGGTACGTGCTTGGAGGCGGAATTGACGTGCCCGGTCTGGTCGTCAAAAAAGAAATCAGGCTCAAACTCGCGTAAAAATTCACCCTTGTCCAAACCGCCCAGAAACATCGCCTCGTCCACCTCGATGTTCCAGTTCATCAGAGTGCGAATGGCGCGCTCATGCGCTGGCGCGCTGCGGGCCGTGACCAGCGCGGTGCGAATCCGCATGCGGGGCGTGCCACTTTGTTGCAGGCGTTGCAGCGCCGCCAGCAGCGGCTTGAAAGGCCCGGCCAGCAGCGGTTGCTGCGCCTTGTCGGTTTCGTGCTTCTGAAAAGCGCTCAACCCCTGCGACTGGTATACCCGCTCGGCTTCGTCGCTGAACAGCACGGCGTCGCCGTCAAACGCAATGCGCACCTCGTTCGGGTACGCGTCCCCGGCGTGAACCGATTGCGGGTAGACCTGGGCGGCCGGCACACCGGCCTCCAGCGCCGCCCGCACATCGCTCAAATGGGTGGATAAAAACAGGTTGGCGTGCAGCGGTTTCAGGTAGCGCCAGGGCGACTGCCCGCGCGTGAAACTGCCGCGCTGGATCGGCAGGCCGTAATGCTGCGCCGACCGGAATACCCGCATGCCCGACACCGGGTCATTGCGCGACAAAATCACCACTTCAACCGGTTGTGACATGGCGGCATCAGGTGAATCGTCCCGTACCGTGTTGAACGCCAGCAATTTTTTAACCAACGAAAACGCCACCCCCGGCTTGGCCGGAATGTCCAGTCGCTCCAGCTGCAGCTTCATGTAGGCCCGGTCGTCGCCTTGCTCGAAAACTTCGTTTTCTTCCTCAAAGTCAAACAGGGCACGACTTGAAATCGCCACCACTAATTTACCGTCCAGCGACATGGCCATGGTCTGCTCCAGCGAACTTAACTTTGCAAAAACATCTGGTAAACCGGGTTCGCGGTTTCTTCCACATACGGGAAGCCCAGCGTTTCCAGAAACTCCGAGAACGCCTCGTTATCGGATTCCGGCACCTGCAATCCGACCAAAATGCGGCCATAGTCGGCGCCTTGGTTGCGGTAATGAAACAGGCTGATGTTCCAGCCCGGGCGCATCAGGCTCAAAAACTTCATCAGCGCACCGGGCCGCTCTGGGAATACAAAGCGCAGCAGCCGCTCATCTTGCGCCAGCTTGGAATGCCCGCCCACCATGTGCCGGACGTGCTCCTTGGCGAGTTCGTCGTGCGTTAAATCCAGCGCCACAAAGCCATGCTTGGTGAAGTTGGCGGCAATCTTGGCCGACTCGCCTTTGCCGTGGGTCGTCAGACCCATGAAAACATGTGCCTTGGCCGAGTCGCTCACGCGGTAATTGAATTCGGTCACGTTGCGCGGGCCACCGGGCAGGTCGCCAATCAGTGCACAAAAACGCTTGAAGCTGCCACGTTCCTCGGGAATCGTCACGGCAAACAGCGCCTCGCGCTCTTCGCCCACTTCGGCGCGCTCGGCGACAAAGCGCAGGCGGTCAAAGTTCATGTTGGCGCCACACAAAATGGCGGCATAAGTCTCACCCTTGGTCTTGTGCGTGGCGACATATTGCTTGATGGCGGCTACCGCCAAGGCGCCTGCCGGTTCCACAATGCTGCGGGTGTCGACAAACACATCCTTGATGGCCGCGCACACCGCGTCGGTGTCCACGGTCATGAACTCGTCCACCAGTTCGCTGGCCACCCGGAATGTCTCTTCGCCGACCAGTTTGACCGCCGTGCCGTCAGAAAACAGGCCCACATCGGGCAGTGTCAACCGTTCATGAGCTGCCACCGATTGCGCCATGGCGTCTGAGTCGTTCATTTGCACGCCAATGACCTTGATCTCTGGCCGAACTGCCTTGATGTAGTTAGCCACGCCCGAGATCAGCCCGCCGCCGCCAATCGCCACAAACACCGCGTCCAGCCGGTTCGAGCCGTGGCCCTGCAACTGGCGCAGCATTTCCATGGCAATCGTGCCCTGGCCGGCAATCACATCGGGGTCGTCAAACGGGTGCACAAAGGTCAGGCCCTGCTCGGTTTGCAACTGCACGGAGTGGGTGTAAGCGTCGGAATAGCTCTCGCCAAACAGCACCACCTCGCCGCCAAAACCGCGCACCGCATCCACCTTGAGCTGTGGCGTGGTGGTCGGCATCACGATCACGGCGCGAGTGCCGAGCTTGCGGGCGCTCAAGGCCACGCCCTGCGCGTGGTTGCCGGCCGAGGCGCAAATGACGCCGTTCTTTAACTGCTCAGGCGTCAGTTGCGCCATCTTGTTGTAAGCGCCACGCAGCTTGAAGCTGCGCACTGGCTGCTGGTCTTCGCGCTTGAGAAGCACGGTGTTGTGCAGGCGCTGGCTCAAGGTTTTGGCCGGCTCCAGTGCGGTTTCGACTGCGACGTCGTAAACGCGAGCAGTCAGGATTTTTTTCAGGTAGTCGGCGGGGGTCAGGTGTTGTGTCTTCATGGGGCATTGATGATAAGCGCCCGTCACAGGTGACAATCTTTACCTTTCAATCATTGAGTGAACTTTATTATGGAATGCATCGTCAGCTGGACCGGCGCGCTAGGTACGCGCTCAGGCATGGGTTTTGTAGCCGAAACCGGCAGTGGCCACACGATCATGATGGACGGCGCCCCCGATGACGCCAAGCCTGAAAACGGCGGCCTCAACCTGGCCCCGCGCCCGCTAGAGACCGTGCTGGCCGGCACCGGCGGCTGCACCGCTTACGACGTGGTGCTGATTTTGAAGCGCGGCCGCCACAACGTGCAGGGCTGCACCGTCAAGCTCACCGCCGAGCGCGCCGAGGTCGACCCCAAAGTGTTCACCCGCATCAACATGCATTTCACCGTGAGTGGCAAAGGCATTCCGGCCAGCGCGGTAGAGCGCGCCATCGCCATGAGCCACGAAAAATACTGCTCCGCCAGCATCATGCTGGCCAAAACGGCGGAGATAAAGACCAGCTTCGAGTTGCTGGAAAGCTGAGTTAGACCCGGTGCGCCACCGTCGTCATCACCTTGGCGGCGGCGCGCATCACGGTTTTAACCACTGACGGCAGCTCAGCTGCGCCCAGCTTGGTGGCGTCCAGCGCGTGGCGGGCCTCGTCGTCCATCATCTGCGCCACGATGGCGCGTGAGGCGTGGTCTTGGGCGGGCAGCAGCGACAGGTGACTCTCCAGATGCGCCTCGACCTGATTTTCGG
>NZ_JBAWYV010000178.1:0-5598 GCF_037143375.1 Rhodoferax sp. | reverse complement strand
ATAGACGCCGTGATCGTCGATCTGGACGGCACGATGGTCGATACCCTCGATGACTTCGTGGTGGCCTTGAACCTCATGCTGGCCGATTTACCGGCCCTGTCGAGCGCGCGGGTAGACCGTGACACTGTTGCACAGACCATTGGCAAAGGCTCGGAGCATTTGATTAAAAGCGTTCTGGCCCACGTTACCCAATCTGAAGCAGCTGTAAATTTAAGTGCAGGCGAAGTGCTCGCGCTGTTTGAACCCGCCTGGCAAAGCTACCAGCGGCATTACCTGACGATCAACGGGCAACACGCCGAAGTGTTCCCGGGTGTCGTCGAAGGCCTCACGCAACTTAAGGCGCGGGGTTTGAAGCTGGCCTGCCTGACCAACAAACCAACCGAATTTGCGGTGGCCTTGCTCAAGGCCAAAGGCCTTGATGGTTTTTTTGAACAGACGTTTGGCGGGGATGCCTTTGCACGTAAAAAACCGGATCCGTTACCGCTGCTCAAAACCTGCGAAGCGCTGGGCTCTGCGCCGCACCGCACGTTGATGATCGGAGACTCCAGCAACGATGCTCTGGCGGCGCGCGCTGCCGGTTGCCCGGTGTGGCTGGTGACCTACGGCTACAACCATGGCGAACCCATTCGTGCGGTCGATGCTGATGGGTTCACCGACTCCCTGCTCAGTTTGATGCCGGTTTAAAAGGTTTCCCAGTCGTCGTTGCTTGAAGCTGCCGGCGCGGCTGGTGCAGTGGCTTTGGGTGCAGCCGGTTTGGCAACTGACAATTTGTTGGGTACCACCGAGGCCTTGGACGGTGTCGGTGCTGCTGGTCGCGCTCTAGCGGCAGCACCTTTCGGGATGCCGGCGCCCCGTCTCTCGGCCCCCTTGAAGGTGGAAGGCCCAGGCTTGTGCGAACGCACGGCGGCGAGGGGCAGTGCCATGCCATGGTGCGGGTCGTTGGCGCCCAGTTTGAAGACCGCCACGACTTGTACCAACTCTTGCGCCTGTGTTTTCAGGCTGCTGGCCGCGGCGGCCATTTCTTCGACCAGGGCTGCGTTTTGCTGTGTGGCCTGGTCCATGTGTTTCACGGCTTCGCCCATGTGCGCGACACCTGAAGCCTGGTCGCTGCTGGCGGCGCTGATCTCGCCCACGATGTCGGTCACCCGTTTGATGGAGGTGACGACCTCGGTCATGGTGCTGCCGGCCTGGTCCACCAGTGACGTGCCTTGCTCCACACGTTCCACGCTGGCGTTGATCAGCGATTTGATTTCTTTGGCCGCTTCAGCCGACCGTCCGGCCAATGAGCGTACTTCGCTGGCCACCACGGCAAAGCCACGGCCTTGCTCACCGGCGCGGGCTGCTTCAACCGCAGCGTTCAACGCCAAGATATTGGTCTGGAAGGCAATGCCGTCGATGACGCTGATGATGTCCGAGATCTTGCGTGAGCTCTCGTTGATGCCCTTCATGGTCTCGACCACCTGCGAGACCACTTCGCCGCCTTGGATGGCTACCGTGGATGCATTCATGGCGAGCTGGTTGGCCTGGCGGGCGTTGTCGGCGTTTTGTTTCACGGTGTTGCCGAGTTCTTCCATCGAGGCAGAGGCCTCTTCCAGCGCGCTGGCTTGTTGCTCGGTGCGTGCCGACAGGTCGTGGTTGCCGTGCGCAATCTCTGAACTGGCTGTGGCAACGCCTTCGGAGCCCTGGCGCACCTGACCCACGATGGCAGCAATCTTGTCGCGCATGGTTTTGATGGCGTTGAGCAGGCTGGGTTGGTCGGGGTTGTTGACAATGATCTCAACAGACAAGTCGCCTTCGGCAATGCGGTGTGTGATGTCAGCGGCATAAGCCGGTTCGCCACCGAGTTGCTTCAGTATGCCGCGTGCAATCCACCAGCCAATCGCCAGTAAAAATGCGGCGAGCACCAAAGCCGCGATGGAAAAAGTAAGCACGCGCCCTGCAATGACCGAGTCAATCGTGTCCACATACACGCCCGAGCCGACAACCCAACCCCAAGGGGCAAAGCCTTTGACATAGGAGACCTTGGGGACAGGCTTCTCCATGCCGGGTTTGGACCACATATAAGAGACAAAACCGGCGCCTTCGGCTTTAACGACCTTGACGAACTCTGCATACAGATAGACGCCATTGGGGTCTTTCATGTCCGACATGTCTTTGCCAATCAGTTCAGGCTTGATCGGATGCATCAGCACTAAACGCTGCATGTCATTAACCCAAAAATACTCGTTGTTGCCATAGCGCAAACTACTGATGGCAGCCAAGGCTTGCTGTTTGGCCTCGGCCTCCGGCAATTTCCCTGAAACAGCGGCAGTTTGGTAATAAGTCAGCACGCCGTGCGCTGTTTCTACGGTTTGGCGGACGCCGTTTTGTCGCTCTTCCATGATCAAGCCACGCTCCGAGATCAGGAACATGGCAGCCAGCAAGACAAGCCCCAACACTGCACACAAGGTGAGTAAGGCCAGGCGCTTGGCAATGGACAATGTAGATAACTTAAACATGATTAACCCTAGTGTGTTGCCGGTGGCTCCCGCTGATAATTCTAGACCTCGACGACTGCATTTTCTGTTTTTAAACTGACGGGTTCTTTTGTTTTTTGGGATTTTTTAAGTTTCAGTTATCCCGGTTTTTGGGGAGTGGGGACTCTGTGTGAGGGTCTTCCCTATGAGATGAGGTTTGATACACTGGCCGCATGTTCATTCACCGCATTTGCATCACAGGTTGTAGCGACCGGGGAGCCTGGCTCTGGCGGGCTCAGCACGCTACGTCGGCGCTAGCCTGACTTCTCCCCTCCTTGTTTGAATGAACCGCAGCAATCTTTGGCTGCCCGCTGGAACGACCGCAACCTGAAGCCAACACGGTGCCGGTTGCGTGCTCAAGTTCTGGCCCTGAACTGAAAGAACTTTTTCATGATCTCTGAACTTGAATTCAAAAGCCTGAGTGCCCAAGGCTACAACCGCATTCCCCTGATGGCGGAAGCCTTCGCCGATCTGGAAACGCCCTTGTCGCTGTATCTGAAGCTGGCGCACTCCAAAGAAGCCGGCAAATACAGTTTTTTACTCGAATCGGTGGTAGGTGGCGAGCGTTTTGGGCGATACAGCTTCATTGGCCTGCCGGCCCGTACGCTGGTGCGTTCCCTGGGTTTTGGCCCGGACATGCGCACCGAGGTGGTGACCGATGGCGTGGTGGTGGAAACGTCCACCGTCAACCCGCTGGATTTCATCTCAAGCTACCAAAAACGCTTCAAGGTCGCGCTACGACCCGGTTTGCCGCGGTTTTGCGGTGGATTGGCTGGCTACTTTGGTTATGACGCGGTGCGCTACATTGAAAAAAAGCTAGAAGCCACCTGCCCGCCCGACACGCTCGGGTGTCCCGATATTTTGTTGCTGCAGTGCGAAGAGCTGGCGGTGATCGACAACCTCTCCGGCAAGCTGTACCTGATTGTTTACGCCGACCCGGCCCGCCCCGAAGCCTATGCCAACGCTAAAAAGCGCCTGCGGGAGTTGAAAGAGCAGCTTAAATACTCGGTGAGCGCACCCATCGTCAAGCCGACGCAAAGCCACCCGGTGGAGCGGGAATTTGCCAAGGTCGATTACATCGCCGCCGTGGTGCACGCCAAAGAGCTGATTGCCGGGGGTGATTTCATGCAGGTGCAGGTGGGCCAGCGCCTCAAGAAGCGCTACACCGAGTCGCCACTGAGTTTGTACCGGGCGTTGCGGGCACTCAACCCCAGCCCATACATGTATTACTACCATTTTGGTGATTTCCATGTGGTTGGCGCCTCGCCCGAGATTCTGGTACGCCAGGAACAGGTCACCACCGATGGCAAGACCGAGCAAAAGATCACCATCCGCCCGCTCGCCGGGACGCGTCCGCGGGGTGCCAGCCCGGCACTGGACAAGGCGGCCGAAGTGGAGTTGATCAACGACCCCAAAGAGCGCGCCGAGCATGTGATGCTGATCGACCTGGCGCGCAACGACATTGGCCGCATTGCCAAAATTGGCAGCGTCAAAGTGACCGAAGCCTTCTGCGTGGAGCGCTACAGCCATGTGATGCACATCGTGAGCAACGTCGAAGGCACGCTGATTGACGGCCCCGACGGCCAGCCGCTGGGCAGCATGGATGTGCTCAGAGCCACCTTCCCGGCGGGCACGCTGACCGGCGCCCCCAAAGTGCACGCGATGGAACTGATCGACAAGCTGGAGCCCACCAAGCGCGGGCTTTACGGCGGCGCTTGTGGCTACCTGAGTTACGCCGGCGACATGGATGTGGCCATCGCGATTCGCACCGGCATCATCAAGGACCAGACCCTGTACGTGCAGGCGGCCGCGGGCGTGGTTGCCGATTCGGTGCCGGAGCTGGAATGGAAAGAGACCGAAGCCAAGGCGCGGGCCTTGCTCAGAGCGAGTGAATTGGTGGAAGAAGGGCTGGAGTAAATCATGGGTCAAAAAATCAAACTGCTGATGATCGATAACTACGACAGCTTCACCTACAACATCGTCCAGTATCTGGGCGAGTTGGGGGCCGAGGTAGAGGTGTTTCGCAATGACGAAATCACGATTGACGAGATTGAGGCGCGGCTCAAGGCCGGGCAGTTGGACCGCCTGGTGATCTCGCCCGGCCCGTGCTCGCCAGCCGAAGCGGGGATTTCGGTCGCTGCAATTCAGCACTTTGCCGGCAAGCTGCCGATTTTGGGCGTGTGCCTGGGGCATCAGGCGATTGGCGCGGCGTTTGGCGGCACCATCATCCGTGCGCAAGAGTTAATGCACGGCAAGACCAGCGTCATCACGACCACACAGGAAGGCGTTTTTGCCGGACTGCCTGCGCAGTTCACCGTCAACCGCTACCACTCGCTCGCCATCGACCGCCCGACATGCCCGGATTGCCTGAAGGTCACCGCCTGGACGCCGGACGGTGAAATCATGGGCGTCAAACACACCACGCTCGACATTGAAGGCGTGCAGTTTCACCCCGAAAGCATCCTGACCGAACACGGCCACGCCATGCTGAAGAACTTCCTGAAACCTCGTGGGACAGACCGCAGCGACACGAAGTGCGCCAGCGCTGTCCCCGACATTTCGTAGGATGTTGGAAGTTTCGCGAGAACTCAAATTATTCGCTATGAAAAAAATAGCTGCTTGCGCAAGTAACACGGGGACTAGAGGTCAATATGGCTTATAAATCAGAATCAAAAACGGTGGACTTGCGCAGCGACACCGTGACGCAGCCGACCCCCGCCATGCGCGATGCGATGCTGACCGCGCCCTTGGGCGATGACGTGTTTGCTGACGACCCGAGCGTCAACGCACTGCAGGACCAGATTGCGGCGCTGCTAGGTTTTGAGGGCGCGCTGTTCATGCCTACCGGCACGCAAAGCAATCTGTGCGCCATCATGGCGCATTGCCAGCGCGGCGACGAGTACATCGTGGGCCAGATGGCGCACACCTACCGCTGGGAAGGCGGCGGCGCGGCGGTGCTGGGCAGCGTGCAGCCTCAGCCGCTCAACCACCAGCCCGATGGCACGCTGCTGCTGTCCGATATTGCCGACGCCATCAAACCCGACGACGCGCACTTTGCCCGCACCCGGTTGCTGACGCTGGA
>NZ_JBAWYV010000177.1:0-5622 GCF_037143375.1 Rhodoferax sp. | reverse complement strand
TGCACCGCCAGCACACTGCCCATCATCGGGCTGGGGGCGGTCGAGCGGGCCTTGAAACGCCGCCGTCGTCGTCCCATGTTCATGGTCGATCTGGCCGTGCCGCGCGACATTGAAGTCGAAGTCAAGTCACTAGAAGATGTGTACCTTTACACCGTGGACGATCTGGCCTCGGTGGTGCAAACGGCCCAAGCCAGCCGCCAGGCGGCCGTAGCGCAGGCCGAGGCGATTGTGGACGCAGGCGTGCAAAGCTTCATGCACTGGGTCGACCAGCGCAGTTCGGTGCCCTTGATTCAACAGCTCAACGCCCAAGCCGACGAATGGCGTGCCGCTGAACTGGCGCGCGCCCGCAAGCTGCTGGCCAAAGGCGAAGATATCGACGCCGTGCTGGAAGCGCTTTCCAAGGGATTGACACAAAAGATGCTGCACGGCGCCATGGCAGAGTTGCGCACCAGTGATGCCACGGCGCGTGAACGCGCGACCAACGCCATCCAGCATTTCTTTTTGCGCAAAGAGCGGTAGCGACGCTTTTTCAAGCGACGCGCCTTTCGTCAGGGCGACACGAAGGTCATCCAGTCATTCTGGATGACAGCGCTGCGCCCACATTGACGACCTAAAACCGCTGCTGCAACCACGGCCACTTCTCTTTTTTGCCTCTGCCTCCTCTGACGGATCGCCCATGAAACCATTTCTGCGCCAACAACTCGCCCGCTACGCTGACCGCCTTGGTGAGCTTGAATTTTTACTCTCGCGCGAAGACATCATGAAAGACATGAAGCAGTTTCTCCTGCTGTCACGCGAGCACACTGATGTCACTGCGGTGACCTCCCGCTGGTCACGCTACCAGCAACGCGAAGCCGATCTATCCGAGGCGCAGGAGATGCTGAAAAGTGCAGCAAATGACGCCGACATGGCCGAGATGGCCCAGGAAGAAGTCGACAGTGCCACGGCAGAACTGCAACAACTCGAAGGCGAACTGCAGCGCATGTTGCTGCCCAAAGACCCGGACGATGCCCGCAACGCCTTCATGGAAATCCGCGCGGGCACCGGCGGCGACGAGTCGGCCCTGTTTGCGGCTGATTTGATGCGCATGTACACCCGGTTTTGCGAGCGCCGGGGTTGGAAGTCCGAAATCATCAGCGAGTCCAGCAGCGAACTCGGTGGCTACAAAGAAGTGGTGATCCGCATCGAGGGCGACAACGTCTATGGCGCGCTCAAATTCGAGTCCGGTGGCCACCGCGTGCAGCGCGTACCCACCACCGAAACACAGGGCCGCATTCACACCAGCGCCTGCACGGTGGCAGTGCTGGCCGAGCAGGATGAGGCCGAGGCCATCAAGATCAATCCCGCAGACCTGCGCATCGACACCTACCGGGCCAGCGGCGCGGGCGGTCAGCACATCAACAAAACCGATTCGGCAGTGCGCATCACGCACATTCCCACCGGGATCGTGGCCGAGTGCCAGGATGGTCGCAGCCAGCACGGCAACAAGGCCCAGGCCATGAAGGTGTTGACCGCCCGCATCCACGAAAAAGACCGCAGTGAGCGCGCCGCCAAAGATGCGGCCGAGCGCAAGGGCCTGATCGGTACTGGCGACCGCAGCGACCGCATCCGCACCTACAACTTCCCGCAGGGGCGCCTGACCGACCACCGCATCAACCTCACGCTCTACAAACTGCTCTACATCATGGAAGGTGATATGGAAGACGTGGTGCAGGCGCTGCAAGCCTATGAAGCCGCCGAACAACTGGCGGCACTTGAAGTAGGCGCCGGTGGCTGATTCGACCCTCGCCCAGACGCTTTCGCGTTTGCAAGCGCAGGGACTGGACCGACTGGATGCCCAATTGCTGTTGCTGCACGTCGTGAACCCGGCCGCCCCTAACCGCGCCTGGTTGCTGGCGCACGACACCGATGTCATCGGCGCTGAACCATTGCAACGACTGAACCAGCTTGCCCTGCGCCGCTTGAAGGGCGAACCACTGGCCTACCTCACCGGCCACAAAGAGTTCTACGGTCTGGACCTGCACGTCGATGGTCGGGTGCTGGTGCCCCGTCCCGACACCGAAACGCTGGTGGACTGGGCGCTGTCACTCATACCGATCACGCCAGGTGAGAACTGGCGCACAGGCATTCTCGATTTGGGAACAGGCAGTGGTGCCATCGCTCTGGCGCTCAAAGCCACACGACCCCACCTTCCAGTGAACGCCCTCGATTTCAGTGAGGACGCCTTGTCGGTGGCACGCGCCAACGCGCAACGCTTGCAACTCGATGTGCGTTTCAGCCAAGGATCCTGGCTGGACGGCGTACAAACCAAGTTCGCATTGATCGTTTCCAACCCACCGTATATTGCGGCGCAAGACGCGCACTTGGCCGATCTAAGCTTCGAGCCGTTGCAAGCGCTGGCCAGTGGCGCTGATGGCCTGAGTGACCTGCGCCAGATCATCCAACAATCCCCAGCAAGCCTGCAGCCCGGTGGGTGGCTGTTGTTGGAGCATGGGTATGACCAGGCACCCGTTGTGCGAGCCTTGCTTGAAGACGCTGGGTTTTGCCAAGTTCAGTCCCGGCGCGACTTGAGCGGGATTGAACGCTGCAGCGGAGGCTGTACACCCGGGCCGGCACCTCAATAATCAGGGTTTACACTTAGCCGCCGTGCGCTACATTAACAACTAAAAATCGTTGAAGCCTCGTGATAAAAACCCCTAAATTCTTCGACCGCATGGGCATTCGCACCAAGCTGATCGTCATCTTCGTCGCCATCAAGGTTATCCCGCTTTTGCTGCTGGCCTGGTTTGCCTGGCAGGCGGCGCAGGGCTTGGGCGAAGGGGTGTCGTTTCGCGCATTACAAATGGCTGATGCTATGCGTCTGTCTCAGCAGCAGACCGGCAAAACCGCCAATGATGATGCGGTTCGTGCGCTCGACGAGCGTTCGCGCGAGGCCATCGAAGCCCTCACCACCGACTTGGCACGCCAGGTCGCCGACTTTCTGTATGACCGCGACAAAGACATCTTGCAGGCAGCACGCCTGGAACCTTCTGACGCTACCTACCAGCGTTTCCTGACCAGCCACACGCGTGAGCTTTTTGAGCATGGGCTCTACGCTCCTTCGGCCGATGGCAAAGGCTGGATGCCGGCAACGCCCTTCGTCGCTAACAACCCGGTGCGCCCGCCCTTGCCTGACAACGCCAAAGACTTTCACACCCGATTGCCAGAAAACTACGGAGCCCAGACATTAAATCCCCTGTTTCTCGAAATCAGCTACATCGATGCCAGCGGCATGGAAAAATTCAAGGCCCAGCATGGTGGTTTGCTGGCACCAGGTCTGCGCGATGTCAGCCGCCGCGAAAACACGTATGTAAAAGCGGAGAGCTACTGGCCTGCACTCAAGAAGCTGAAACCCGGTGAGATTTATGTCTCCGAAGTCATCGGCCCATACGTCAGCACCCAATGGATCGGCCCTTACACCCCGGCCCGCGCCGAAGAACTCAAAAAACCGTTCACGCCAGAACAATCGGGTTATGCCGGTCTTGAAAACCCGTTGGGCAAGCACTTTCGCGGCATTGTGCGCTGGGCCACCCCGATTGAAAAGGGCGGGCGCATCACCGGCTATGTAACCTTGGCGCTGGACCACGCGCACTTGATGGCGTTCAGCAACAAGGTGCGCCCAACGCCCGAACGCTTTGCCCCGATTACGGACCCAGCGTCTGGCAATTACGCGTTTATTTGGGACCAGAAAAGCCGCGCCATCTCGCACCCACGTGACTACTTCATCGTTGGTTACGACCCGAAAACCGGCCAACCGGCGCCGCCATTCATGGACGGTGAACTGTGGGGTGAGTGGCAGGCCAGCGGCAAGTCCTGGCATGAGTTCCAGCCAACCGTGCCGTTTTTTCGCGATCAGTCGCTCAAGCGCAAGCCGTCGCCAGAGTCCGCCAAGTCCGGCAGTGTGGGTCTGGACTGCCGTTACCTCAATTTTTCTCCGCAATGCCATGGCTGGGATGCGCTGACCGAGCACGGGGGCTCCGGCTCTTTCGTGATCTATTTTTCAGGTCTCTGGAAACTCACTACAGCGGCCACCATTCCTTATTACACCGGTCAGTATGGCGCCAGCAAACGTGGTTTTGGTTTTGTGACGATCGGCGCGAATGTCGATGACTTCCATAAGGCCGCTACCGAGTCGGGCAAGCGCATCGACACCTTGATTGCCGCCGCCGACAGCAAACTCAAACAAGAGCGCGAAGGTCTGCAAAGCACCATCGTCCAGCGCCTGAGCAGTACCGCTTTTGGCTTGACCGCGTCCACGTTGGTGATGATTGCACTGGTGATCGCCATCGCCATCTGGATGGCAGGCGCCCTCACCCGACGCATCACTGAAATGAGCAGCGGCATTCAACGATTCCAGCAGGGCGATCTGGCGCACCGGCTGCCGGTGCGCGGCGAAGATGAAATGGCCGACCTGGCCAAGTCCTTCAACCACATGGCCAGCGAGGTGCAAACCTCCTTCGGTCGGTTAGAAGAAGCGCGCCATTCGGCCGAAGAAGCCAACCGCATGAAAAGCGAATTTCTGGCCAACATGTCGCACGAACTGCGCACGCCGTTGAACGGCATCCTGGGCTTTGCCGAGTTGCTCGAAATGGACTTGAAAGACCCGGCACACATTGAATACGCCCAAACCATTCGCACCAGCGGCGAGCATCTGCTGACCTTGGTCACCGATGTGCTGGACCTGGCCAAGATTGAAGCCGGGCGCATGGAGTTCAACTTGACCCCCATTGACCTGCCCGCCCTGTTACGCGAAGTTCTGGCGATGCAAAACAGCCATGCCCAAAAGAAAAACCTGATTTTTGAACTCGACCCCACCGGGTTGCCGACCAAGGTCTTCGCCGATGCCGTGCGCTTGCGCCAGATTCTGCTCAACCTGACCGGCAATGCGCTCAAATTCACAGACCAAGGCAGCGTCACTATTCGGGCCTCAGCACAAGGCGAGCAGGTTTGCATCGAGGTGCAGGACACGGGTGTGGGCATCAGTCTGGACGAACAAAAATTTATATTTGAAAAATTCCGCCAGAGCGAATCCTTCGTCACACGCAGCCACGAAGGCACCGGTCTGGGGTTGACATTGGCCAAAGAACTGGTTGAGCACATGGGCGGCCAGATTGGCGTGGCCTCGACCCCCGGTGTCGGATCAACCTTCTTTGTGGTGCTGCCGGCAGCGGACATGAAAGCCTAGACCCAGATGACTACAACCGAAGAACAAAAACCTGTCAGAAGCGTTCTCGTTGTCGATGACGTGATCCTGAACCGCAAGCTGGCCATGGTTTTCCTGAACAAAATGGGCTGGAAAACCTTCGAAGCGGATGGCGGCCATTCGGCGTTGAACTGGCTAGGCAGTCAAAACGCTGTGGACTTGGTGCTGCTCGATATCAGCATGCCCGACCTGAGCGGTGAAGAGGTGTGCCGGCAGCTGCGCGCCAATCCGGCTTACGCCACTCTGCCGATCGTCGCTTACACCGCCCACGCGGGTTCTTCTGACATTGATCGCTTTCTGGCCAACGGTTTCAACGAGGTGCTGATCAAACCGATTTCAATGCAGCGCCTGAAAGACGTGGTGGCGAGGTTGGTGCCTGA
>NZ_JBAWYV010000176.1:0-5627 GCF_037143375.1 Rhodoferax sp. | reverse complement strand
CAAGCCAAGCCCGCCCCCCGCCTGAGTGCGCCTTTGCAAGCGGCATCGGTACGCGCCGGACCCGCCAGCCACAGCAATTTCAGGCCTTATTGAGAACCCTAAAAAATGGCATCTCTTCCCTTCAGTGACCAGGAATTCAAAAAAATAAGCGACATCATGTATGACGCAGTGGGCTTGTCTTACAACGAGTCCAAGAAATCCCTGATTCACTCGCGACTGTCACCGCGAATTCAACGGCTGGGCCTGGATGGTTTTGCCGACTACATCCGACTGCTCGCTGATGAAAGCGAAGCCGCCGAGTTTCAGATGGCGGTGGATTTGCTCACCACCAACGAGACCTATTTTTTCCGCGAACCCAAGCACTACGACGTGCTGGAGAGTGAGCTGATCTCGCTCAAGAGCAAGGCGCCCATTTCCATCTGGAGCGCGGCGTCTTCTTTTGGCGACGAGGCCTACAGCACGGCCATGTTGCTGGCGGACCTGCAAATGTCAGGGCGCATCGGGCCGGATTGGTCTATTTTGGCCACCGACATCAGCCACCGCGTGCTCTTGAGTGCCAAAGAAGCGGTGTTTCCGCAAGACCGGTTGCGGGCGGTGTCGCCAGAGCGGCTCAAGCGCTACTGCCTCAAGGGCGAAGGCCCGGCCGAAGGCCAGTCCATGATGATGGACAAGCTGCGCCAGCGCCTGCAGTTTGGCCAGCTCAACCTGTGCAAGCCGTTCAGCGGGTTGGGTCCGTTCGATGTGGTGTTTTTGCGCAACGTGCTGATCTACTTTGACGTGCCCACCAAGCGCGATGTGGTGAACCGGGTGCTGGCCACCCTGCGCCCCGGCGGCTTGTTTTTTCTGGGCACCGCTGAAGGCCGTGTGGCCTGCGATGTGCCGATGCTGACCGTGCAGCCCGGCGTGTTTCGCAAGCCCGGTTAAGCTTCACGAACCATGAATAAACTACCTCACAGACCTTTTCGAAACGTGAAAAAAAATGCTTCCGGTGTCATGGACCTAATGCCTGGCGATGTCGCCTTTGGCCAGGTCGGCGACCAGTTAAAAACCTTGCTGGGCTCGTGCGTGGCGGTCATCCTGACCGATCCCCGGCGCACGGTGGCAGCCATGTCGCACATCGTGCATGTGGGTCAGCCCAACGCCGCCAACCTGCACAACACGGCTTACGGCGTGGCCGCGCTGGATGATATGTTTCGGCGGCTGCACGGCGTGGGTGTCACGCCCCGTTTGTGCGAAGCTTATGTATTTGGTGGGGGCAATATGTTCCCTAATCTCATTACCCAAAACCCGATTGGCAACAACAACGTCAGTTGGGTGCTGCACCAGTTGAAGCACCACCGCATCAGGGTGGTGGACCAATGTCTGGGCGGTACGGGTTACCGCAAGGTGTCATGGACGGTCGGGCCGACCGAACCCATTGTTGAAGTTGTATTCGCCGGAGCTGGAGCCACTGATGGTCGTTAAAGTTTATGTGGTGGATGACTCTGCTGTGGTGCGTCAGGCCTTGCAGCACATGCTGGCTGGGCAGCCTGATATTGAGCTGATTGGCAGCGCCCCCAATCCGCTGATTGCGATGCCCGCAATTCAGAAAAATCGCCCTGATGTCTTGCTGCTTGATATTGAGATGCCGGGCATGGACGGGCTGACGTTTTTGCGCCAGATCATGGCCGGGACGCCGATCCCTACCGTCATTTGTTCCACCTTGTCGGCTGAAGGCAGCAAGGTTGCACTCGATGCACTGGCTGCGGGTGCTGTGGCTGTGATGGGCAAACCCAAGCTGGGCTTGAAGCAGTTTCTGGATGATTCACGCCGCGAGATGATTCAAACGCTCAAGGCAGCCGCCCTCGCCAAACCGCGTCAGCGCAGCGCCAGTGCCAGCGTCATGGCGGCAGGGCATTCCGCCGCCAAACCAGGTGCCTCGCACGCAACAGTGGCCAGTGGCGTGCACGCCTTTGCCATGAACAAACCGGTGGTGCTGGGCAGCTCTACCGGCGGCACGCAAGCGATTGAATGCGTGCTGATGGCGCTCCCGGCGGATGCGCCCGGCATTGCCATTACCCAGCACATGCCGGAAAAATTTACCGCCATGTACGCCCAGCGGCTCAATGGCATTTGCGCCATGAATGTGCGTGAAGCCAAAGACGGCGACCGCCTTGAACGCGGCGTGGTGCTGATTGCACCGGGTGGCTTGCACATGCAGTTGCGCAAGTCAGCCGGTCAGTATTTTGTCCATGTGCTGGACGGGCCCCCGGTGAACCGCCACAAACCCTCGGTCGATGTGCTGTTCAAGTCGGCCGCCGAATGTGGCGGGCACGACGTGCTGGGCATCATCATGACCGGCATGGGCGACGACGGCGCGCGGGGCATGAAGGTGCTGCACGACGGCGGCGCCCGCACGGTGGCCCAGAACGAAGAAACCTGCGTCGTCTTTGGAATGCCCAAGGAAGCCATCAAACTGCAGGCGGTGGACGAGATCTTGCCACTGGAGAGCATCGCCCGCGCCATCATGAAGTTTGATTCGCGCGCTTGATGCGCTATGTTATTTATAGCTGCTTACGCAAGTAATACGGGGGCTAGAGCCTTATATGACATAAATTTTCTAATGCACTCAGGTTTTTCCCCGGACAAACTCAGGTAAACACCCTATAGTTGTCAGGGGAATCAACAGTTACAGTTTGATAATTGTCAAAAAGTAACAATGAGACGTTAGACTAAAGACGACTTCCAAATAAGAAACCTCATAATAAGTCTGGCTCCATTCCCCTCCCCCGAAAGACCCCATGGCTAAAACCATATTGATCGTTGACGACTCCGCTTCCATGCGCCAGGTACTGGGTATTGCCTTGAGGGGTGCTGGTTACACCGTGATCGAAGGCTGCGACGGCCGCGACGCCCTGACCAAGCTCACCGGCCAAAAAATCAACCTGATCATCAGCGACGTCAACATGCCCAACATGGACGGCATCGCCTTCCTGAAGGCCGTCAAACAACTGCCGGCCTACAAATTCACCCCCGTCATCATGCTCACCACCGTGACCGAAGACGCCAAGATGGCCGAGGGCCGCGCCGCCGGTGCCCGGGCCTGGGTGGCCAAGCCGTTTCAGCCCGAGAAGCTGATTGATGCCGCACAGCGCCTGTGCCTGCCTTAAATCGCCGCACGACCGAAACACACTCTTCAGGAGAGCCGCATGACTTCGAAAAAGAACCCCAAGCACAACGCCTCGGTGTTGCGCATTGAGGGCGAACTCACCATCTTTCGGGCCTTAGAGCTCAAGCCCATCCTGCTGGGCGAGCCCGCACCGCAAGAAATTGACTTGTCGGGCGTCACCGAGATCGACACCGCCGGTGTGCAACTGCTGATGCTGGCCAAGAAAACCGCGCAAGCGCACCAGCGTGAATTCCGTTTAGTGGCGCACAGCCCGGCCGTCATCGAGGTGTTTGAGTTGCTCAACGTCGCGGCCTACTTTGACGACCCGCTGGTGATGGCGTCCCGTGCGGGCGGCAAAAGGAGTTCCCATGGATCTTGATGACGCACTGCAGACCTTCATCCTGGAAAGCCGGGAACTGCTCGAAGCCATGGAAGACGCCCTGCTGGGCGTGGCACAGGCCGATGAAAAAGACGAGATGGTGAACGCGATATTTCGCGCCGCCCACACCATCAAGGGCTCATCGGGCCTGTTCAGCCTGGACCATATCGTCGCCTTCACCCACGTGGTTGAAAGCGTGCTCGACCAGGTACGCGCTGGCAAGCTCCCCATTGCCGACCCCCTGGTGGTGTTAATGCTGGCCTGCTGCGACCACATCGGCGCACTGGTTGAGTCGGTGGCCGCCGGTCACACCAAACCCGACGACGAACTGCAGCAACTGGGCGAGCCGCTGCTGGTGCAGTTGCGCAGCTACCTGGGCGCACCCGCCTCAAATGCAGGCCAGTCGTCAGTCGTGGACGCCCCCGGCGTCGACCCGATTGCACGCATCCCCGACGGCGGCGTCTCTGCCGACCACTGGCACATCTCGGTGCGTTTCGGCCCGGACGTGCTCAAAAACGGCATGGACCCGCTCTCGTTCATCCGCTACCTCGAAACCCTGGGCCACATCAACGGCATGGTGACCCTGACCGACGCGCTGCCCGAGGCTGATGCGATGGACCCTGAGACCTGCTACCTGGGCTTTGAGATTGCGCTGCAGAGCAAGGCCGACAAAGCCGCCATTGAGCACGTGTTTGAATTCGTGCTCGACGACTGCAGCCTCAAAATTTTGCCGCCGCACAGCTTGGTGAACGACTATGTCAACCTGATCCAGCAACAGCAGGGTGACATGACCCGTCTGGGCGAGATGCTGGTGCGCTGCGGCACGCTCACCCCGCAGGAGCTTGACCGGGCGCTTAACTCGCAGTCCGACACGCCCGCCAAACCGATTGGCACCATTCTGGTTGAGCAAGGCTCGGTGCAGCCCGAAGTGGTCGAAGCGGCGCTCACCAAGCAAAAACTAATCAAGGACATCGGCGCCACCGAGAGCCGCTCGATCCGGGTCGACGCCGACAAGCTCGACCAGCTCATCAACCTGGTGGGCGAACTCATCATTGCCGGGGCCAGTGTCAACCTGATTGCCCGGCGCTCGCATATCAGCGAACTCGAAGAAAGCACCTCCAAACTCTCGATGCTGGTCGAAGAAGTGCGCGACAGCGCCTTGCAACTGCGCATGGTCAGGATCGGCGCCACCTTCGGGCGCTTTCAGCGCGTGGTGCACGACGTGTCACGCGAGTTGGGCAAAGACATTACGCTCATCATCGACGGCGAAGAGACCGAACTCGACAAGACCGTGGTCGAAAAAATTGGCGACCCGCTGATGCACCTGGTGCGCAACTCGATGGACCACGGCATCGAGTCGGCTGAAGTGCGGGCCGCCCGTGGCAAACCAGCCCAAGGCACGCTCAAGCTCAACGCCTTTCACGACTCCGGCAGCATCGTCATCACGGTGCAAGACGATGGTGGGGGCCTCAATCGCGAGCGCATTCTGGCCAAGGCGCTCGAGCGCGGTCTGGTCGAAGCGGGCCAGCATCTGAGCGATGCCGACATCTACGCGCTGATTTTTGAGCCCGGCTTCTCAACTGCCGAGAAGGTCACCAACCTGTCCGGGCGCGGGGTCGGCCTGGACGTGGTCAAGCGCAACATCACGGCCCTGCGCGGCACGGTCAGCCTGACCAGTGAAGACGGCGTGGGCACCACGGTCACCGTGCGCCTGCCGCTCACCCTGGCCATCATTGACGGCTTCCTGGTGGAAGTGGGCAAGTCGGTGTTTGCCATTCCGCTGGACATGATCGAAGAGTGCGTGGCCTACACCGCCGAGGCCGGGCACGACTACACCAGCCTGCGCGGGCAGGTGCTGCCGTTTATCCGCTTGCGCGAACTGTTTGGCATTGCCGGCACCCCGGTCAAGGGCGAAAACATTGTGGTGCTCAAGTACGCCGGCCAAAAAGCCGGGCTGGTGGTGGACACCTTGCTGGGCGAATTCCAGACCGTGATCAAGCCACTCGGACACATCTTCAACCAGGTCACCTGCATCAGCGGCTCCACCATTCTGGGCAGCGGCGATGTGGCGCTGATTCTGGATGTGCCGGCGCTGGTGCG
>NZ_JBAWYV010000175.1:0-5688 GCF_037143375.1 Rhodoferax sp. | reverse complement strand
CCCGCCAAAAACATGGTGTTGATCGGCACACGGGCAATGATGGCGTACATGATCAGCGGCACCGATGGCGCCAGCAACACGCCCAGCGCACTGGCACTCGTCACCAGACTGATGCCGCGCTGCTCCGGGAAACCGGCATTTTTAAGCAGCGGCAACAACAAACCGCCGAGCGCCAGGATCGTCACACCGCTGCCACCGGTAAACGCGGTAAAGCAGGAGCACAGCACCGCAGCCGCCACCACCGTGCCCGAGACACCGCCGCCAAACAAGGCCACGAACACCGCGCCCAGGCGCTGCGCGGCACCGGTGCGGGCAAAGACCAGCCCGGCCAGCGTGAACAGCGGCAGCGCGGGCAAGGAAGGATTGACGGTAATTTGGTAATGCGACAGGGGCACCGAGGCCAGCGGCAGGCCGTCTTGCCAGAACAGCGCCAGCGCCAAGCCGCCCAGCACCGCAAAGATCGGCGCCCCGGCCAAGAGCGCTGCCAGCAGCCACAAAGCACACGGCCACAACACCCCAGCGCTGCCATCGAATGCGCCCGCCAGCCCAAACCCCAGCAGCGGCAACACCAGCCCGCAGGCCACGCGCAAGCCGGGCGTCGTAAAACAGCGTGAGCCCAGTTTGACCCCCAACAAGGCAAACCCGAGCGGCATGGTGGCTTCCACCCACCAGACCGAAACGCCATAAGCCAGCGCGTGCGAAGCCTGCATCTCGCTGGCCACAAAGCGCCAGCTGGCCTGCGCCAGCAGACCACAAATCAACGCCGCGCTGCCCTTGGCAAACACGCGCACCGCCGCTTGCACCGGGGCGCTGCCCTGGCTGAACAGGCCACTGCCCAGCGTGGTCAGATGGCCATGTCGCTCGGCGGCCACGGCACCGAACATGGCCAGCACCAGGCCCAGATGCTGGGTCAGCACGGCGGCGTTCTCGATGCCCTGGCCCAGCAATGGGCGCAGCACGATCTCCACCAGCGGGATCAGCGTCATCAGCGCCAGCGCCAAGGATGCCAAGCCCTCGTCCAAACGCCCCAGGCGGCGCAAACCGGTCATCACATCAGCCTTCAACACTATTTGCTCTTGAGTGTGCGAAACGCTTTCAGGTGCAAAAACACCTCATCAAAGGTCTCGGCCGGCACCATCGCACCCCGGATGCGCGGGTACAGCTTTTCGGCCAATTCGTTCCACTCGCGCAGTTGCTCAGGGTTGGGCCGATTGACGATCAGGCCGCGTTTTTTCATGGCCGCCACCGCGTCGTCCACCTCCTGGCGGGCTTGGGTCCGGATCGAGACACCGGCCTTGTCGCTCGCCACGCGCAGCGCGGCCTGGGTGGCGGGCGTCATGTCGTCCCACGCTTTTTTGGTGACCACCAAAGCGCCGACGATTGGGGCCCAGTTGATCTCCAGCATGTTGGGTGCGGTGCTGTAAACCTGGCTGGCCAAGGCGAAATACGGGGTTGAGGGCACGACGTTGATCATGCCGGTCTGGATCGCCGGCAAGATGTCGCTGGTCTCCAGCGGCACCGGCGTGTAGCCCAGGCTTTTCATGATTTCCTGCTGCTCCACTTCAGAGCCCCAGGCAAAAATTTTCATCTTCTTCAGGTCACCCGGTCGCAGCGCCGGCTCTTTGGAGAAAAACCGCACCCAACCGGCATCGCCCCAGGCCAGCACGACAAAGCCCTTGTCGAGAAACTTTTTTTCCATCGCCGGGCGCATTTTTTCGCGCACGTAATCGACCTCTTCCCAGCTTTTGAACAGCAGCGGCAGGTTTTGCAGCGCGCCAATCGAGGGCTCGATTTCGCGCAGTCCCACCACCGACAGCAGCGCGCCCTGCAACTGCCCGATGCGCATGCGCCGTGCCAGTTCCGCCTCGCCGCCCTGACTACCGTCGGGGAACACGATGTACTTGGCATTGCCGCCCTGCGCGGTGCGCCAGACCTCACCCAACTCCATCAGTTGCCGGTGGTAGAGCGAGTTTTTGGGGGCCAGCGTGCCGATGCGCAGTTGTTTGTCAGCGGCATGAGCGCCGTTTGTGCCCAGCAGCGCGAGCGCCAACAGGCTGACGCCAAAGAGTCGTTGCAGGAGGTTTTTGTGAGTTGTCATGGATGAGTTCATCGGTCAGAAAAGATCGTCGGCCACGCTCAGCAGCCACTGCGCCCGCTCGCGCATCACCTGGTTGGGCAAATCGCGCCGGGCCACGCTGGCGGCCAGCGCTTGCTGCAACAGCGCCTCGAAGGCGGGGCGGTCGCCAGCAGGCAGCGCCACGCCTTCGGCCTTGGCGACGAATGCGCCGGCACTTTTACCGGCGCTCACAGCAATGGCCTGGTCGAAATAAACGGTGGCCTGCTGCGGCTTGCCGCCGGGGCGCGCCGCTTCAAAACTACCCATCAGGCTGGCCAGGGCGCCATCGCCAAAATCGGGATTGACCTGCCAGGCCAAGTGCGCCAGCCGCACCGCCTGCGGCAGGTCGGCCACGGTGTTGGGGTCGTCCTTGGACAGCGATATAAAACCACCCCAGGACGCAGCAGCCCAGTACGCGACACCGATTTGAGATGCCGTCAACACTGGCCACTGCTGGGGGTCCGGGCTGGCCAGAGCCAGGGCAAAACCGGGGGTGGTGGCCTCCAGCGCAGCCATCGCGTGGCGGTGCGCGCGGCGGTACAGCAGCGCAGCACGTTCGCGCAATTTTTGGGCCGCCTTGGCATCTTTCGGCTCGATCCGCTCCGCCTCGAAAGCGACGAAGGCAAACGCGTATTGCGTGAACCCGGCCGCCACGGCTTCGGCCAGCTTGAGGTTCTCGGGCGCGGGCCGCAACAGCGACTCCGACAATTTCAGGTAAAACGCACTGGCTTCACGCGCCAGTACCAAGTCTTCTTCTACCGCCTGACCCTGGCTGGCGAGTTCATTGGCGACGCCCTGAATAATCAAATGGCGCGGCGAGCAGGCGCCAAGCAACACCAGCACGGCCGCCAGGCATCCGCGCACCAGAGGCCGTCTGAAAATGGAGTCGATGCGCAGTCGTGGGTGTGTCAATTCATTCTTCACAGGTCGCGCCGGCTGGATTGCCGGACAGGGCAATTTAGCTGCGAAATGTGAAAGGGCCATGACATCGCCATGACAAGTCCGTGACTTGCAGGCAGAGCCACCCCGGAGCCGCTCAATCCCTTTTTTTAGAACCTAACTTGGCGCGGGGATGCGCCGCGTCGTAGGCCTTGGCGAGGTGCTGGAAGTCGAGCCGGGTGTAGACCTGCGTGGTGGTGATGCTGACGTGGCCGAGCAACTCTTGCACCGCCCGCAAATCGCTGCTGGACTGCAGCAAATGGCTGGCAAACGAATGGCGCAGCATGTGCGGATGCACCGGCGTGGCCAGCCCGGCTTGCAGACTGCGACGGCGCAAGCGCTGCCAGATGGATTGGGAGGTGAGTCGCGTGCCGTTGATGCCAATGAACAAAGCCGGCTGCTCATTGCCGCTCAACGCCTGCGCCCGCACAAACAACCAGCGCTGCAAAGCCAGTACCGATTTGGAGCCGACCGGCACCGTGCGCCGCTTCTCGCCCTTGCCCAGCACATGCGCCTCGCCCGCCTGCAAATCAACCCAACCGCGCGCGGTGTTGCTGGCCCGCACGTCCAGACCGGTCAACTCGGCCACGCGCAAGCCGCCGCCATAAAGTATTTCAACGATGGCGGCGTCGCGCGCTTCCAGCCAGGGGTCGTTCGCCTCGTTTTTAAAACTGGCCAACTGCACCGAGTCGTCCACACTCAAGGCTTTGGGCAGCGGTTTACCTGCCTTGGGCGCGCGCACGTCCTGCACCGGGTTGCTGTTGATGCGCCCTTCGCGGCCAAGCCAGACATAAAAACCGCGCCATCCCGACAAAATCAGCGCAATGCCGCGCCCGCTGCGCCCGGCGCCATGCATCTGCGCCACCCAGCGGCGGATGTGGCTGTTTTGCACCTGAAGCAGTTCGACCTGGGTTTGCGCGGCATAGCCCTGCAGCTTTTGCAGGTCGAGTGAATAGAGTTCCACAGTCCGCTCGGCCAGGCGTTTTTCAACCCGCACATGCGCCAGGTAACGCTCGATCAGGTCGTCGTCCAGTGGATTCATGCGCCAGTTGAACCGAGACGAGCGTCTTAAAAATTAACGCAGGCGAGTCAGAGCCGCGCTGGCCAGTTCAGCCAGACGACCGAGAAAATCCGTGCCCATGGCACTGTTGAAGCGCTGCGCATCGGGCGACGCCAGCACCAGCAGACCAAAGGCCGGGGTGGCGCTGCCCACCAAGCCCATGCGCAGGGGCAGAATCGCCAGCGAGGTGGCGGCTTGTGGCTCGGGCAACCAGCTCACCGCCTCAAAGCCGGAATTCACGCCGCAAAACGGCTCCATCAGCGAGGTCGCAAACAATTTGGCATCCTCGCTCACGCCGTTGGCGAAGTCAGCGTAAGCAAACTGCGGTGCCACGCCCCACATCTTGATGCCGACCTGCGGCACCGAAAACTGCTCGGCAATTTCGTCCGCGATCAGCGTTGGCAAGGTCAGCGGATCGGTAGCCAGAAACAGGGTGCGCGCCCAGCGCAGCAGCTTGTCGGACAGCAAAACGTTCTCGTTGCCGTTGCGGATCATGTCCATGATGCGGCTCTCCAGCACCTTGATCTTTTCGCGCAGCTGCGTGGCCTGGCGCTCTTGCAGGCTCACCGCCCGGTGGCCGTGCGGGCTGGTCAGTTGCACCGCGGCGAGCAACTCGGCATGGCGCTCAAAAAAGTCGGGCGTGTTGGCCAGGTAGTCGGCGATGTCGTCTTCGGTGATGGGGTTGTTGAATGATGTGTTCATAAGAGCTCAGGTAAATTGATTTCGCCGTGAAAAACAGTGGTGGCCGGGCCGGTCATCATGACCGGTGCCGTGCCGCCAGCCCAGGAAATAGTCAGCGTGCCGCCGCTCATTGCAACCTCGGCGCGGTTGTCGAGCAGGCCCAGTCGAATGCCTGCCACCACCGCCGCACACGCGCCGGAACCGCAGGCCAGGGTTTCGCCGGCGCCGCGCTCGAACACCCGCAGGCGAATGTGGCTGCGGTCCACCACCTGCATGAAACCAGCGTTGACCCGTCTCGGAAAACACGGATGGTGCTCGGTCAGCGGGCCTTGTGACAGCACCGGGGCGTGGTCGACATCGTCCACGACTTGCACCGCGTGCGGGTTGCCCATCGACACCACCGCTACATAAACAATAGCTGCTTGCGCAGGTAGCACGGGGGCTAGGGGCCATTTTTGCCATAAACCACTGAGCTGCGGCTGCAGACCGGTGGCGTCAAAAGGAATGTCGGCCAGCTCAAAAACCGGCGCGCCCATGTTGACCGTCACCCGGCCATCGGGCGTGAGTTGGGGTTCGATCACGCCGCCTTTGGTTTGAACCCGGATCGTGTCCTTGAGGGTCAGGCCCTGGTCGCGCACAAAGCGGGCAAAGCAGCGCGCGCCGTTGCCGCACTGCTCCACTTCGGCGCCGTCGGCGTTGTGGATGACGTATTCAAAATCGATGCCGGGCGCGGGTGACGGGCGCACCGTCAAAATCTGGTCGGCACCGACGCCGAAATGGCGGTCGGCCAACCAGCGGTACTGCGCCGTGCTCAGGCCCAGGCGCTTTTGGGTCTCGTCGAGCACCACAAAGTCGTTGCCGGCGCCCTGCATTTTGGTAAATCTAATTTGCA
>NZ_JBAWYV010000174.1:0-5752 GCF_037143375.1 Rhodoferax sp. | reverse complement strand
CGCCGGGGGCGGTCAGCACCAGCGCGGCGGGTTGCAGCTGGGTAATCACCTTGCCGAGCTCCAGCGGAAGGCCGCGCTCGCGTATTTCATCTGCAAAGTGCCTCATGGCGCTCATGAACACCGCAATGCGCTGCTTGGCCGACCAGACATGCGTGGACTCTTCGGCCACCTCGGCCATCCAGACCACGTCTTGAGTCGCATCGAAGCCCTACAAAGCGGAGGACTGTGCGTCGAGCTGGTCGCCAAGCACAATAACCAAATGGCGCACCATGGCGGGAAGTGCCGACTGCAAGCGGTCACGCTCAGCCATGCGTTGCCTTGTTGACAGCGGAATTCTTCTTGGCGCGACAAGCATCCGAGCAATACAGCACCGATTCCCAGTTCTTGGCCCAGGCCTTACGCCAGGTCATGCTGCGGTTGCACACTGTGCAGAGTTTGCTGGGCAGGGACTGCTTGTTGCCTTTGAAGTCGGTTTTCATACGGATACGGGTAGCCAATTAGTTGAACAGGCCGCCCTGCGGGGAGTGTGCAGGCGGTGTTTTGGCGTTGCGCTTGGGTATCAGTGGTTATCAGCCGCTTACTGGCGGCTGTGGGTGGCGCGGTGTCGCAGCCATGTGGCACCGCGCAGCACAGCATGCTTGGTCCGACGCCCAGCCATGCGCTTGCGCCACATCCGAAAAGACGAGGGCAACAGGTACCGGCGCATCAAGGCAATCACGGCGGATTCATTCAAGCCAAACTGAGCCTCAATCGCCTCGAACGTAGTGCGGTCCTCCCAAGCCATCTCGATGACGCGGGAGTGGTTGGCCTCGGAAAGCAACTTGGATCGGTTAACGGCGGTGATTGTCATGGCAAGCTGGATTTGTTGTTCGTCTGCATTAGTACGTGGACCAAGTCATCTCACGGACAGAAAGAACCGGGCGATTTCCCGGTCACAGTCAAGGCAATTGCCACGCCGGCATTGGTCCCGGCCAAGGAAGCTTGCAATGACAGCACCATAGCCCGCCAGCGCAAGCCCGGCGAAAGCGCGGTGGCCAGGCTCTGCCAACCAAGTGGCCATAGCCAGCAGGACAAATGGAACCAAGCCTGCAAATCCCAGTCGTTGCGCCCATACGGAGGGCACTACAGCGTGCGTCGCAGTCATTCGGAATCCGCTTCCTGTTCTAACTGCTTCGACGCCAACGCTGGCGTAGTTTCAGTGTTGCCCATGGCCGGATTACACATTTTCAGCCCGTCCCACTGCTGCCCACACCAGCAAAGCCCCTGGGCATCCAGGATGCAGGTGCCAGTGCCGCAGCAGCGTTCAACTTCTTCTTGCATTAGCAAACCGGATAGGTGTTGTTGGAGTGACCGAGCGACCCAGACAAGTAAAGTTGTCTGGCCACCTCAGCGTTTGTCAAATTCTCTCTGAATAAGCGTTTCATCGTGCATTTGAAGGACATTGAACATCCTGCGAACGCGTGACGTACCGCTCGAAAAGCTGTTGTGTGTTGAATCTGAAACACCACAAAACCTGCTTTGTAGTACAAAGAATGGTCAGCGCGCCCAATGAACTTCGCAACAGGTCGATGTGGGTCTAACGACTGCTTTCCGCAAAATCGTATGTCAGCTATTCCATTTTCACTGTGGTTCCCGGGTTTTGAGGCAATGACAACAATCAGCCTTCTAGCAGCCTAACTGATCAGCCAGCGACAGGAAGTCTTGCGCATGCCAGTTGTTGTCCTTGTGGGGAGAGATGTCCTTGGGATGGGCTGCACCAAACTCTGCTGAACGTTCAACGTATGCGGTCTGTAGGCCGCAGGCGCGTGCGGCGGCTAGGTCGTCCTGATGAGCGGCCACCAGCATGACCTCTGCCGGCGTTACGTCAAACACCTTAGCCACGCCCAGGTATGTCGCAGGGTCGGGCTTGTAGGCCCGAAACACCTCAGCCGACAAAATACAGTCCCATGGCAGGCCACCATGTTTGGCCATGTCAGCAAGCAGGCCGATGTTGCCATTTGATAGCGTGCAGATTGTGAAGCGAGACTTGAGTCGCGTTAACCCGGAAACCACGTCGGGCCACGGATCCAACCGGTGCCACGCCTTGTTCAGGTGATGCTTCTCCGATTCGCTCAGGTCAGCTATGCCGAACTGACCAAGAATCTGCTCAAGGATGAGTCGGTGCAGGTCATCAATCAGCGTCCAGCCCAGTTCGCCCGACATGACTCGACGCATTGCCGGCTGATAGCCGTCACGCCAAGCCAATGCAAACATTTCACCGTCCACAGTGGGTCGTAGCGCCCTTACCTCTCGGGCAATACCACTGTGCCAGTCGACAACAGTGCCAAAAACGTCGAACGCCAGGATTTTGAGATTTGAGTGGGAATTTGTGCGCATCTGCTTATTATTAGCAGAGTAAGCCACGCCTCGAATCAATGCGAATTTACAAGACTAACTCGGAGGGGCAAAACACAACCGAGTTTGATTTATAAAGGGTGAGTGTTGGCTTCATCAACAATTTGACCAGTTACGGGGGCTCTGCAATCCGCATCTACATCTGAACTCGTAATTCACTGTACTTTGGTAAAATCACAGACTCACGGCACATCTCGTCAAGTTGGCGTCGGCAGCAATACCCACGGATAGATTGCACAAATGACAAACGCTGGCACGGCCAATTCGACAGAGGCCAACAGGGTTTCCATCGTTGCCCAAACGCTTTAACGGTCACAAATCAAAACTCTAATCGCCGAGGCAACCCAACCGCTTGCTTTCGAGGCTTGCGACTTTGAGGGCGTTTACCTGTCACGGTTGAACCTGCGCGGCTTTGAATTCAGGGATTACACCTTCATGGAGGCATCCCTGTATGCGGCTTTTCTGTCGCAAACCACTTGGCTACGATGTCGTGGGCGTCAGGCCGACTTTGAAGCAGCTGAACTGGTTGAAACTCAGTTTCTCAATTGCGACCTCAACAATACCAAATGGCGTCGTGCCCGGTTGTCGTCAGCCATCTTCGAAGACACTTTATTGATTGGCGTCGACTTGCGCAAGATGTCGTTTCGAAAAACGCAATTGCAGCAGCTTGATTTCTCAGAAGCCGACATGTCAGGATGCGACTTTCGTGATGCTGTTTTTATGGGTGGCAGTCTGCGCAATGCCCATCTAAAGTTGACCCGCTTTGCCTTAGGAAGGTTGCGTACACACTGCAGTTACGTGATCATTCTCAGTCGTGAATGAACTCACACCCTATTTAAATCCAGCGTAAACAGGACGCATCAAACCCATCACAACGCTGTGATCGCTAAGGTCAGTTAAGGTTACATTGAGTAACGCATTTGATTCTGAGCAGTTCTGACATGGCAAATGCTTTTCTCACAACTGGTTGCGGGTTTTTAGGAAGTTGGAATTCGTTAAACAAAAGCGCTACCATTTTTATCTTTTTCGCGCTGAAAGCCCTTGAAGAAGAGGTGACGCCAAAGGACTGCGAGTGGCAAATTTAAAATATCATGCGCAATTACCAGCGCCTGAAAGTGAGTCCCCCGTATGTCAGATATTCCCACTTACACCCCGCCCAAGGTCTGGACCTGGGACAAGGCCAACGGGGGCCAATTCGCCAACATCAACCGCCCCATTGCCGGGCCAACGCACGAGGCTAAACTGCCGCGGGGCAAACACCCCCTGCAGTTGTATTCGCTGGCCACGCCCAACGGTGTCAAAGTTACCATCATGCTGGAGGAGCTACTCGCTCTGGGGCATGCCGGGGCGCAATACGATGCGTGGCTGATCCGCATCAACCAGGGCGATCAGTTCGGCAGCGGGTTTGTCGGGGTGAATCCGAACTCCAAGATTCCGGCGCTTTTGGACTGCAGTGTCACCGAGCCGATCCGGGTCTTCGAATCCGGTTCGATACTTTTGTACCTTGCTGAGAAGTTTGGCGCCTTTTTACCAGTTGAGCCGGCTCAACGCGCCGAATGTCTGTCGTGGTTGTTTTGGCAGATGGGCAGCGCGCCCTACTTGGGCGGTGGTTTCGGTCATTTTTACGCCTATGCGCCGACCAGGATCGAATACGCCATCGACCGCTTCGCCATGGAAGTCAAACGCCAGCTGGATGTGCTCAACCGCCAACTTGCAGAAAATGCCTATGTCAGCGGCGACGACTACACCATTGCGGACATGGCCATCTGGCCCTGGTATGGTGCGCTGGTCAAAGGCCTGGTGTATGAAGCCGGTGAATTCCTGCAGGTCGATGAGTACCCCCATGTGATCCGCTGGGCTGACGACATCGCCAAGCGGGGTGCGGTCCAACGCGGGCGCATGGTCAACCGCATCACCGGACCGCTGGAGTCGCAATTGCACGAACGTCACGATGCCAGCGACTTCGACACCCGCACCCAAGACAAGCTGAAGAATTCAAAATGATCACACTTTACGACTGTGCAACCGCACCCAGCCCCCGTCGCGCACGCATCCTGCTCGCCGAGAAAGGCATCGCCCACGACACCGTGCAGGTCGATTTGAAAGCGGGGGAACAACTTGGTGCGGCTTACCGAAAGATCAACCCCCAGTGCACGGTACCGGCGTTGCGTACGGACGAGGGCGCCATGTTGACCAGCAACGCGGCGATTGCCGCTTATCTGGAAGCCCGCTTCCCCCTGCCGCCCATGCTGGGCGCCACGCCGCTGGACAAGGCTGAAATTGCGGATTGGCATTGGCGGGTTGAATTCGAAGGTTTTTTGCCAATTGCCGAGGCCTTTCGCAACAGTTCCGTGGCCATGCGCAAGCGCGCCCTGCCTGGGCCGCAGAACTATGAACAAATTCCCCAACTGGCCGAGCGCGGACTGGCGAGGCTGCGCCAATTCCTGATGGATCTGGACGAACAGCTTCAAGATCGCGACTTCATCGCGGCCCAGCAGTTCAGCATCGCTGACATCGCAGCGGTCGTGACCATCGACTTTGCACGCATCGTCAAGGTCAGGCCCGATGAGCGCCACCCCAATCTCCTGCGCTGGCGATCGGCGATGGCTCAGCGTTCATCTATGAATTTGTAGCTGACCTTGTGAATCGGTGATCGGCGACCATCGTCAAATCCTGGCGCTGTAACTTTCTGTTCAGTTGGCCAATTCGCCCAGTCGTCCGTCGCGGAAGTCCTTCATTGCCTGATAAATCTCGTCCTGAGTGTTCATCACAAAAGGACCATACTGAACAATGGGCTCGTTCAAGGGTTGGCCGGCAATGATCAACAGCTTGGCATCGGCACCGGCCTCAATTACCACGCCATCGGCGGTGGCTTCATTGGCCAGGAGGGCCATGCGCTGCATCGGCACCAATTGACCAGCAATGCTGACTTCGCCCCGATAGACATAGACAAAAGCGTTGTGGCCCGTTGGCAGTCGCTGCTCAAACCGGGTACCCGCTGGCAGATGGACATCCAGATACAGGGGCTGCGTGACCTCCCGAGTCACGGCACCGCTCACCCCATGGCTCTGCCCCGCAATCACGGTCACCGCCGCACCTTCTTGAGTCCTGAATTTTGGCAGCTCAGTGTTCTTGAAGTCTCGGTACCAAGGCGTGCTCATCTTGTCGCGTTTTGGCAAATTCAGCCAGAGCTGAAAGCCCTCCATCACCCCTTCTTCCTGCTGCGGAATCTCGGAATGGATTACCCCTTTACCGGCTGTCATCCACTGCACGCCACCGTTTTCAAGCAACCCCTCGTGGCCGGCACTGTCACGGTGCAACATGCGCCCGGCAATCATGTAGGTCACGGTCTCGAAGC
>NZ_JBAWYV010000173.1:0-5776 GCF_037143375.1 Rhodoferax sp. | reverse complement strand
CTCAATGCTCAAGGCCATCGCCCGAGCGACCACCTCTTGCGGGTCCGAAATATCAGCGGGACTGATCTTGTTCATGACGTCGGTGGCGGCATAGCCCAGCATGCGCTCGGCGCCGACGTTGAAAATCTGGATCACGCCCTTGGCATCGGTGGCAATGCTGGAGAAATTGGCGCTGTTAAAAATAGCACTTTGCAAGGCGCCGGCCTTGAGCAACGCGGTTTCTGCCTGTTTGCGCGCGGTGTTGTCAGTGCCAATCAGCAGATAACCAATGATGGTGTTGGAATCATTTCGCAGCGCGGTGACCGACACCACCGCCGGGAAGCGGCTGCCATCCTTGCGGATGTAGGTCAGTTCGTAAATATCTTCAATGCCGCGGGAGGCTTTGAACACCAGGGCTTCAAAGCCGGGGGTGATCAGGGTGTCCAGCTCGGCACTCAGGGTCTTGGCGCGAGCCACCACTTCTTGCGGGTCTGAAATGTCGGCGGGCGTGATCTGGTTCACCACGTCGACCGCAGCATAGCCCAGCATGCGCTCGGCTCCGACGTTGAAAATCTGGATCACACCATTGGCGTCGGTCGCGATGCTGGAGAAGTTGGCGCTGTTGAAAATAGCACTTTGCAAAGCCAGGGTGCTGAACAGGCTGGCTTCGGTTTTTCTTCTCTCGTTCGACTCCGGCGGTTGACTTACGCCAGCAAGCAGATCAGGTCCTGAACTTGTTTTTTTACTTGTCATGGCATGCTTTCTAGGGCGTGGTGGTTATGAGGTGGCGCAGTGTGAAGGCCAGTCCCAACCCAAAGATGCATGATGCGCGCGAATTACTGCCTTTTACTGCGATAAGCAAAGTTCAAAAGGAGTTCAATGAATGGCAGTTTGTCGCATTATGATCCTCGCCTGCAATTTCCATCGCATCAGATAACTCTCCGAGTGGCACCGCATATTGATGATTTCAGCGCATTGGCAAGGTCTTCCGCACGGAAATCGGGAACCACTGATGGCGCTTACACCAGCGCTATTGAACTTTCTGACTGAAGATTCTTTCAGTCAATCTTCTCGAGAACTCAATAAATTGATTAATTTCAATGCGTTAGTTATGCTTATCGGCGTCAATCCAGTACATAACTCGTTATAAAAATTCAAACCTACTGAATAGCGGCACTGACTTTATGCCTCACCAACATCACTATCAGAGGCATTAAACTTATGCATTGGCACTCTAACAAAGAGAGTGCTAACATAATATTTATGTCAAAAAGGAGTTTTGGTATGACTTATCAAACAGGTGTTTCTGGTTCGGCTCTTGCGATTACCAATCCGTGGTCCATGGTGCCACTGGGAAATCTGGATGCTTATATTTCGGCAGCCAATCGTCTGCCCATGTTGACGCTCGAAGAAGAGCAGGCTTATTCGCGCCAGTTTCGGGACCACAACGACTTGGAAGCCGCCGGGAAACTGGTGTTGTCACACCTGCGGCTGGTGGTTTCGGTGGCACGCCAGTACTTGGGTTACGGCTTGCCGCATGGCGACCTGATTCAGGAAGGCAATGTGGGGTTAATGAAGGCCGTGAAACGGTTCGACCCCGACCACGGTGTGCGCTTGGTGAGCTACGCGCTGCACTGGATCAAGGCCGAAATTCACGAGTTCATCCTGAAAAACTGGCGCATGGTCAAGATGGCGACGACCAAGGCGCAGCGCAAGTTGTTTTTCAACCTGCGCTCGATGAAGCAGCGCTTTAAATCAGAAGACGCGGCCGCCGATGCAGGCACTCACCGAGAGTCCCTGAACGACGTTCAGATTGACACGATGGCCGCCGAACTCAAGGTCAAGCGTGAAGAAGTGATCGAGATGGAAACGCGGCTGTCCGGTGGCGATGTGCTGCTGGACCCGAGCCCGTCAGACGATGGCGAAGATGCCTTTGGCCCGATTGCCTACCTGACCGACACGCACCACGAACCCACCGCCATGATTGAGGCCTACCAGCGCGACATGCTGGCCAGCGATGGCATCGCTACGGCGCTGGAAGCGCTGGATGAGCGTAGCCGCCGCATCGTGGAAGAACGCTGGCTCAAGGTCAACGACGACAGTTCCGGCGGCATGACGCTGCATGAGCTGGCGGCGGTCTACGGCGTCAGCGCCGAGCGTATTCGCCAGATCGAGGTGGCTGCGATGAAAAAGATGAAGAAGACCCTGGCCGAATACGCCTGATTCCGCCCCAATAAAAAACCCTGAAAGCTTTATGCCTTCAGGGTTTTTTTACGTCTTACACTATTAATTAAATAGCTGCTTACGCATGATAGACGGGGGCTACAGCCTGATTTCTTATAAATCAGGACTAAGGTGTGAGCAGCACCTTGATGTCTGCCGCCAGCGCTGGGGCGCCGCTGCCGTAGCGTGTGTACAGGCGCAACTTGCCCTGCGTGTCGTAGACGTAGCAACCTGCCGAGTGGTCCATGGTGTAGCTGGTAGGCGTGCTGCCCGCTACTTTTTTATAGTAGACCTTGTAGTCTTTGGCAACGCCCACGAGCTTTTCGGGCGTGGTGTAGAGCGCCAGAAACGTGGGGTCAAAATTACCCATATAGGCTTTGAGCACCTCGGGCGTGTCGCGCTCCGGGTCAATCGAGACGAAGATCCCTTGCACGCGCTCACCTTCTTTGCCCAGCAAACGCTTGACTTCGACCAGTTCGGCCATTGAAGTAGGGCAAACATCAGGGCATTGCGTGTAACCAAAGAACATGACGACCACTTTGCCGGAAAAGTCCTTGAGGGTGCGAGGCTGGCCGTTGTGGTCGGTCAAGGCGAAGTCGCGGGCGTAGTCGGCGCCGGTCAGGTCAATCGCCGTAAAACTCTGCTTTTTTTCGGAGCAAGCCGTAAACAAGCCTACAGCCCCCGTCAATAAAGCGCTAGTAGCCATTAATTTAAGAGCAGTACGTTTTTTCATTTAGCAATTACAGCACATAGTGATCCACCAGCAAGGCGGCGAACAGCACGCTCAGGTGAATCAATGAAAACCGAAACGTCTTGCGGGCCAGCGCATCCGAGTAGTCGCGCCACAGCCAAAAGGCATACAGACAAAACCCGATGCTCAACACCACCGCCACGACCAGGTAAATCAGGGAACTCATGCCGTAGATGTAAGGCATCAGGCAGGCCGCAAACAGGATGAAGGTGTAGAGCAACACCATCAGGCGCGTGAACTCATTGCCATGGGTAACCGGGAGCATCGGCAAGCCCGACTTTCGGTAGTCTTCCACGCGGTACAAGGCCAACGCCCAGAAATGCGGCGGCGTCCACAAGAAAATAATCAGGAACAAAATAAACGCTTCTGGCCCTACATTGCCGGCCATCGCGGCCCAACCCAGCACCGGCGGCATGGCGCCCGAGGCACCGCCAATCACGATGTTTTGCGGCGTGAGCGGTTTGAGAATCACGGTGTAGACCACGGCATAGCCGACAAAGGTGGCGAACGTCAGCCACATGGTGAGCGGGTTGACCCACACATACAAGAGCGTGGAACCGGCCACGCACAAGGCAGCTGAGAACAGCAGGGTTTGCCCATTCCCCAGTTCGCCTTTGGCGGTGGGACGCCAGGCGGTGCGCTTCATCTTGGCATCAATGCCTTTTTCAACAATGCAGTTGAACGCTGCGGCAGCACCTGCCACCAGCCAGATGCCCAAGCACGCGATGGCAGCGACCCGGACCTCTGCCCAACTGGGCATTCCGGGCACGGCCAGCACCATGCCGATCAGGGCACAAAACACGATCAGCTGAATCACCCGCGGCTTGGTCAGGGCATAAAACTGCCGGAAGACGGAAGTGGGCGCATTCAAAGTGGGGGTACTCATGCGGAGAGGCTCGATTCAAAAGGTTGAGAGGCAACCGGTGCCTGGAAGGTCGAACGGGTGCGGCTGACCAGCAGCGTCCAAGTCAGGGTTACAACGAGGGCACCCGCGCCACCGGTGTGCATAACAGCAGCCAACAGCGGCCAGCCCAGCACCACGTTGCTCAAACCGGTGGCCAGTTGCAACCCGATGAGCGCAGCCAGCCAGCGCGAGGGTCGGCGCAGTGCGGCATGGCGGCTCAAGCGCCAGGCCAACACGCCCAGCACAATGAGCACCAGCCACGCCATGCTGCGGTGCACATAGTGAATGGCGGTCAGGGCAGCAAAGCTGATGGTCTCGCCGGTGCCCGTCAGGCCCAGTTCGCGCCAGAATTCAAAACCTTCCTTGAAGTTCATCAACGGCCACAGGCTGTTCTGGCACAGCGGGAAGTCGCTGCACGCCAGCACGGCGTAGTTGGTACTAACCCAACCGCCCAAGGCCACTTGCAACCCCAGCAGCACCAGCGACAGCCATTGCAAGCCGCGCAGGCCGGGTGAAACGAGCACCGTCGTGTTCTGCTGCGCAAGCTGCGACAACTTCACGGCCTGCAGGCACAACAAGGCCAGCAACACCAGACCACCCAGCAGATGCAGCGTGACGATCGCCGGAAAGAGTTTCATGGTGACCGTGAGCGCACCAAAAGCCCCTTGCAGACTGACCCACAGCAACGTCAAAGTCGGCCACCACGGGTTGAGGAATCGGTGCGGGGTTTTGCGCCAGCGTGCCCACCAAGCGGCAAGCGTCAGCACCAGGATCAACACGCCCACCGAGGTTGCCAGATAGCGGTGAACCATTTCTACCCAAGCTTTGCCGTGTGTCACGGGGCCAGTCGGCATCTCGTTTTGGGCGACCCCAATCGCCGCATGAGCGCCCAGTGGGCTGGCATGGCCATAACAACCCGGCCAGTCCGGGCAACCCAGTCCCGAGTCCGTCAGGCGCGTGAAGGCACCGAACAGCACCAGATCAAACGTGAGAAACAAGGTCAGCAGCGTCAATGCCTGTAGGCGTCGCATCGGGGTCGCGCGTCGGTTGCGCCAGCCTACCCACAACAAGGGCACCAGAGCCAGCAGCACGCCCACCAGCATCATGCTGGCCAGTGGCGACAAGTTGTAGAGTGATTGCACCGTCATCACGCTTTAATGAATCGCCAGCTTGGCCGCTTCACGCCCGGCCTGGTCCCACCCTGCCGATGCGCGCAACAGGCGCTCCAGGTCGCGCTTGGCCTTGGGGGCATTTGCCACATCGAGGTTGGCGGGAAATCTCATCATCCAGTTGCCCATTGGATCGACCACGTACAAATGATCCGACATTTGTTGCCCTGGCACCGGCTGAAGCCATTGGGCCAAACCGGATTGAGACACCCGCAGCACCGTCGCATCTTTCAGCGCGGGCATCAGTTTGTCTGGGACCGAAGCTTCATCGGTCACCAGCCAGATCCAATCGACGCGGTCGGCGTCCTTACCCAGACCCGTGCGCATTTGACGTTGCAAATACAGATGGCGACCGCACACCTCGTCGCATGCACCACCCGCGACACTGATCAGGAGCCACTGTCCTTTGAGTGCAGGCAAGGGGCTGGTTTGACCGGCCAAATTCGTCACAGTCAGGCCGGGCAAGGGACGCTGCGGCTCAATCAACTCACCAAAATTGCGACGACCTTCAGGGCGCACCACGTAGTAGGTGAAGTAGGAGGCAACGACCGGAGCTGCACACACCAGCAACACCGCCACCATCTTCCAGCGTCCGCTGGTCGTACGGCGAGCCTCGCTGTCCATCGCACGCTCAGGCGACGGCAGGGAATGCACGGTCAGGCCCAGCGGCTGGTCCATGCGATTGGCGCTAACAGACGGGGCAGCGTCAGGCGCGCTGCGTGGGTTTGAATCGTCTAACAATTTGAAACC
>NZ_JBAWYV010000172.1:0-5794 GCF_037143375.1 Rhodoferax sp. | reverse complement strand
ACCATGTCCAACTTGCCTGCTTGCCCTCAATGCACTCTTGAAAACACCTATCCCGATGGCGAAAATTTTGTCTGCCCTGACTGCGGCCACGAGTGGCCCGCCACCGCTGCCGCTGACGAGAGCGAAGAAACGGGCGGCGTCATCAAGGACTCCAACGGCAACCTGCTGGCCGATGGCGATTCGGTCATTTTGATCAAGGACCTGAAGGTCAAAGGCTCGTCCACCGTGCTGAAAAAAGGCACCAAGGTCAAGAGCATCCGCTTGGTGGACGGCGACCACGAAGTCGATTGCAAGATGGACGGTGGCAGTTTCATGCTGAAGGCCGAGTTTTTGAAGAAGGCGTAATTCCATTCCCCTATCAATCCGACATGTTGCTGCTTCGCCCTGCCGTACGTCCGTACAGTCTGCGGCTTCGCGTTTTAAGATAGGCCCATGACTACCAAATCAAGATTCTGGGCCGACCTCTCTGCGCTGGACTTCGCGCGCTTCATTGACGAGGGTGAAGCGGCGCACACCATCGCCGTGCTGCCGGTGGCTGCCACCGAGCAACATGGCCCGCACTTGCCGCTGAGCGTGGACACCGTGCTGGTCGATGGCGTGGTGGCGGCCAGTTTGGGCCACCTGCCGACCGATTTAAAGGTTTTGTTTCTGCCCACACAAGCCGTCGGCTTGAGTCCCGAGCACGCCCGATTCCCCGGCACGCTCACGCTCAAAGCCGAGACGGTGATTCGCCTGTGGACCGATATCGGCGAGTCGGTGGCAGCGGCGGGCGTCAAAAAGCTGGTGCTGTTCAATGCCCATGGCGGCAATGTGAGCGTGATGGACCTCGTTGCGCGTGATTTGCGGGCGCGCTTGGGGCTGCTGGTCTACAGCGTGAGTTGGTTCAACCTGCCGCTGCACGCTGAAAACGGCGAGGACATCAACGCCCTTTTTAGCGCCGAAGAACACCGCTTTGGCATTCACGCTGGCGACATCGAAACCTCGATGATGCTGGCGCTGCGGCCCTCACAAGTTGACATGGCGCTGGCCAAAGACTTCCATTCCACGTCCCAGGACCGGGCGCAGCAGTTTGAGATTCTGGGCAATGGCAAAAGCGCCAAACTCGGCTGGCAAATGCAGGACTACCACCCGGCCGGTGCCGTTGGCAACGCGGCGGCCGCTACCGCCGACAAAGGCCGGGCCGTGGTCGAGGCGGCGGGCCGTTCACTGGCCCAATTGCTGATGGAGATTGACCAGTTGCCCCTTAGCACGCTGGTCGACTGGCCCGATCTGACGGCTTGAACTTGGCCTCCTATGACTTGTTTGCCCTGGGCGCTGCCGCCTGCTGGGCGCTGGGCAGCGTGTTGTCGGTGTCACCGGCGCGCCATTTGGGGGCTTTTGCGTTCACCCGCTGGCGCATGTTGCTGGTGGCGATCATGTTGTGGGCGGTCACGCTCGCCGTCGGCAGCTGGCACTCGCTGGTGCCCGCGTCGTGGGGCGTGCTGGCTCTGAGTGGTTTGATCGGGATTTTCGTCGGCGACACCGCCTTGTTTGCCGCCATGAACCGGCTCGGGCCGCGCCGCGCCAGCGTGTTGTTTGCCACCCATGCGGTGTTCAGCGCGATGTTGGGCATCTGGCTGTTGGGTGAGCGCATCAGCCCGCAAGCGGCGTGGGGCGCCGGTCTGGTGATGGTCGGCGTCATGACAGCGATTTTGCTGGGGCGGCACCGCGAAGAAAACCACGCCTGGGAGTCCGATCGGGGCAGCGTCGGTGCCGGCGTGGCGCTGGGCTTGCTGGCGGCCTTGTGCCAGGCGGTAGGCTCCTTGATCGTGAAACCGGTGATGAGTCTGGACGTTGACCCGGTGGCCGCCTCGGCGGTGCGTGTGACGGTGGCCTGCGGCGTGCATTTTGTATTGCTGGTGCTGGGCTTCAAGGCGGCGAGTGCGCAACAGGCCCCTAACTTGCGGGTGCTGGCGCAAACCGCGCTGAACGGATTCATCGCCATGGGCGTGGGCATGACGCTGATTCTGCTGGCCCTTAAAAACGGCGATGTCGGCATGGTCGCCATTTTGTCGTCGGTGTCGCCCGTGTTGGTGTTGCCTCTGTTGTGGTGGCGACTGGGGCGGGCACCGGCGGTGGGAGCCTGGTTGGGCGCAGCGTTGACGGTGGTCGGCACGGCGCTGATCTTGTTGCGCTAAAGACGGCGCAAGCTCACGGTCTCTTGGCGTGTTATTTATATAAAATAGCCCTCTAGCCCAGGCGAAGCGTGCGCTACCAGCTATAAATAACAGAGCGTTTTAAAGGCGCACCTGGCCCTCGATGCAGGTCACCGAGTCGCCGCCAACCCAGACTTGTCCGCTGGCATCTTGCGAAATATGCACTTGCCCGTTGCGGTTCAGACAGGCGCCTTGAGAAGCGACGTAGCGGCTAGGCAGGTGGCCTTCAGCGATCAACCACTGAGCCAGACTGGCGTTCAGGCTGCCAGTGACCGGGTCTTCTTCGATGCCGTCGGGGGCGGTGAAGGCGCGCACTTCGATGTGCGCAGCCTCAAGCAGGGCTTCTGGCCGGGGTGTTGAGTTGGCCCCGAAAGCCCGCGCCTCGCGGTTCGATCTTGCAATCAAATGGCCGGAGGTTGGCGGGCGCTCCACGCCGACGACGCCGACCATGTGCCCTGTCAATTTGAGCGCTTGGTGGTCGGGTGTCAGTTGTAAAACTGTTTCCGGGCTGTCAAGCAGCAGGCCCAGCCAGACCGGGCCGTTGTTCAGTTGCTGTGCGGCAAGAATCTGGTGCGGTTGAAGTCCGAGCGCTGCGGTCACGGCGGCGAGCAAGGTCGCCTCAGGCGCACGGCGCTGGAGCGATGGCGCGGCAAAGGCCAAGTGGGGGCCTTCGCGGCGAATCCTGATTAAGCCCTTGGCACATTCCTGCACGATCTCTTGGCCGGTTTTGGGGATGCCACCGGCTTGTAGCCAGGCGTGGCAACTGCCCAGCGTCGGGTGACCGGCAAAGGGCAACTCCTCGTTGGGTGTGAAGATGCGCACGCGGTAGTCGGCGCCACCGGCCTGGCCTTCTGGGCTGGGGGGGAGCAAAAAGGTGGTCTCCGACAAGTGGGTCCACTGCGCGAACTGCAGCATGTCCTCGTCAGACAAGCCGGTGCCGTCTAGCACCACCGCCAACGGGTTACCCCGGTACGGCATGGCCGTGAAGACGTCAACTTGTTTGAAAGGACGTGTTTTCATGTCACATGGGCCATCTGGATTGCGCAGGGTGAACCGGATTCACTTGGCCAAGCTGGCCGCGTAGAGTGTGATCGCCTTGGCCAGTGCGGCCACACCTTGGTGGATTTCGGCCACGCTCGGGGTCACAAACGACAGGCGCAGGGTGCGCGGGTCACCATGGTCGGCGTAGAAAGGCGAACCGGGGACAAAAGCGACGTTTTGTTCCACGGCATACGGCAATAAATCGACGGCGCTCATGCCTTTGGGCAGGCGCGCCCACAGGAACATGCCGCCAGCCGGGGTGTTCCAGGTCAGCGTCGAATCAGGGTCGCCCACCGGCATTTCACGGGCCAGCGCATCGAGCATGGCATCGCGCTGCGATTTGTAAAGGGCGCGGATGGTGGGCACATGGCGGTCCAGAAAACCGTCTTTCATGACCTCGGCGATCAGGCGCTGGTTGAAGCCGGGGCTGTGCAGGTCGGCGGCTTGCTTGGCTTGCAGCAGCTTGGGGTAAACCGCTTTGGGCGCCACCACAAACCCCAGACGCAGGCCCGGGGCTAGTACCTTGGAGAACGAGCCCAGGTAGATGCAGCCGTCCGGGTTGCGGGCGGTCAGCGGCGCGGCGGGGGCGTTGTCAAACCACAGGTCACCGTAGGGGTTGTCTTCGATCAGGGGCAGGCCCAGCTCCGTCGCCGCTGCGCTCAGTCGGGCGCGGCCCAGCTCGGTCATGGTGCGCCCGGTCGGATTCTGGAAGTTGGGCAGCACATACATAAAGCGGGCGCCGGCCGCTTTGCTGCGCAGGTCGGCTACGTCCACGCCCTCGGCGTCGTTGTCGATACTGACCACTTCGGGTTCCATCGGCATGAAAGCCATGACCGCCCCGAGGTAGGTGGGGGACTCGACCAGCACCTTGCTGTCGGCGTCGATCAATACTTTGGCGACCAGATCCAGGCCTTGCTGTGAGCCGGTGGTGATCAAAACTTGGGCCGGGTCCACGTTCCACGGCAGCATGGCGGCGACTTGCTCCCGTAAGGGGCCAAAGCCTTCGCTGGCGGCGTATTGCAGGGCGCCGGCCGGGTCATCGCGCAAGACTTTGGCGCAGGCGGCTTCAAATTCGGCGACCGGGAAAGTCTTGGGCGAGGGCAGGCCACCGGCAAAGCTGATGATGCCGGGCTTCTCGGTGACCTTGAGAATTTCGCGGATCACCGAAGGGTTCATCTTGGCGGCACGCCGGGCCAGCAGCCAGGGGGTGGAGGGGCTTGTTGTCATTCGTTATGTCCAATTTCAGGGCCGAAAGATGCCAGCCCCATGTCTAAAACCATCAAAAATCATCTCGAAACAGCGCGTTTCAGTGGGGGTGATTTTGCACTGAACGGCTTGGGTGCGCCGGCCAGATTCTTGCCCAGGAAAACCGTGGCCACCACCGCCAGCGCAAAACCCAGGGTGACCGGGTCAAACGCTTCGCCCAGCAAGGGGATGGATGCCAGAATGGCAATGAAGGGCTGGAGCAGTTGGGTCTGGCTGACCCGCAAGGCGCCGCCCAAGGCCAGGCCCCGGTACCAGGCAAAAAACCCCATCCACATTGAAAATAAACCTACGTAAACCAGACCACCCCACGCCGCAGGTGTGATCGGGTTTTGCGGCCAGGTGAGCAACGCACCCGGCAAGGTGATGGGCAAAGCCATCACGCAAATCCAGCAAATGACCCGCTCGGCCCCTAGTGCGGGCGTGACTTGCGCGCCATACACATAACCCAGCGAGGCCGACAACACGGCGCCCACCAGCAGCAAGTCAGCCCACTCCAGCCCAAAACCATGGCTGTGCTGGTAGGCGCGCAGCAAGGAAAACGCCACCACCAGCAAACTGCCGACCGAGGCGCAAAGCCAAAAGCCAAGCCGGGCGCGCTGGTGCAACACCCAGGCCGCCACGGCGGCGGTGGCCAGCGGCAGCAAGGCGGTGATGACGGCTGCGTGGCTGGAGGTGACGCTGCGCAAAGCGTACCCCAGCAGCAGCGGGTAGCCGATGGCGTTGCCCAGTAGGGCCATGAAAAGTGGTTTGCGCTGCGCCGGGGTTGGCCATTTGGAACGGGTCACGAACAACACGATGAGCGACAAAATACCGGCTAGCGTGGCCCGACCAAAGGTCACAAACCAGGGTGACATCTGTGGCGCCTCGGGCGTGCCGACGGCGAGGCGCGTCATCGGCAGCGTCAAGGCAAAGATCGTCACGCCCAAAACGCCGAGCCAAAGGCCATTGCGAAGGTCGTGGGCGTGGGGCGTGTGTTGTGGGTGCATGGGCTTGACTTTACTGTTGATATCAGCACACTACCAGTACAGATTTAAAAACATTCTCTGGATCTGTATTGCCTGCTTTGGCAGCACAGCTTGGCGTGAAGGAGCCTCCATGTTGGTGAAAACAGCGTCGATTTCCCTGGCCGAACAGTTGGCCGACCGCTTTGGCGAGCGCATCCGCAATCGCCTGCTGGCGCCGGGTGCCCGTCTGCCATCGGTGCGACTGTGCGCGCAGCAGCAGGGCGTGAGCGCCAGTACGGTGGTCGCGGCCTACGACCAGTTGCTGGCGCAGGGTTTGGTGGAGGCCCA
>NZ_JBAWYV010000171.1:0-5818 GCF_037143375.1 Rhodoferax sp. | reverse complement strand
CCATTCTGGGCAGCGGCGATGTGGCGCTGATTCTGGATGTGCCGGCGCTGGTGCGTCAAGCGACGCATGGCATGGCTGCGGTTAAGCCGGCCTTGCTGGGCAATTAAGTTTTTTTGATGGCTTTCAAATTTTGTAAATCAGGAGATATTCCATGTTGAACAACCTCAAACTGGGCGTGCGACTCGGCCTCAGTTTCGCCATCACACTGGCCTTGTTGATCGCCATCGCGGTGGTCGGCGTGACCCGCATCAATGCACTCAACAGCGAGATCGATGGGCTGGTGAATGACAAGTTCCCCAAGACGGTGCTGGCCAACGACATGATTGACGCCATCAACAACATTGCACGCCAGTTGCGCAATGCCTACATCCTGAAAGATGCAGAGGCGCAAAAAGCCATCGATGCGATTCCCGAGCAGCGCAAGATCATCACAGACCGGCTGGAAAAACTCGACAAGACTATTAAAAGCGAAAAGGGTCGCGAAATGCTTGGTAAGGTTGTGACGGCCCGGCCGATCTATGTAGCAGCGCAGGACAAGTTCCTAGCGTTTCTCAAAGCCAACAAAAAGGATGAAGCCGCCGCCATGATTGCCGGTGAACTGCGCGCGGCCCAGAGCGACTACATGGGCGCGATCAACGGGCTGATTGATTTCCAGACTGAACTGGTCGTCAAAACCGGCAAGGACGCCACCGTCATGGCCGAAAACGCCGCGCGCTTGATGGAGATCCTGGCGGTCATCGCCGTGTTGCTCTCGGCCCTGGTGGGCTGGATCATCACCCGCAGCATTCTCAAACAACTCGGTGGCGAGCCCGACTACGCCCGCGACATGGTGATGAAGGTCTCCGAGGGTGACCTCACCGTGAAGTTGGAAACCCATGCCAAGGACTCGACCAGCCTGCTGTTTGCCATGAAGACCATGATTGAGAAACTTTCGCAAGTGGTCACCGACGTCAATGGGGGTGCGCAAGCCCTGGCCAGCGCTTCTGAAGAGGTGAGCGCCACGGCGCAAGCCCTGTCACAAGCCGCCAGCGAGCAAGCTGCTGGCGTGGAAGAAACCAGCGCCTCGCTGGAGCAGATGACGTCGAGCATTGCCCAGAACACCGAAAACGCCAAAGTGACCGAAGGCATGGCCAGCAAGGCCGCGCAAGACGCGGCTGATGGCGGTGAATCGGTTGATGCGACCGTAGCGGCCATGAAGCAGATCGCCAAGAAGATCGGCATCATCGACGACATCGCCGCGCAAACCAACCTGCTGGCGCTGAATGCCGCGATTGAGGCGGCCCGCGCTGGCGAACACGGCAAAGGCTTTGCCGTGGTGGCCGCCGAGGTGCGCAAACTGGCCGAACGCAGCCAGGTGGCGGCGCAGGAAATTGGTGAAGTGGCGACCAACAGCGTGGAACTGGCCGAGAAAGCCGGCAAGTTGCTGGCGCAAATGGTACCCACCATCCGCAAGACCGCCGACCTGGTGCAAGAGATTTCTGCGGCTTCAAGCGAGCAGTCTTCAGGGGTGGGTCAGATCAACTCGGCAGTCGGTCAGTTGAACCAGACCACTCAGCAAAACGCCTCCAGCTCGGAAGAACTCGCCGCCACCTCGGAAGAGATGAGCAGCCAGGCCGAGCAGTTGCAGCAAACCATGTCGTTTTTCAAGCTCAGTGGCGACGGTCGCTCTCGTCGCGGTTAACGTCATTGTGTTTACCCTGTCCCCGTATTTCTTGAAAGGTAATTGAGATGTTTGCAAATATGAAAATCGGCCTGCGTCTGACGCTGGGCTTTGTCATCGTGTTGGCCTTGATGGCCGCCTTGGCCGTCGTTGGCATCAATGGCATGTCGAGCGTGCAGGGTCGACTCGATGAAATCGTCAATGACAACATGGTCAAGATCAAGCTGAACAACGACATGTCTGAGTCGGTGCACATCGTTACGCGCATTACACGCACCCTTATTTTGTTGGAGGATGAAGCCGCCATGTCGGTCGAGAAGCGCAAGCTCGATGGCTACCGTCAGAAATACAACGAGTCGTGGGAGGCGCTGAATAAAACCGAGGCCAGCGACAAAGGCAAAGCCATTCGTGCCAAGATCAAGGCGGCTGCCGCTGATGCCCGTGTTGCAACCGATAAAGTGATTGAACTCGCGCTGGTCAATAAAAATGCAGAAGCCATCAAGCTCCTGATGGAGCAAGCGGCCCCCACCGCCCAAAAATGGCAAGACGCCATTGACGAAAACATTACCTTGCAAGAGCAAAACACCAAGGACGACTACCTCACCGCCCAAAAAGGCTACGACTCTGCATTTCGCCTGATGATCACCCTGGCCGGCGTTGCTATTGCCTTGGGTGCGTTGCTGGCCTGGTTCCTGACCCGCTCCATCACCGGTCCGGTGATTGAGGCTCTGAGTGTGGCCAACCGGTTGGCCGACGGTGACCTGACCGTGCGCATTGATGCGACCTCCAAAGACGAGACTGGCCAAATGCTGCAAGCCATGCAGAACATGATCACCAAGCTCTCGCAAGTGGTGGCCGATGTCAACGGTGGTGCCCAGTCCCTGGCCAGCGCCTCCGAAGAGGTGAGCGCCACGGCGCAAGCCCTGTCGCAAGCGGCCAGCGAGCAAGCTGCTGGCGTTGAAGAAACCAGCGCTTCGCTGGAGCAGATGACATCGAGCATTGCCCAGAACACCGAAAACGCCAAAGTGACCGAAGGCATGGCGTCTAAGGCCGCGCAAGACGCGGCTGATGGCGGCGAATCGGTTGACGCCACCGTAGCGGCCATGAAGCAGATCGCCAAGAAGATCGGCATCATCGACGACATCGCCGCGCAAACCAACCTGCTGGCGCTGAATGCCGCGATTGAGGCGGCCCGCGCTGGCGAACACGGCAAAGGCTTTGCCGTGGTGGCCGCCGAGGTGCGCAAACTGGCCGAACGCAGCCAGGTGGCGGCGCAGGAAATTGGTGAAGTGGCGACCAACAGCGTGGAACTGGCCGAGAAAGCCGGCAAGTTGCTGGCGCAAATGGTACCCACCATCCGCAAGACCGCCGACCTGGTGCAAGAGATTTCTGCGGCTTCAAGCGAGCAGTCTTCAGGGGTGGGTCAGATCAACTCGGCAGTCGGTCAGTTGAACCAGACCACTCAGCAAAACGCCTCCAGCTCGGAAGAACTCGCCGCCACCTCGGAAGAGATGAGCAGCCAGGCCGAGCAGTTGCAGCAAACCATGTCGTTTTTCAAGCTCAGTGGCGACGGTCGCTCTCGTCGCGGTTAACGTCATTGTGTTTACCCTGTCCCCGTATTTCTTGAAAGGTAATTGAGATGTTTGCAAATATGAAAATCGGCCTGCGTCTGACGCTGGGCTTTGTCATCGTGTTGGCCTTGATGGCCGCCTTGGCCGTCGTTGGCATCAATGGCATGTCGAGCGTGCAGGGTCGACTCGATGAAATCGTCAATGACAACATGGTCAAGATCAAGCTGAACAACGACATGTCTGAGTCGGTGCACATCGTTACGCGCATTACACGCACCCTTATTTTGTTGGAGGATGAAGCCGCCATGTCGGTCGAGAAGCGCAAGCTCGATGGCTACCGTCAGAAATACAACGAGTCGTGGGAGGCGCTGAATAAAACCGAGGCCAGCGACAAAGGCAAAGCCATTCGTGCCAAGATCAAGGCGGCTGCCGCTGATGCCCGTGTTGCAACCGATAAAGTGATTGAACTCGCGCTGGTCAATAAAAATGCAGAAGCCATCAAGCTCCTGATGGAGCAAGCGGCCCCCACCGCCCAAAAATGGCAAGACGCCATTGACGAAAACATTACCTTGCAAGAGCAAAACACCAAGGACGACTACCTCACCGCCCAAAAAGGCTACGACTCTGCATTTCGCCTGATGATCACCCTGGCCGGCGTTGCTATTGCCTTGGGTGCGTTGCTGGCCTGGTTCCTGACCCGCTCCATCACCGGTCCGGTGATTGAGGCTCTGAGTGTGGCCAACCGGTTGGCCGACGGTGACCTGACCGTGCGCATTGATGCGACCTCCAAAGACGAGACTGGCCAAATGCTGCAAGCCATGCAGAACATGATCACCAAGCTCTCGCAAGTGGTGGCCGATGTCAACGGTGGTGCCCAGTCCCTGGCCAGCGCCTCCGAAGAGGTGAGCGCCACGGCGCAAGCCCTGTCGCAAGCGGCCAGCGAGCAAGCTGCTGGCGTTGAAGAAACCAGCGCTTCGCTGGAGCAGATGACATCGAGCATTGCCCAGAACACCGAAAACGCCAAAGTGACCGAAGGCATGGCGTCTAAGGCCGCGCAAGACGCGGCTGACGGCGGTGAATCGGTTGATGCCACGGTAGCGGCCATGAAACAGATCGCCAAGAAGATCGGCATCATTGACGACATCGCGGCACAAACCAACCTGCTGGCGCTGAATGCCGCGATTGAAGCGGCCCGCGCTGGCGAGCACGGCAAAGGCTTTGCCGTGGTGGCCGCCGAGGTGCGCAAACTCGCCGAACGCAGTCAAGTGGCTGCGCAGGAAATTGGCGAAGTAGCGACCAACAGCGTCGAGTTGGCCGAGAAAGCTGGCAAGCTGCTGGCTCAGATGGTGCCCAGCATCCGCAAGACCGCCGACCTGGTGCAGGAGATTTCTGCCGCCTCCAGCGAGCAGTCTTCGGGGGTTGGTCAGATCAACTCGGCAGTCGGTCAGTTGAACCAGACCACCCAGCAAAATGCTTCCAGCTCGGAAGAACTCGCCGCCACCTCGGAAGAGATGAGCAGCCAAGCCGAGCAGTTGCAGCAAACCATGTCGTTCTTCAAGCTCAATGGCGACGGTCAGTCACAAGCCCCGGCTTTCAAGGCGCGCAAGAGCAGCCCCGCCAGCAGCAAGAAGGCACCCGCCAAAGCGGCCAGCGCCAAGGGCGGTGGCCCCATGGTGCAGGCCCATGGGGCCGACATTGATGAAACCCAGTTCACCAAGTTTTAAAAGGAGTTCGCCATGAATGCGCTGGTTAAAACCGACAACAAACCGGTGGTCGAACAAAAGCAATACCTGACGTTCACCCTCGGTGGCGAGATGTTCTCGATCAGTATTTTGTGCATCAAGGAAATCATCTGGTATGCCAACCTGACCGAGGTGCCGATGATGCCGGCCTGCATTCGCGGGGTGATCAACCTGCGCGGCGCGGTGGTGCCGGTGATGGATTTGTCAGCCCGCTTTGGCAAGCCGCCCACCGCCGTGACCAAGAGCACCTGCATCATCATCATCGAGGTGCAAACCCAAAACGAGGGCGAAAGCCAGAGCATGGGCGTGGTGGTGGATGCGGTGCAGGCGGTGTTGGAAATTCCGTCTTCCGAGATTGAGCCGCCACCTACTTTTGGTGCCAAAATCCGCAGCGATTTCATTGAAGGCATTGGCAAGGTCAACGGCAAGTTCGTCATCTTGCTCAATGTCAACCGGGTGCTCTCGAATGAAGAGATTGGCGCCATGGGGCGCGTTGCTGCCAGCACCGACCTGGCCGTGACGAGTAGCTGAGTTTTATGCAGGAAGCACTGCCCAGCATCAACGGCATCCGGCCCATCACTGAAGCAGAGCTGGCCCAGTTCCAGCGTTTCATTTTTGAGGCGGCGGGCATCACCATGTCGTCCTCTAAAAAGGCGCTGGTGACGGGCCGTTTGGGCAAGCGCTTGACGCTGCACAAGCTGGAAAATTTTGGCCAGTATTTCAAACTGCTGGCCTCTGGCAGCTACCCGGATGAAGTGCAAATGGCGGTGGACTTGCTCACCACCAACGAGACCTATTTCTTTCGCGAAATCAAGCATTTTGATTTTCTGCGCGAGCAGGCGCTG
>NZ_JBAWYV010000170.1:0-5827 GCF_037143375.1 Rhodoferax sp. | reverse complement strand
TCCATGCACTTAAACGAACTCAAGGCACTGCACGTGTCCGAAGTCCTCAAGCAAGCCGAAGAACTTGAGATTGAAAACACTGGCCGCATGCGCAAGCAAGAGCTGATGTTTGCCATCATCAAGAAGCGCGCTCGCACTGGCGAGCAAATCATTGCCGATGGTGTGCTGGAAATTTTGCCCGACGGTTTTGGCTTTTTGCGCAGTCCAGATACCAGCTACACCGCCAGCACGGATGACATCTACATCAGCCCGAGCCAGGTGCGTCGCTTTAATCTGCACACCGGTGACATGATTGAAGGCGAAGTGCGCACCCCCAAAGATGGCGAGCGTTACTTTGCCCTGAACAAGCTGGACAAGGTCAACGGTGGCGGCCCTGAAGACAACAAACACAAGGTGATGTTTGAGAACTTGACACCGCTGTTCCCCAATGTGCAAATGCGCCTGGAACGCGACAGCATCAAGTCTGAAGAGAACATCACCAGCCGCGTCATCGACATCATTGCACCCATCGGCAAAGGCCAGCGCGCCCTGCTGGTCGCACCGCCCAAGAGCGGCAAGACCGTGATGATGCAACACATTGCCCACGCCATTTCAGCCAACTACCCCGACAGCCACATGATGGTGTTGTTGATTGACGAGCGTCCCGAAGAAGTGACCGAGATGCAGCGCACCGTGAAGGGTGAAGTGATTGCCTCCACGTTTGACGAACCCGCCGCGCGCCACGTTCACGTCGCCGAAATGGTGATTGAGCGTGCCAAGCGCCTGGTCGAGTTGAAAAAAGACGTGGTTATTTTGCTGGACTCGATCACGCGTCTGGCGCGCGCTTACAACAATGTGGTGCCCTCCTCCGGCAAGGTTTTGACCGGCGGCGTGGACTCCAATGCATTGCAACGGCCCAAGCGCTTTCTGGGTGCCGCCCGTAACGTCGAAGAAGGCGGTTCGCTGACCATCATCGCCACGGCGCTGGTCGACACTGGCAGTCGCATGGACGAGGTGATTTTTGAAGAATTCAAAGGTACTGGCAACAGCGAAATTCACCTGGACCGCCGCCTGTACGAGAAACGCGTGTTTCCATCCATTCAACTCAACCGCAGCGGTACCCGCCGCGAAGAGTTGCTGCTGGCACCCGATATTCTGCAAAAAACGCGCATTCTGCGTCAATTCTTGTACAACATGGACGAAGTCGAGTCCATGGAGATGGTGCTCAAACAAATGCGCGCCACCAAGACCAATGGCGAGTTCTTTGACATGATGCGCAGAGGCGGCTAGGCTATAATCGATGGTTTTTCGCGATAAGTACGCCGAGCTTTGAATTGTGCAGAGGTTTGCTCAAGGGCTTGGTGCGGCTAGCGCAACTGATGGAGAAGATATGAAAGAAGGCATTCACCCCAATTACCGCGAAGTTTGTTTCCAGGACATGTCCAACGGATTCAAATTTGTGACGCGTTCTTGCGCCAACACCAAAGAGATGATCAAGATGGAAGACGGCCGTGACCTGCCGTTGTACAAACTGGATACCACCAGCGAGTCACATCCTTTCTACACAGGTACACAAAAATCTGTGGACAACATGGGTGGCCGTGTTGAGCGCTTCCGTAACCGTTTCGGCAAGACCGCAACGGCTAAAGTTGCAGAAGTCGCTGCTGAATAATTAAGCAAGCACTTCTAGTCAAAGGCAGCCCGGGTTACCGCGCTGCCTTTTTCTTTGGTTTAGCATTAAGATTTCTGTCAATTCCACCTCTCAAAGCGTGAATCCAACCACTCCCGCCATCGTTGCACAAAGGGCCGTCAGCCGTCTGCCGCGAGTAGCCCTCCTGTTGTTCTGCATCGCCTATGTGCTGCCGGGCTTTTTTGGACGCTCGCCCTGGAAAGGCGCCGACATGTCGGCCTATGGGTTTATGGCTGAGTTGGCGAATGGCCGCACGAATTGGCTTTCCCCTCATTTATTGGGGTTCACGCCCGACGTAGATGCCCTGCTGCCTTACTGGCTGGGCGCCTGGGCTATTCAAATCACGCCGACCTGGATTTCCCCTGATTTCGCAGCCCGCATACCGTTCATACTGCTGCTGACACTGACCTTATTCGCCACCTGGTATGGAACCTACTATCTGGCGCGTAGTCCTGAGGCGCAACCCATCGCATTTGCCTTTGGCGGCGAGGCACGTCCCGCCGACTACGCCCGCGCCCTGGCCGATGGTGGTTTACTCGCATTCATTGCCTGCCTGGGACTGGCTCAGTTGTCGCATGAAACCACGCCAGCACTGGCTCAACTTTGTTTCACGGCCTTGACTTTTTATGCACTCGCAGCCCTGCCCCACCACTCGGTGACACCGGCTCTGGCGGGTGGGTTGGGATTGGCGGGGCTGGCCTTGTCGGGGGCCCCAACATTGGCAGTGCTATTGGGCTCAGGTGGTGCTGTTATTCACCTGCTGGAGCATTCAACTACAACAGAAAACAAACTATCAAAAACGTTTTGTGTGGCGGGTATCGCACTGGTGACGGCGCTTGTCGCCCTGCTAGGTGTTGTTCTGAATTTGTGGCACTGGCGCATCGAATTACCTGAAGCCAGTTGGCAAGAGTGGCGCAGTTTGGGCCGCTTGCTACTTTGGTTTACATGGCCCGCGTGGCCGCTGGCAGTTTGGACATTGTGGCGGTGGCGTCACCAATGGCTCCGTGGCGGAGCACCCAGCCGCCATTTGGCACTTCCAGTGTGGTTTGCAGGTGTTGCGATTGGGGCGACGCTCACCACCACGGCAGCCGACCGATCTTTGCTCCTGGCCTTACCAGCATTGGCCGCACTGGCTGCGTTTGCCTTGCCAACTTTAGGCCGCAGCGTGGCCGCTCTGATTGACTGGTTCACATTGATATTTTTTTCAGGCTGCGCTCTTATTATCTGGATCGTCTGGATCGCCTTGCAAACCGGCGTACCCAGCCAACCCGCAGCCAACGTTGCACGACTAGCCCCCGGGTTTCAGCACAGCTTTTCTTTTGCACCTTTTTTAATTGCGATCGCAGCAACGTTGGCATGGGCTTGGCTGGTGAAATGGCGCGTTGGAAGACATCGTGCCGCGATCTGGAAAAGTCTGGTTCTACCTGCAGGTGGAGCCGCTTTGAGTTGGTTATTGCTGATGACGCTGTGGCTACCACTTCTGGATTTCGCCCGTAGCTACGCGCCTTTGATACGCCGAACCATGGTCGTCATGAAGCAGCAGCCTCGTTGTGTCGAAGAGTTGGGGCTGAGTCGAGGTCAGATTGCGGCCTTTCAGTTTCATGGGGAGCTAGTCGTCAAGCCACTGGGCTCGAAAACGAATTGTCCTTGGCTTATCGTTGACAAGGATGCCGCCAAGAGCACGGTCATCATCGCCGAAATGTCCCAGTGGACCTTCAATAGCGCGATTCGTCATCCTTCTGACAAGGATGAAGACCTGCTCCTCTACAAACGAATCACCCCACCTTAAAGAGGAAGTTTCACGCGGCTACTCGGAAAGACAAGGGTGAAAGTTGATCCTTTGCCAGGCGTACTTTCAATTTTTAAATCAGCGCCATGTCGCTGTGCGACATGCTTCACAATGGCCAGGCCAAGGCCGGTACCGCCAGTGTCTCGGGAGCGGCTTCTGTCAACCCGGTAAAACCGCTCGGTTAAACGAGGAATATGCTCAGGCGCAATGCCCGGACCGGTATCTGAAACCGAAAACTCAGCACGACCATCGGCCAACAAAATCGCTTTGACACGAATTTCTCCTGCAGGAGGTGTGTAGCGAATCGCATTGCCCATCAGGTTGCTCATTGCGCTCAGCAATTCATTGGGAGAGCCCACAAGTTCAGCATCCAGGAAAGCACCAAAGATCATCTTGTGCAAATGATCAACATTGGGGTTCAACACAGCAGATAAAGCATGTCCATCCTGCTCTAGTTGGCGCATCAAAGCCGGCATGGACAAGCAACCCGACGTGCCGGGCAATGGACTGCCCTCAAGCCGGGAAAGTATGAGTAAATCACTCACAAGTGTCTGCATGCGTTCAGCCTGTTGTGCCATCAAGGCCAAATATCGCTCACGTTCAACTTCGCTTAATGGCAGGGTTTGCAAGGTTTCCACAAAGCCACCCAGCACGGTCAACGGCGTGCGAATTTCATGCGAGACGTTCGCCACAAAATCTCTCCGCATGGCCTCCGCTTGGTCCAGGGCCGTTACATCCCTTGATAACAACAGCAAACGCCCTTCTCCATAAGGATGTAAATTAACAGAGAGGATGACAGGACGTGAGGGCGTGCTCTGACGCCCCGGCATCGTGATTTCTCCCGTGTATGAATGGCTAGCAAAATAATTTGCGAAACCAGGGTCACGAACAAGATTACCGATCTGTTGAAGCAAGTCGCGGTCTGCATCGAGACCAAAATGTGCCGCCGCCGTCTTATTGAACCACTCGATCTGTCCATCGGCATCCAGCAAAATCACGCCATTTGGCGAAGCCTGAAAAGCGGATAAAAAATCCTGAAGTTGCGCTTGAGTGTCGCGCGTCAGTTGCTCTTTAGCCCGAATCAGTCGTCTGACTCGACTTGAGACTTCGCCCCATAAACCGGTTCTCATGGCGACGTCGGAAGTATCGCCTAAGCGCATCCAGTGAAGCAAATGTGCCCCGCGCGAGAGGTCAACCAGAACCCAACCCAAACTACAAAGCATCACGCCGACCAAAACTCCCAAAAGGGAATCAACGGGGATATGCAGTGAGGAAACAAGGGACCAACCCGCAAGCGCCCCCACGAGCTGACAGCCTATAAAAGAAAAGAATCGCCAAAACATGGTCAAGTCACGGCTGTAGGCAAAAGCAAGGAAACGGTTGAACTATCAAACACTCGCCTGCTGTGGTGCTGCCGTCTGAAGCGAGACCAACGAATGAACTGACTGGGCAGTTAACCGGTAGCCAGCGCCGCGCACTGTTTCAATCATTTGCCCAGCAATACTGCCAAGGGCTTCTCGCAGGCGTTTGACGTGCACATCAACGGTGCGCTCTTCAATGAAAACGTGGTCACCCCAAACCTTGTCGAGCAACTGTGAACGGCTATGCACTCGTTCAGCGTGATTCATCAGGTAATGAAGAAGCTTGAACTCTGTCGGACCCAGTTTCAACATTTGCTCGTTGAACATGACGCGGTAAGTTGATGCGTCAAGGGACAAGGCGCCGATAGAAACAGCCCCCCCAACTTGCTCAGGCGCACGCCGCCGCAGAACAGCCCGAACCCTTGCCAACAATTCCTTGGTCGAAAACGGCTTGGTAATGTAGTCGTCAGCACCGGCATCCAGACCCGCAACGCGGTCCATCTCATCACCGCGAGCGGTCAACATGATGATCGGCACGTCTTTGGTTCGGGGATTGGAGCGCCAGCGTTTGGCCAGCACCAAACCGCTTTCGCCTGGCAGCATCCAGTCGAGCAAGATGACGTCAGGCAACACGGCATCCAACTCACGCTGCGCCGTGGCACTGTCCATGGCCCAGGTGGGGCGAAATCCGTTGTGCCGCAAATTTACGGCGATAAGCTCGGCTATCGCCGACTCATCTTCAACAATCAAGACTCCCGGTTGATGTCTCACTTCAGCACCGACTCAATCTGTTCCATCGAGGTGTGCCGAATGTCAGCACCTTTCACCACGTAGATGATCAGCTCGGCAATGTTTTTGGCATGGTCACCAATTCGCTCGATGGCTTTGGCCAGAAAGAGCAAATCAAGACTCGGCGAGATCATGCGTGGATCTTCCATCATGTAGGTAATCAGCTTGCGCACAAAGCCGTCAAACTCCTGGTCAATCAGGTTGTCTTCTTTCAGAATG
>NZ_JBAWYV010000169.1:0-5920 GCF_037143375.1 Rhodoferax sp. | reverse complement strand
ATCGCCTGCCCGCTGGGTGCGCACTACCTGCCGGTGCCCAGCAACGATGCCCCTGAGGTGCAGGACCTGCTGGAAGAACTTGGCCTGCGTCGGCGCATTGCAGGCCGCTGGGAATACGACGAACGCCACCTGTGCCACAGTCCGCAAGAGCGCCTGTTTATCAACGGCGCCTGGCAGGAGGGTCTGCTGCCGGTGCAAGGCGTCGGTCGTGACACTTTGGCGCAGTACCAGCAATTTGCCACTCTGGTGGAACAGGCCCGGCACGCATCCCGCTGGACCATTCCAACATCAAAACAGGCACTAGCCCCCGTTCAGTCTGCGCTAACAGCTATTACTTTTATAGCGTACCTGGACCAGCACGGGTTAACCGACCCGCACCTGCGCTGGTACCTGAACTACTGCTGTCGGGACGATTTTGGGGCCGGCATTGCCACGGTGTCGGCGTGGGCCGGTATGCACTACTTTGCCAGCCGCCACGGTTTTCACGCGCCGGGTGCCGAGTCGCTGGAGCGCGAAGGCGTGCTGACCTGGCCCGAGGGCAACGGCTGGCTCACCCAACGCTTGGCCATGCCCTTAAAAGAACGTCTGAAAACGGGCCGCGTGGTGCTGCGCATCAACAACGTCAAACACGGCGTGGAGGTCGACGCTTTCAACACCGTCACCCAAACCGTGGAGCGCTGGCAAGCCCCGCGTGCCATCGTGGCCTTGCCTATTTTTGTGGCAGCGCGGGTGGTGCAAAACCCTCCCGATTTTTTGCGCCAGGCCGCCACTCGCACCGTTTACGCACCCTGGCTGGTGGCCAATATTCACATCCACACTCCGCTGCATGACCGCCCCGGCCCGGCCCCGAGTTGGGACAACGTGATTTATGACGCGCCGGGTCTGGGCTATGTGGACGCCCAGCACCAAAGCCTGAAACCGGTGCCCGGCGCCACCGTGCTGACCTATTACCGCACCTTGGGCGATTTACCCAACGCGCGACGCCTGCTGCTGGATAAGCCGTGGGCCGCGTGGCGTGACGACATCCTGACAGAGCTGGCGCAGGCGCACCCTGACCTGCCCGCTAAAACCAGCCGCATCGACATCACCCGCTATGGCCACGCGATGGCTGTGCCCGTACCGAAGGATTTAAGCCAAATCAGGCTGCAGCCCTCGTACAACCTGCGCAAGCAGATATTAAAAACAGAGCGTTTTCAAATCAGCCACGAGCGGCTTAACTTTGCCCACAGCGACTGGGCCGGTTACTCGGTGTTTGAAGAAGCCTTCACCTTGGGGCATGAGGCAGCTTGATCTTCGTTTAGTTTTAAATTCACTAAATTCGATTAATTCGCTCAAGTTAAATAAACCACTTCTCCAAAATTAAATATTGTTTATATAGTCTGTCCATGACAAAACCAGACGCCAAACCCTACCTCACAGCCAAAGATGTCGCGAGTCTATTGATGGTGTCCCCCAATACGATCCGACTCTGGACCGGCAATGGACTCCTTAAAAGCGAAACCACCTTGGGCGGCCACCGCCGTTTTCTTCGCAGCGACATCGAAAAAATGCTGCAGGAACGCAGCCACCCCTCGGCGAAAAAACGACCGTCTATTCTGATCATTGAAGACGAAGAAGCGCTGGCCCAAACCATGGCAGAGGGATTGATGGAGGCGGTGCCGGGCCTTTCAGTCCATATCGCCACGGACGGGTTTTCTGGCGGTTTGAAGTCAAGCCTGCTCAAGCCCGATGTGGTGTTGCTGGACCTGATGATGCCGGGCATGAGCGGCGTGGAGGTGTGTCGCATGCTCAAACAAGAACCTCAAACCCAGCACATCCGGGTCATCGCCTACACCGGGTACGCCACCCAGGACCAAGTGGATGCGGTCATCACCGAAGGTGCCGAAAGCTGCCTGCTCAAGCCCTTGCGTATTCCCAAACTTTTGCAAGCGATCGGTTTAAACGATCAAGCCACCTCCGAGGTTTCCCCATGAACGCAGACACTGACTATTTACGGTTGGCGATTGTTGAAGATGAGCCACAAATGGGCTTGCTTATCTCTGACATGCTGGCATTGGCGGGGCAACCGTCGGACCTTTTTACAAGCGGCAAGGTTCTGCTCAAAAGTCCGGGTCTGACGCATTACGAAACCATCATTCTTGATCTCTCGCTGCCGGACATTGACGGTTTTGCGCTCTTTGAAAGCTTGGTCAAATCAGCACCCCATGTGTCGCTGCTGCTCATCAGCGGACATTCAATACATGTTCTGGCGGCGGCGCAGACGTATGCCCAAGCCATTGGTTGCAAAGTAATGGGCGTATTGAACAAACCCTTCTCAAAATCCGAGTTGTATGGCGCGCTGGGTTTGACGGTTCAAGCCCCGACCTGACGCATGGCACCTGATTTCACCGCGCCAGTTCTGCGCAAGAACCGGTTGCAAACGTTCAACCCTCTCCGGAATTTCGGCACCATTTGCTGGGCCATTCTGGTGGGCGCGGGCATACTGGTCATGGCCATTGCAAGTTTCACGCTCCACACCGTGAAAGAGGTACAGGTGGCGGCGATGACCGAGTCCATTGAGTTCAACACCAAAGTTGTGATCGCCGATGAAGCGCGAACGAGACACATCATTGCCACACTGGACAAAATTCTGGTGGTGATCAGAGCAGATTTTTTATCGAAGCGACTGGTCTCACGCGACGATTTGATCGAGCGCATCAACCAGCTCAGCGTGCAGGAGGACCGTAACCCGAATGCCGTCATCATGGACGCGAGAGGCAATCTGTTGATCGCTACAGCGAACAGTCCCACCGGGAAACAGTTACCGCTTAATCTCGCAGATCGCGATTACTTCAAATCCCAACAAACCGCCAACAGCGACGAATTGCAGATTGGCGTTCCCATTCAAAGTCGAATCACAGGTGAATGGGTCATTCCGCTGACACGTCGCATGACGAACCCGGATGGTTCGTTGGGTGGCGTGATCTTTATGAGCCTTGATCCGGCTGTGTTCACGGATTCATACAAAGCCATCAGCCTGGGCAAAAATGCCTCGCATGCGATTATTGGACTGGATGGTTTTACCCGCGTGCGCCGAGACAATATCAAAATAAGTTATGGCGACGACGCCAGAAAATCACAAGTTTTCAACGAAATAAAATTGGCTTCGGCCGGTACCTATACCGGCAAGGCGGCGGTCGATGGCGTCGTGCGCGCCGTGAGCTACCGTGTCATTGAGCCCTACGCACTGGTCATTGTTTCAGCCAGTTCAGTGGGTGACATCCTCGCATCGGTAGCAGGCCAGATTCAGACCGCCCGGGTGGCGGGCGCGTTGGGCTCTGGACTGGTGGTCTTGTCTGCGGTCATTCTCATTGTCTCCATCCTGCGCCAAAGAAAGGCCTTTGAAAATTTGGCTGACAGTGCGGCACGCTATCAGGGCTTGTTTGAGCAAACGCCAGTCATGCATGTGATCACGGAAACCAGTGGCACCCATCCCACCATACTGGAATGCAATCAAAAATTTGCAGTTGCCATGCGGTATAGCCGTGAAGCCTTGATTGGTAAAAAAATCTCTGAACTTTTATCGCCAGATTCGCCGGGCTACCACGACTTACACCAAAACCTGCAAAGCGTCGCCGAGGGGGCAACCCTCCTGGAGCCCCGAACATTGCTCACCAAAGACGGGCGCAAGTTATATGTTCTGGTCCAGATGACTCCAGACTCCGAATCAGACGCTGAAAAGGTCAATTTACGGGCCACCATGGTGGACATCACCCGCAGTGAGTCCTTGCGCGCAGCCCTTTTCAACAGCGAGCAGAACTTCAAGCAACTGCTGGAGCTGATTCCCCAGCTGGTGATGACGATGGACGCCCAAAGCAAGCTCACCTGGGTCAATGAGAGAACGGTTGACTACATTGGCGCAACGAACGCACAGAGCAAGACAGACTTCAAGTGGATGATTTCGGCCGTCCACCCTGAGGATCAAGCCAGCGTCAGAGGGCATTTAGCAGCCGCCATATCGTCGAGAACGACGTCTGGTTACTGCGAGTTTCGACTGCGTGCAAGCGACGGTGAATACCGTTGGTTCACCTCGCAAGTGACGCCCATCATGGACGATGAGGGCCACATTATTCAGTGGTTAAAAACCTGCATTGATATTCATGAGCGCAAGATGGCCGACGAAAGAATGCGCGTTGTTCGAAAAGTAGAAACGATTGGACAACTCACGGGTGGACTGGCCCACGACTTCAACAATTTGCTGGCCATTGTCATCGGCAATCTCGACATGGTCACCGGGTCCATCACCGATGCAAAAGGGGCTCACCGCATAAAAGTGGCCTTGGGCGCGGCAGAGCGCGGGGCTGAGTTGGTCAAGTCTCTTTTGGCACTCGCCAGCAAGCAACCTCTCTTGCCAAGCCACACGGAACTCGGTGCGCTACTGGAGCGCCTCGCACCCTTGCTGCGTCATGCGCTAGGTGTTCGCGTGAAGTTGGCAATGCAAACCAGCAAAGCCAAGATCTATGTGCAGGTTGATGTCGCGGGGCTTGAAGCGGCCTTGCTCAATTTGGCAATCAACGCACGCGATGCGATGCCCGAGGGTGGTTCTCTTGCCATCAGTCTCGACATTCTGATGCCGGTGGCTACGCAGGAGGGGGACGCAACGCCAATGGCTTTCATTGCCTTCAAAGACACCGGGACGGGCATGACGGAAGAAGTCCTCAGACGCGCCCAGGAACCCTTTTTTACCACCAAAGAACGCGGCCAAGGCACGGGACTGGGCTTGTCCATGGTGGCCGGTTTTGTCAAACAGTCCAGGGGAGAGCTGACTATTCAGAGCACGGTCGGTCAGGGCTGCACCATTGAAATCTTCTTACCCATGACGGGTCAACACGACTTGCCGGAGCACCTCACGCCAGTAGCTGAAAAAACGAAACCACAATCCGGCGTGATTCTGGTGGTCGACGACCAGGCAGAAGTAGCGTTGGTACTGTGCGATTGGGCAGAAGAATTAGGATATGCAACACTGACTGCGAACTCGGCCCAAAATGCACTTTCGCTGTTGGCGAAAACACCGGTGGATTTGGTCATCAGCGACATCGCCATGCCCGGCGACCTCGATGGCATCGGTCTCGCCGACGTGATCAGCAAACGGTATCCCGAAATTAATGTCTTGTTGATGTCGGGTTACTCGAAAGAAACGGCGACCGCCAGAACCGATGTGCCCTGGACCGTGTTGGTCAAACCCTTCAGAAAGCCTGAGCTTCAATCGGCCATCGAAACCCATCTGAGCCCGGGTGTCCCTCAACGTGTCGATGATTGGTGCATTTGAAATGGAATCAGCCGCGTTGCAAGGCATGCTGCGCGATTTGGCAAGGTTGAAACAAAGTCGTCATCGCCAACATCAGCGCCTGTGCCTTGGCGGAGTGATCACCGCCAAAATTGCACACATAGACGTCGAGCGTTGCGGCCCTTTGCTCTGGCCAGGTGTGCACACACAAGTGCGACTCAGCCAATAACACGGTGGCCGTGACGCCACCCAGCCCCTGGTCGGTGGCGGGGAAGGTATGAAAAACATGGGCGACCGCCTGCAGACCCGCAGCAGCCACAGCCTGAAGGCAATGCTCGCCCAAAAGGGCGCTGTCTGTCAGCCATTCGGGCGCACAGCGGCAGTCGTGAAGATCGGCGGTAAGGTGCAGTCCTTGCATGGTTCAAACTATGGCTAAATATCGATTTACAGGAATTCCACTATGTCACGTCAAACTATTTGGGCCACCAAGGTCGCCGCGCTGGTCAAAGGGGGCAACACCGAGGCCGCGATTGGCCAGATCAAGGTGGCACCCACCGTCAAAGATCTGAAGGATTTGCGCGCCCTGCTCATCGCTGCCAAGCTGATGGCACGCCACCCGAATGTGGATGATGCCACCAGCGACATGATTGTGGC
>NZ_JBAWYV010000168.1:0-6072 GCF_037143375.1 Rhodoferax sp. | reverse complement strand
GCATCCCACACCAGCTTGATCCCGGTGAGAAACATGCCGAGGTACAGCAGGCGGTAAAACAGCACCGGGCTGATGCGCCGGGCCAGCTTCACGCCGACCCACACGCCGATCGGGGCGAAGGGCAGCAGCACCAGCGAGGTGGCCATGTTGCGCAGGTCCAGCAGGCCCAAAAATCCGTAGGGAATCCATTTGGACAGATTGATCACAAAGAAAAAGAAGGCCATGGTGGCGGTGAACTTGATAGGCGACAAGCGCATCGGGATTACATAGGCGTTGATCGGCGGACCGCCCGCATGGGCGATGAAGCTGGTGAACCCGGCGGTGGCGGTCAGGATGGCGCCCAGCCATTTCGGTGGCGGCGCGCTGTCAGGTTGGGGCGGAAATAGCAGGCGCTGCGCCAAAAACAGCAGCGTGAACACGCCCACCATGCCGGCCACGGTATGTGAGTCCAGCAGCTTGAAGAGCAGCGCACCAATCACGATGCCGACCAGGCCGCACGGAATCAGGAACTTGAGCAACTTCAGGTCGAAGTCTTTGCGAAACGCGGCCATGCCCAAAATATCCATCACCAGCAGCACCGGCATCAATATGGCTGCCGCCTGCGGCACGCTCACGGCCAGCGCCATCATCGGCACCGCCAGCGAACCAAAACCGGCGCCAAATCCGCTTTTGCTGACGCCCAAAAGCAACACAGCCGGGATGGTGACGGCATAGAAAAAAGGATCAGTGATGAGGGGAAACGTCATGGACCTGCGCCGATAATTTATAAAAAACAGGGCTATAGCCCCCGTGAATACTGCCTAACAAGCTACTAATACAATAGCAACACACTAACGCACGACAATACGTTCCATTATGTTTTCACCTTCTCAAGCCGACGTTCGGCGCTTCTTTTGCTCGATTTACGCCAAAGCCCAGGCGGGACAACCACTGGAGGCGATTGAAACCATCGCCAGTCTCTGGATCGACGAACACCCCGAATACCACGCCGAACTGGCCGACGTGGACGCCGCTTTGGCCTCTATGCTGCAAGCCGACGAAGCCAAGGGCAACCCGTTTTTGCACCTTTCCATGCATTTGTCGATCAGCGAGCAGTGCAGCATCGATCAACCCCGTGGCATCCGCCAGGCGGTGGAACTGCTCACCCACCGGCGCGATTCACTGCACGACGCACACCACGAAACCATGGACTGTCTGGGCAAGATGATCTGGGAAAGCCAGCGCGCCGGGCGCCCGCCCGATGGCGACGTCTACATCGCCTGCGTGCAGCAGAACGCCACGCGAGACTGAACAACACCCACAAAAAAGCCGCTTGATGAGCGGCTTTTTCATGGCGGTTAAAAATTAGTTACCGGAACTTGCTCTGAGGCACGGTCTTGAGTTCACCCGGCAACGCGCTCACATAGCTGGCGAGTTCTTTCAACTCCGCATTGGAAAACTGCTTGGCGACACCGCCCATGATGGGGTTGCCGCGACCCCAGGTGGCATTGCCTTCGGTTTTGTACGACTTGAGCGCCACGAACAGGTAGTCACGGTGCTGACCGGCAATCTTGGGGTAGCTTGGGTCGATCGGTTTGCTGAAACTCTCGCCATGGCATGACGTGCAATTGCCTTTGGCCAACAGCGCGGCGGCGTGGGCGTTGCCCTCAGCGGCTTTGGCCAAGGCAGGCGCGCCTTCAACGTGGCCGAGGGCTTCGTAATAAACAGAGATGTCGGCCATGTCCTGATCACTCAGGTTATCCACTATGCCGCGCATGGTGGGGTGCAGTCGCGTGCCTTTTTTGTAGCCGGTGAGTGCGGAGACAATGTACTTGGCGCTTTGACCTGCAATCTTGGGGACCTTGTAGATTTCAGGGAAACTGGCCTGATAACCTTGAATGCCGTGGCAACCAATGCACATGGCGATTTTCTTCTCACCCGCTTTGGCATCGCCCTTGATCTCTTGGGCGCCCGCTGAGAAAACCGTTGCACAAGAGATAAGCACCGCAGAAAGTGACAAGAAGATATTATTCATTTTGAAAGGACAATCAACCAAAGTTTGAGATAGATCAAACAAACATTATATCGATCAAGAATCCTTCGCCTAACCTTGTTGAACTTCCCCTTTTAAAGTCAGAACCATGAAATTTCAAGGTACCCAAAATTACGTTGCCACCCCGGATTTGATGCTGTCGGTGAATGCAGCCATCACGCTCAAGCGCCCCTTGCTGGTCAAGGGCGAGCCCGGCACCGGCAAGACCATGCTGGCCGAAGAGGTGGCCCAGGCCCTCAACATGCCACTGTTGCAATGGCACATCAAATCCACCACCAAGGCGCAACAAGGGCTGTACGAATACGACGCCGTGAGCCGCCTGCGCGACTCGCAACTGGCCACGGTGGACGGCGGCGAGCGGGTCAAGGACATCAACAATTACATTGTTAAAGGCGTGTTGTGGCAGGCTTTTATCGCGGATGAACCGGTGGCGCTGCTGATTGACGAGATCGACAAGGCCGACATCGAGTTTCCCAACGACTTGCTGCGCGAAATCGACCGCATGGAGTTTTATTGTTACGAAACGCGCCAGCTGATCAAGGCCAAAAACCGGCCACTGGTGTTCATCACCTCCAACAACGAGAAAGAACTGCCCGACGCCTTTTTGCGCCGCTGCTTCTTCCACTACATCAAGTTCCCTGATGCCATCACCATGAAAAGCATTGTGGACGTGCACTTTCCGAACCTGAAACAAGAGCTGCTGACGGCCGCCATGAAAACGTTTTACGACGTGCGCAACCTGCCCGGCCTCAAAAAGAAACCCTCCACCAGCGAACTGCTGGACTGGCTCAAACTGCTGCTGGCGGAAGACATTTCGCTCGAAGCCCTGCAAACCCAGGACGACAAAGTGGCCGTGCCGCCGTTGGTGGGCGCCTTGCTCAAGAACGAGCAGGACGTGACTTTGTTTGAAAAACTGGTGTTTATGCAAAAGCACAACCGTTGAACTGAAACAGGAACTCCTAGCGTGAATAAAACTCTTTTGATCGAAGGTCTCTCGGATGCCGTGGGCTTTGTCGGTGGCGCCCTGCTTGGTTTCTGGCTGGGCCAGCTGCTGGGCATGAATATTTTTGCCGCGGGTTACAACAACGCCAGCATTGCCGGTATTGCGCTGGTGGGCGTCGGCGGCGGAGTCGGCCTGCAAATTGCCCGGCGCTTGGGCCGAACGAGCTTCCGAAAAACCAAAGTCTAAGGAGCGTTAACCATGGCCTACGTTGAACCCGTCACCCTGAGCGCTCGCGGTATTACTTTGGTCCCGTTGGCCATGAGCCATGAAAGCGGCCTGCGCGCCGCTGCCGCCGATGGCGAGCTGTGGAAGATTCGCGTCACCTCCGTGCCCGAGCCCGAGCAGACCCGCAGTTACATCGAGACGGCGCTGGCCATGCGCGAAGCCGGCAACCGTTTTGCCTTTGCCGTGACCGACACGGCCTCCGGCACCGTGCTGGGCTGCACCAGTTTTCATGACATCGTGCCCGCCGTGCACCGCGTTGAAATTGGCTGGACCTGGTATGCCAAAAGCCGCCAACGCACGGCCGTCAACACCACCGCCAAACTGCTCATGATGACGCACGCGTTCGAGACGCTGGCCTGCAAGGTGGTGGGCTGGCGCACAGACAACTTCAACTTTGCCTCCCAAAATGCCATTGAGCGTTTGGGCGCCAAAAAAGACGGCGTGTTGCGCGGCCACGCACTGCGCCGCGACGGCACCATCCGCGACACCGTGATGTACAGCCTGGCGCAAGGTGAGTGGCCTGAAGTCAAGGCGCAGTTGCTCTACCAGTTGGACAAGCCACGTTAAAAAATTATGCTGATTGACTTCTTTTACGCCCTGCGGGCCGCCAAGCTGCCGGTCTCGGTCAAGGAACTTCTCACGCTGCTCGAAGCCTTGCAGGCCGGGGTGGTGGGGCCAAACTCGCCCGAACCCGAGGGTGATGGCGAGGCCACGGGTTACAAGATTGATGACTTCTACTACCTGAGCCGCACCACGCTGGTGAAAGACGAGAAGCACTTTGACAAGTTCGACCGCGCCTTTGCCGCTTACTTCAAGGGGGTAGAGCTGATTGCCGATTTCACCAAAGACATCCCGCTGGAGTGGCTGCGCAAAAACCTGGAACTCAACCTGAGCCCCGAGGAGCGCGCCAAGATCGAAAAGATGGGCTGGGACGAGTTGATGGCCACGCTCAAGAAACGTTTTGAAGAGCAAAAGGAACGCCACGAAGGCGGCAGCAAGTGGATTGGCACCGGCGGCACCAGCCCGTTTGGCGCTTACGGTCAAAACCCGCAAGGCATCCGCATCGGGCAGGACAAAAGCCGCAACCGCAGCGCCGTCAAGGTGTGGGACCAGCGCGCCTACAAAGACTACGACGACTCGCAGGAGTTGGGCACCCGCAACATCAAAGTGGCGCTGCGCCGCCTGCGCAAATTTGCCCGCGAAGGCCATGAAGAAGAACTGGACCTGGACAGCACCATCCATTCCACGGCGGCCAACGCCGGCTACCTCGACATCAAGATGCGGCCCGAGCGCCACAACAATGTGAAGGTGCTGCTGTTGATGGATGTAGGCGGCACGATGGACGACCACATCCAGCGCGTCGAAGAGATGTTTTCAGCGGCCAAGTCCGAGTTCAAGCACCTGGAGTTTTATTACTTTCACAACTGCGTCTACGACTTCATGTGGAAGAACAACCGGCGCCGTTATGCCGAAAAGTTCCCCACCTGGGACATCATTCGCAAGTACAACAAAGACTACAAGCTGATCTTTATTGGCGATGCCACCATGAGCCCGTATGAGATTTTGCAGTCTGGTGGCAGTGTTGAATACAACAACGAAGAACCCGGCGTCGAGTGGCTGGGGCGCCTCACCAGCGCCTTCCCCAAATTTGCCTGGATCAACCCCGAGCCGCAAGGCGTTTGGCAATACCGCCAGAGCATCAGCATCGTGCAGCAACTCATGAGCCAACGCATGTTCCCACTCACCCTCAAGGGGCTGGAAGACACGATGCGCCTGCTGACCAAATGAAATGGCTGCTGGCCCTGGTGTTGGCCTTGGGCATCGCGCCATTGCTGCAGGCGCAAGGCTTGTTCACCCGCCCAGACGAGGCACCCACAAGCACGGCCGCCTTCATTCTTGACATCACGGCCCCTGATGAAATCAGACTCGTGCTGGAGCAGCATCTGGACCTGCTGCGCTACCGCGAACTGACCGACCTGAACGACAACGAACTGGCGCGCCTGCTGACCACGGCCGAGCAAAACACCCGGGACCTGGTCGCCACGCTGGGTTATTTCTCACCTGATATCCGCATCGAGTTGCTCCCTGCCATTGGCACCGCAGCCCGGACTGTGACGCTGAACGTAGCACCCGGCGAGCCCACGCTGGTGCGCGAGGTTCGCGTGACGTTCGCCGGCCCGATCACCGACGACCCGCTCCCGCTCACCCAGCGCCAGCAAATAGAAACCAGTTGGCCGCTGCAAGTCGGCACGCGTTTTACGCAGGCCGGCTGGACGGCAGCCAAACAACAGGCGCTGCGCCAACTCACCACGCAGCGATTCCCCACCGGACAACTCACCACCAGCCTGGCCGACATCGACCCGGTCACGCACAGCGCCAGCCTGTCTGTCACGCTGGACTCAGGTCCGGCCTACCGGCTTGGCAATATGGTCATCACCGGCTCACAGCGCTATGACACCAAAATGGTGATCCGGCTGGCGCGCCTGGAACCCGGCACCGACTACGAGCAGACCGAACTGGTGGAAGCGCAGCAGCGCCTGACCGACAGTGGTTACTTTGACTCGGTCTTCATCTCGCTCGATACCGCAGCCGACCCTTTGAACGCCCCGGTGCATATTCAATTGAAAGAAGCCAAACTGCAAAAGCTGGTGCTCGGTGTCGGCGCCAGCACCGACAGCGGCGCCCGACTCTCGGCTGAACACACCCACCAGAAGCTGCCGCTCATCGGCTGGCGAGCAGTGAGCAAGTTGCTGCTGGACCGCGACACCCAATCCATTGGCACCGAGCTGACGGCGCCACCGAACGAGAGCAA
>NZ_JBAWYV010000167.1:0-6085 GCF_037143375.1 Rhodoferax sp. | reverse complement strand
ATGCGCCAGCATCGTTGGCGGCCATCGCCAGCAAACAGCATCCACGACGATATTTGAAGAAAAAAACTTGCATCACGACCGCCAAATCAGCAGGGACGACTCAATGGCCTGCAAGTCGTTGTGGAACTGACGGAAGATTTAATCAGATAGTCGGAACATCCGGTTGATGGATGTGTGGATAACACCGGCGGATGGGTGCGCCATTCGAACACGGCGGGGCAATGCATAGGGGGTGGCTCTAACGGCCAACGGCTTGTGTAAAGAAAAGTATCTGCCGTCAACCTTGGTGATAACCCTACGTTGTAGGTGCAAGCCTGAACGAACTTCTGGCTCGCTTATGACAGTCGGAGCTTATGCGGCTGTCGTTTTATGAGTGAGTACAAATCATGTTGAATATCAAAACCCTTATTGCTACCGTGTTGCTTTCCAGCGTTGCTGCGGTGTCGTTTGCACAGGCGCCTTCCGCTGCCAAAGACGCCGGTGCCACGGCACCTGCGGCAGTAACCGCACCTGCGGCTGCAAAAAAAGCGAAGCCTGCCAAGAAACACGTTGCAAAAAAGGCGCATAAAGCCAGCGCCGCCAAGAAAACCAGCGCTGCTGCCTCTGCTGCCAAATAAGCAGTCCGCCGCCCACGAAGGGAGACTGAGGAAACTCAGCCTCCCTTTTTCATTTATTTGCCAAACATGAAAGGCCTGCATGCCAACATTCAATATCCGCGCCGTGGTCGTTGGCTCGCTGCTGATGCTCGCGCTCGACATTTTGAGCAGCATCCTTTTGTTTTCGGTCTTTGGCGGTGACGCATTAAGTTCTGGCGCCACGCAGGAAGAGATAACCGCCGTGAGCAACATCGTGGCGCAAAACAACGGCTATCTTCTGGCTGGAATGTTCCTCGGAAGTTTCTCGACGGTGCTGGGGGCCTATATTGCGGCGCGTATCGCCAACAATCTGCCCCTGTTCAATGCGTTGGCCGTGGGCGTGGTCGGTATTGTTGTGGCGGCGCTGCTGGGTGACGGTTCAAACGAGAGTCCGATGTGGTTTAGTGCTTTCGGGTACATCTCCACCGTGCCAATGGCACTCGTTGGTGGCTGGTTGGCTCGGCGTGAATCAAAACCGGGGCCGTGAATTTCGGTTTGCCTGGACCGCTTTTTCGACAATATGGTCATACAGTACATGCGCGCCTCTGTCCTTAGCTCCCTACTTGCTCAAGATGCGGTGTCTGAAACACAAGGCACGCTCATCCTGAATCTTGAAACTCCCGTCAACACTGAAACCGATATTGCGCCCCCTGTTGGTATCCGAGGTCGACCCGCTAAACGACCCTTGGCGTCGCAAAAGACAATCAAGAAAATCTAGCTCACCACGACCTAGGGAAGGTCTGAATAACTCGACACCAACTGAAGTAGCAGGTCATTAGTTTTCAAATGGTGGAATTTCACGAGCAATCTCCAGAAATTCTGCTTACTCTTCTGCCCTCAAGGACTTTTTTACCCTTGGCAGGGCACTTGCCTCGTTTTCGGGCGCACTCATGCCCCAGTCACCATCAATTTGCTTCGCACCATCCACAGATTGGACAGCGCAAACAACGTGACGAGTTGTGCCGTGTTTTTCTTCAGTCCGCGATAGCGAACCTTCACGAATCCAAACTGGCGCTTGATCACCCGAAACGGATGTTCTACCTTGGATCGAACGCCTGCTTTGAACTTTTCCGCCTGGTCAATCAGTGCATCGGCCTCGTTTTCTTTGTCGAGTGCCCGACGCTTGCCTGGACGCATGGCGATATGCCAAGCAACACCCGTCTTGGCATCCGGACGCTTCTCAACACCCTGGTAGCCAGCATCGCCATAGGCGACGGTTTCTTCTCCATGCAGTAATGAGTTGCCTTCTGTGACATCACCCACATGACCGGATGTACCGCGCACTGTGTGTACCAATCCAGAATCTGCATCGACACCAATATGAATACGAAGGGACTTCCCGCTTCCAAGTAATGGCCCCCGATTGCCATGACTGGTGTGCTGGAATATCGTTCTTAACCCCCAAACAGAAGGAGAAGTCCCATGAACAAGATTATCCGAGTTGGCGTCGACCTGGCGAAACATGTCATCCAGGTCCATGCAGTGGATGTCGCAGGTAAAGTCGTTACTAACCGCGCATTGAAGCGCGATAAGTTCTTGCTTTGGTGCGCTGATTTGCCAGCCGGTTGCCTGATCGCGATGGAGGCTTGCAGTGGTGCCCACCACTGGTGTCGCAAACTGACTGAGCGAGGATTCGATGCGCGCATGATTCCTGCCTCGTCTGTGGTGCCGTACCGTATACAAGGACGCACTGGTAAGAACGATGCGAACGACGCTGCGGCAGTCTGTGAGGCAGCGTCTAGGCCGCATATGAACTTTGTTCCGCCCAAAACACTGGCACAGCAGGGTATGCTTTGCGTGCATAGACTCCGAGAGGGGTTCAAAGAGGAGCGCACTTCCTGCATCAACCGAATTCGCGGATTGTTGGCGGAGTTTGGCGTTGTACTTCCTCAGAGTCCCGATGTGCTGCGTTGCCATCTTAGCGATGTGATTGAAGATGCCTGCAACGATATTGCCAGTATTGCTCGCCTCGTTCTGCAAAGAGCACAGGATCACTGGCGCGAGCTTGATGCGCATATTAAGTGGTGTGATCAACGTATTGCTGATCACCAAAAAAATGATGAACAAGTCCAGCGTGCAGCCGAATTGATGGGAGTCGGATCGATCACTGCATCGGCGCTCGTTGCCACTGTAGGTGATTTTCGACAGTTCAAAAACGGTGCGCAGTTCGCAGCATGGCTGGGTTTGACGCCGAAGCAAAACTCCAGTGGGGGTAAGAGTAGCTTGGGCAGTATTACCAAGCGAGGAAGTATTTATCTGCGAACCTTGCTCATCCAGGGTGCAAAGGCGATCGCACTCACTCGCCAATATGACAATCCGATCTTTTTGTGGGTTCAAAAGCTCCGTGAGCGAGCTGGTTGGCAAAAAGCTGTGGTCGCTCTGGCCAATAAGAATGCCCGAATATTATGGGCCGTTATGACGCGAGAGAAGCGGTATGACGCCCACCACATCAGTACCCACCCTACGCCAGTGCCGATCATGACGCCGGTATAGTTGGCGTCGATGTAGTCCCGATTGCTCTTTCCTTGCCAGACGTGAAATCCAAGATGCTTTGAACAGGTCAGACCGGCAGCAGGCTAACTCGAATGAAGGCAGGTGGATCAAATTGATGCCACGCAATGTGAATGGAGTCCTGCTGAGCGGTTCGTATCTGGGGCCGCACAAAGTGCAATAAGCCCGACTGTAGATGTGCAGTCTGTTCCTCGTTTCAAACAGGTCGGTTCTCGTCATTCGCTCAGATTCAATAAAAGGTGAAATCAACATGTGAATACGCTTGACAACGTGGGAAGTCCCTGTAGGCCTTCATACCAAAATACCACTGGTTTCCCTTCTTGCTGGAATGCATCTCGGGGTCGCGTGCCTTGTCTTTGTTCTTGGTGGAGCACGGTGCCGGGATCAAGGTGGCATCGACTGCGGTGCCCGCCTTCAGTAGCAAGCCTCGCTGGGTCAGAAGCTCATTGACAGTGAGCAGAATTTGCGCTGCCAGTTTGTGCTTTTCCAGTCGGTGGCGAAAGCGCAGGATGGTTGATTCATCTGGCAAGCGGGCAAACTCTTCAAGCTGGGCAAACTCGCGGTACAGCGGTGTATCGAAAAACGCCTCTTCCATGGCTGGGTCCGACAGCGTGAACCATTGCTGCATGAAGTGGATGCGCAGCATCGTCAACAAACTGAATGGTGGTCGGCCTGTGCGACCTTCTGGGTAGTACGGGGCTATGAGTTCGACCAACGCAGACCATGGAACTACTTGATCCATCTGCTCCAAAAAAACTTGCTTGCGGGTTTTCTTCACGCTGAGATTAGGCCTAAAGCTGCTTGTTTCATAAGCAATATTTTCTCAAACAGGGCTTACATCAAGCACACAACTGTGTGAGTTTTGCAGAGCATCCCTAGGGTCGGACCTCGTCAAACCCCGCAATCGCATTCGACCAGGGCGATCCTTATCTTGAACGATGAATACCACTATTTTTTGTCCAAGCTGCTGGGCATCTTGAAGCGCCAGATTGGCTTTCACGCTTTGATGTCGTCAAGGTCCGACCAATACGAGACGGTAATTCCAGCATCCTCCCGCGCCGACTCAATACCCAAAAAACCGGGCCGGTGTGCAGCCAACTCAACCATTTTGACGGCCATTTCACAGTAACTGTGGTCTACGTCGGTTCGATGGGAAGTCAAAATGACCGCGTAGTAAGAAGGTAGTGGCGGAGTATGGTCAATCAGATTTATGTGTGGCGTCACTTCATTTTGAGGTGATAACCGCGAAGAATTAGAGCTGACAGTCGCAAAGGTGCGTTTCGAATCGCTGTAGGGAGCCACAGCGGTGAGTTTAGAGAGACGCGGGTAGCCCACCGTGTGAAGGGGCGGAGCCAGCTGGTGGATTGGACAAAGCGCTGTTTATCTAACATGGTCATCAAGCTGATTGCTTGCCTCGAAAATAACCTGATTTTTATCTGTTCCAGATAACCTTGCCTGACATACTTTCAAAAATATTCCACACCACCCTGATTTTCAATTCACTCACCCTTAAATTAGCTAGTAAAAGAAATGATTCATTTTGCATTCCAAAAAAGAAATTTACTTGGCACCGTATTGGTGACTATGCAATTCTCACTGCTTATAGGGTTGTTGGCACTGGCCTTAGCCAGGGCATTGCATAGCAATATTCCGTTGTTTTCACTGCTGCTGGTTGCGACCTCATTGGCCCTGGCTATTTGGACACTGATGCACAACCGCCCCGGAAACTTCAATATCCGACCAACCCCCAAGACCCGGGGTATTTTGGTCACCAGCGGGCCCTACCGCTGGATTCGTCACCCGATGTACACGTCGGTGCTTTTGGGTGCCGCAGCACTGGCGCTCATGTCCACACCCCCAGCAGGATGGTTTGCATGGTCCGCTTTGGCTTTGGTTTTGCTGGTGAAATCAATCCTTGAAGAGCGTTGGATGCGGGAGCAGCACTTGGCCTATGAAGCATACAGGGTCCAAACCAACCGTTTTATACCGTGGATCATTTGAAAGATGCCAACATTTGGTATCGTGACGTCGACAGTTATCCCCGTGACCGCCCAGCCCCATCCATAATCGGGAGTACATGCTCTCCCTTGATACAACCCTCACATTTTTTGGCATATCCATCCTGCTGGGCCTGAGCCCTGGGCCAGACAATGTGTTTGTATTGATGCAGTCAGCCACGAATGGGCGCAAAGCTGGGCTTCTGGTGACGCTGGGGCTGTGTACCGGGTTGCTCGGCCACACCGCAGCAGTGGCGCTGGGGTTGGCTGCCATATTGGCCGCGTCAGCTACGGCGTTCACGGTACTCAAACTCGCCGGCGCAGCGTATCTGATTTATCTAGCTTGGGGCGCCTTTAGGGCGCCGGTCGGCCCGCTTCCCACTGGCTTGGCCTCACCGTTGAACCCATGGCGAATGTTTAGTCGTGGCGTTTTGATGAACCTGACCAACCCAAAGGTCGGTATTTTTTTCCTCGCCTTCTTGCCACAGTTTGTGCGCCCTGATGCCGGCCCGGTAGCGTTGCAAGTGGCGTCCTTGGGAGGTTTGTTCATTCTGGCTGCGCTGCTTGTGTTTGGTGGCATTTCCTGGTTTGCAAGCTTGGTCGGGGTGTGGTTCCAAAATTCAATGCGTGCTCAACGTGCGTTGAACCTGAGTGCTGCAGTCATATTTATTGGGTTGGCAGCCCGACTGGCGTGGTCAGAGAAATCACCTTGATGTAGCTGATGGTGTTTTCGTTGCCAATTTGAAAGACTCAATCTGTAATCAATCTCTGATAAGGTTCGGCTGGAAAACTCACTTCAGTTGCGAGTAGAAACAACACCGTTACCTAAAAATCAAGGTGCAAGCACCCGCATCTGAAGCAGAAGCCGGGTATTGCTAGTCGCGTCACTGCTGTAAACCCCGGGTTGCTGTCTGTTGCCGGTCGCTGCTATCGTGACCCATT
>NZ_JBAWYV010000166.1:0-6087 GCF_037143375.1 Rhodoferax sp. | reverse complement strand
TGAGTCTCTACAAAAAAGAGCTATTTCTTGCCGCGCTGAAAGACACGTTTGTTCGCGCACGCATTGATGGCCAAGAGGTCAACAAAATCATGCCTTATGCCAATCGAGCGCTGTGTGCAGAGTTGGTAAATGTGTATGGCAAGTTGAATGCGGTGCAGCGGGATGCTGCGGTAGTAACACGGGAGGCATCTTCATGCTGAATTTAAATAAAACTAACACTCGCAAAGTGCGTGCAAGTTCGTCAAAAGTTATTCACGGGTTCACGCTGGTTGAACTGATGATCACTGTCGCGATTATTGGAATACTGGCCTCGATCGCCGTACCGTCCTACCAGGAATACATCATTCGGGGAAGAATTCCTGATGCCACGTCGAATTTAGCGACCAAGCGGGTGCAGATGGAGCAATTCTTTCAGGACAACCGGACTTACCTCAACGCCACGGCATGTACGGCCGACTCAACCTCCAGCAAATATTTCACTTTTGATTGCGAAGTGGCAGGCTCAGCCAGCGCCTTCAAACTACGGGCCGTCGGCTCTGGCGCCATGACTGGTTTTACGTTCACCGTCGATCAGAGCAATACCAAAGCATCCTCTGGCCCCTCGGGCTGGACGAGTAGCACAAGCTGTTGGATCACCAACAAGGGGGGCACGTGCTAACCGGACTGCGGTTCAAACATCGCGGCTTCACCATGCTGGAGCTGATCGTCGTCGTCGCCATCGTCGCTATTTTGGCTTCGCTTGCCATGCCGAGCTTTAGCACCATGATCCAAAATTCGCAAATACGCAATGCAGCCGAATCCATTCAAAACGGACTACAACTCGCGCGTGCGGAGGCCGTCAGGCGCAATACGACCATTGGGTTCCAATTCACCACGTCCCTCGACAACACCTGCGCGCTGTCGACGACTGACAGCAATTGGATCATCAGTTCTGGAGACCCTACTGGACTTTGTGCCAGCGCACCAATCAACGAAGCATTTCCAATCACTGACACAACGAATAACCCCGCGCCGGGCATCATCCAAAAACGCGCAACATCGGAAGGCTCTCGCAATGCCGTGGTTGCAGCCGATCAAACAAGCATCACATTCAACGCCACCGGACGGGTGTCCCCGGTGCCAGCGACGAACATCAACATTAACATTAGCAACCCCAGCGGTGGCGCATGCGTAAGCGCCATTGGGAAAATGCGCTGCTTGCGGGTTGTCATTACCACGGCAGGTCAGGTTCGCATGTGTGATCCATCCATTGCCAGCACCGATCCACGAGGCTGCTAGGAGACCGACCATGACAAAAACCCATATTCGCGCAAGACAGCAAACCGGTTCTATGCTGATTGAAGTTCTCATCGCCATTCTCATTTTTTCAATAGGCATACTTGGCATCGTGGGCCTGCAAGCCTCGGCCGTTACTGCCTCGACGGATGCCCGGTATCGCAGCGAAGCGGCACTGCTAGCCAATGAGTTGATTGGCCGGATGTGGGCCAGCGACCGCACACAAACAACGCTGCAAGCGGCCTACGACAGTTCAACAGGAACTGGCGCTGCCTACACAGCCTGGGCCTGGTCTGGCACTTCGGGCACTGCAGGCACACAGTCCACACCCGCTAAAGGCACTGTCTTGCAAACACTGCCTGGAGCGCTTACTAATTTGCCAACTGTCGTTATTACACCGGTAGCGGCTACCAGCCTACCGTCGAGCCTAGTCACCATCACTATCTTCTGGCAGGCACCCAACGAGAATTCTCGGCACAACTATGTAGTAACCGCTCAGATAGGGGGCTGACATGAACGTAGTTTCTAAGTCAATACGCGTCAAGTTAAAGGGATTCAGCTTGGTCGAACTCATGGTCGCCATGGCGATTGGATTGTTCGGCGTGCTCATCATGATGCAAGTTTTCTCCTTGTCAGAGCAAAACAAACAATCAACCACCAGCGGCAACGATGCCATGAACGAGGGAGTTGTGTCACTTTACGCCCTGCAACGCGACATACGCATGGGTGGTTATGGTATTGCCGACATGAAAATGATGGGCTGCAATGTGCTTTTGCGAGCCGGGGTAACACTCGTCGCCATGGCCCCCGTCACGATCAATCATGCGGTCATACCCGCTGGCGACGCTAACACTGACACGTTGTTGGTGGTATACGCCAACACCAACGGCTCGCCACAAGGCGACAGCATTACCGCGCTGACAGTGGCGGATCAATATCCCGTGCAAACACCGGCTGCGTTCACCGCCAATGACTGGGTCATCGCGACGCCCCAAGTGCAAACCTGCGCAACCACACCGCTACCTCTCACGCCGGCCCTAACACTGACACGCGTCGCTAGCGTAGTGAGTCCAAATGTGACCGTTGCTGTTGGTGCGGGCTTGGCGCTTGCGGCCGTTCCGTCGACCACGCCACCTACATTTCCCACCCTGTTTAATCTAGGCCAACGAACACCAAAAATTGTGGCTTATGCGATTCGAAATGGCAACCTGACGATGTGCGACTACACCACCAATGATTGCTCCGTAGCCTCGGCCGCTAACTGGGTTGCAATAGGAAACAATATTGTCAGCCTGCGCGCCCAGTATGGCCGTGATACGGCTGCAGCAGGTGCCATGGATGGCATCGTCGACGTATTTAATCAGGCGGCACCAAGCACGGCTTGCGACTGGGCGAGAGTATCAGCCGTTCGATTGGCCTTGGTGGCGCGAAGTACACAACCCGCCTCGTCTATCACAAACTTGGCACCCGTATGGGAGGGCACTTTAGTGGACAACCCAACCGGGAGTACGGCAGCCCCCATTAACCTGACCGGGAACGCAGCATGGCAAAACTACCGCTACAAAGTATTTCAAACCGTCGTACCCCTTCGAAATATTTCGTGGATGGGCAAGGTGACAGGATGCTAGTCGCCCGCTTACCCCACGCACTCCGTGCATCCATCCGACGCGGTCAGTCCGGCATGGTCATGCTGTTCGCATTGATCATTTTGGTGCTGATGTCTTTGGGCGGCCTGGCATTGATCCGTTCAATGGACACCTCAAATTTAATTGCGGGCAACATGGCTTTCCAGCAGGCCGCAACGCATTCTGCGGATGCAGGCGTCGAGTCTGCAATCGCCTGGCTTGAAACAAACAATGCCGCTGCAGGCGTCTTGAACGCCAGCATTCCCGCTGTGGGCTACTCAGCATCAACGCCAACCATAACAGCCAGCCAGACCGGTGAAACATTCTGGAATTTATTAATACCTTCAGGCACATGCCTTTTGCCACGACCATCTACGGCATGTTCGGCGTCTCCTGGTACACCCGATGCCGCTGGCAACACAGTGGCCTACATGATTCAGCGCCTTTGCAGTGGCTCGGGCGCCCCTAGTGGTAATGGTTGTGCCATCACGCCTGGCACGTCTGCTTCTAGTACGGGCAGCAACGAGGCCGCGGGCGAGGAGATTATTTCTGGACTTGGCGTGAGTACTGCCGTGTACTACCGAATTACCGTGCGGGTCAGTGGCCCCCGCAACACCGTTAGTTTTGTCCAAGCCATTGTGTCAATGTGAAAAGCGTGAGCCCCAAGGTCTACCTGGGGCGATCCTGATTTATGGGTGTAACCGGAGATTCATATGAACTATCGTAACCCGCAGCCTCGTTTGAGCTATGTATTACTGTCAATTGTGCTGACCTCTTTCACGCCGAATTGGGGTGGCTCAGGCGAAGCAATGGCAGCCGTCACCGTCACCGACATCGCGCCCTCTCCTATTTTCACAGCGACGACGGCCAGCACAGAAGTGAAGCCCAACTTGATGTTTGTGCTTGACGACTCAGGCAGCATGGCCTGGACCTACATGCCCGACACTGTCGGTGACAGATTTTTTGGAAAATACGGCTATACAAGTAGTCAATGCAACGGCGTTTATTACAACCCGAATATCACCTACACCCCACCAGTGGATTCATCCGGGAATAGCTATGGCAACGCCAGCTTTACTGCTGCGCAATATGACGGCTACAACACTGCAACAGGTACGTTGAGCACCAACACGGGAAAGGGGACTGTCGATTTAAGCAGTAAATTCCAATCTGACATGTACGTGCCGTACTCTGCGAACAACAATTCGGGATTACAGGATTCGGCCCAAGCAGCCTACTACTACATTTATTCAGGCACTCAAATCACTGAGGACTTAAGGAATTACTACGATTCGACTAGCATTTTTTACAAGGAATGCATCAGCTCAATCGGTTCCACCACCAAAGTGGATGGTACGCATGCCGTCAACAGCTTATTTACCAAAAAAACGGTCAGTGCAACATCGGGCCCTAGCAATACAGACGAGCGTACCAATTTCGCCAATTGGTACAGCTACTACCGAACGCGTATGCAAATGATGAAAACCGCATCTGGTCAAGCACTCAAAACACTGAACGAGCACTTCCGTGTTGGCCTCATGACAATCAATGCGAACTCTACCAATGAATTTTTGAATATTGCCGACTTCACGACCACACAAAAATCTAGCTGGTATTCGAAGTTCTACGCCGTATCCCCCAACAACTCGACACCCTTGCGGGAAGCCTTAGCCTATGCTGGTCAAATATATGCTGGGAAAAGTCCGACAGCACTGACCAATAACAGCATAAGCATCACCAACCCCGTGCAGTATTCCTGCCAGCAGAACTACACCATTCTCTCAACTGATGGCTTTTGGAACGGAACAGATAGCAACGTAAAAAAACTGGACGGGACCACAATGGACAACCAGGACGGTCCACTCCCTCGTCCCTATAACGATGGCGCTGCCTCGACCTCAACGTCGGTGACAACCTACACAACAACGCAGGATCGGCAAACAGTTACGACGGGGGCTATAACGACCAAAACCTGGACCAAGTTTGTAACTGCGGTTGGGGCAGCCTGCTCAGGCACGACGCCGCCAAATACCGCTTCGGCCCCTATGTCAGTCGATAACGGCAGCCATACAGCCGCATTAGGCTACGCAACAAATGACCCCGACAACAATAACAATCATTGCTATTCTCTCGGTAATAAGGCGTGGTTTTGCAGGGGCAGCTCCGGCAACGACCCTGCTGTATCACTCTCTTCGGTCACGGGGACCTCGGGACCTACGTGGTACTTGGTATCGACTGGTGCAAGTGGTTCGGGCTGCATTTCTGCAAATACAGCTTGGGGAAGTGGCTACAGCAGTTCTGCGGGCGTTTGCCCTGCCTCGAATGTTGTGGGTAATCAAGTCACCACAACGCCCTATACCAGAACCGAAACCATCTCGGGTGCGACGACAACATCGGTTGATCGCTATACAGGCACCCAAACCAGCACTCAAATCACGACCAATGGCGTACCGGGAACCGTTGGCGCACTAACACCCAGTACCCCAACTTATTCGTTCACCCTCAATTTAAGCACGAGTCAGACCGGCGCTACGTCGGATACCTTTAGTGCTTGGGTTGCCGGAACGCCTAACCCTAACAACGCCTGCGTTGCGACAGCATCCCTTCCTAGTTCGGGCGAGACGACCCCTACCGCGACAACAGCAAGCTCCGGCGGAACAACATCAAGTCCCACACTCATTGCCAGCACCGGACCCACCGCAGGTACGCCTGTCATCACCGCGACCTCAACCGGGGGAACCTCAGACACGCTGGCAGACGTGGCCGCCTACTACTACAACACCAACCTGAGAACCAGTGCCTTGAACAACTGCGTGGGCGTGGCACCAGATGGCTCAGCCACCAACCTTTGCATTGCTAACAAGGTCCCACCCAACGGGCTGGATACTGCCACCTGGCAGCACATGACCACCTTCACTTTGGGACTCGGCGCTCGCGGAAAAATGGTTTTTTCGCCGACTTATTTAACTGACTTGTCTGGTGATTATTTCGACGTATTAAAAGGCAGTATTGCGGGATCAAGCAACTGCACATGGCGGGATGGACTCACGGTCACGGGTGGCAAGTGCAACTGGCCAGTTCCCGCCAGCGATCAGCCTGCCAACATTGACGACCTTTGGCATGCTGCGGTGAACGGCCATGGCAATTACTTCAGCGCGACCGATCCAAACACGCTGCAAAATGCGCT
>NZ_JBAWYV010000165.1:0-6133 GCF_037143375.1 Rhodoferax sp. | reverse complement strand
GGATTGTGATTCCTGTTGTCGTGGGTTCGAGCCCCATCAGCCACCCCAAGTACAGTAAAGAAAGCCTGCTATTCAAAAAATAGCAGGCTTTTTTTTGACTCATACTCATTCTGTAAGCAATTTTGCAAAATATGCTCCTTTCAAAACAACGCCATAGGCGGTTCGATCCGCCGTTTTAAAGTTATGTTGCCGTCGTAACACTTACTTACTTGCACACTTCCTCCCTTCCTTGAGTGTCCTCGGAAGCCGTTCAAGTCCAGTCCCTTGAAGCAAGGGAGCCACCTCCAAAGCAATCAAAATCGACTCCCCAAAATGTTTAAGCCCCCTTAGTCACGCTCGCGTCTTTGCTTGACGAGCTTGTAAGATCGCCCTTCGGATTAACCCGCACGATTCACCGCGTCGCGGGTTTTTTGTTGCCTATTTATAAGTGAACTGAGTTCTGTGTGATAAGGTCACACACTGAATCTTGAAAAGAGGACGCTGTCTGGTCCGGTACCCCATTGGTCAATATCGAATTAACTATGAATGACGATCTTTCCGAATATATTGAAGTCGATCAGCTGAAAATTGGCATGTACATAGAGCTCGAAATGGGCTGGATGTCGCATCCATTTCCCAAAGGAAGTTTTAAGATTTCATCAGAAAAGCAGATTACAGTTGTTCAAAGTCTCGGCATTTCTCGGGTCAGGTACCTGCCTGAAAAAAGTGATTTGACGCATACAACGGAAATGTCAAATGCGGGTGATGAATCCAAATCAAAAAAATCTGCCGATGACGCTCTGGTTGATTCTCAGATTTGTGAAGTTGATGAGTTTCGACTGGACGATCAGAAAAGTGATTTTCTAGAACGACAGCAAGCGGAATTAGCTGCGTGTGAACGTCGGTACGTTGCTGCCATTCGTGAGCAAAAATCAATTTTTGCTTTGGTGAATGCAAAACCAGAGGAAGCCATGTCCCAGTGCCTTGGTTTGGTCAGTACCTTTGTGGGTGAGATGCTGGGCGAAGGAGAGTCGGCGATTCGTCTACTTTCAGAGGGCATAGGCGACAAGGCATCAATTCATCCTGTGAATGTGACCATTATTTCGTTGTTACTTGGTAAGTCACTCGGCTTATCGAATTCGGAAATGGTTGATTTGGGGATGGCGGCGTTCTTGCATGACATCGGCAAAACAGAGTTGCCTGATCGAGTTCGCTGGGTAGAAGATAATTTTTCTTCAAGTGAATACAAGTTGTACCAAGAGCACGTTGCTTTAGGAGTCTCACTTGGCAAGCGAATGGGTCTGTCGCCTGGAGCTCTTCAGTCAATTGCTCACCATCATGAATTGGTTGATGGAAGTGGATTTCCAACCCGACTTAAGGGCGACAGCTTGTCGCTTCCTGTCAAAATTTTGTCTCTGGTAAATCGGTATGAAAACTTATGTAATCCAAGTCGATCCACCACTGCGATCACGCCGCATGAAGCACTGTCGTTGATTTTTGCGCAGCTAAAGAATCGCTTTGACAGCGTAACACTAAGCGCTTTTATTCGAATGATGGGGGTGTACCCGCCAGGCTCTGTCGTTCAACTCGTCGATGAGCGATTTGCTATCGTGATGTCGGTCAATTCGTCGCGGCCGCTCAAGCCTCGGGTACTTGTGCATGATCCGCTTGTATCTAGGCATGAAGCATTGATTCTTGATCTGGAGACGTTGCCGAATATCGGTATTCGTCGTAGCCTCAAACCTTCAAGCTTGAGCAGAGCCGCCATGGATTACCTATCTCCGCGCCAACGAATCTCTTATTTTTTTGAAAACACGGTGGAGCTTCCTCCGGAGGATTTGCGCTCATGATGATCCCCAACTGGGGCTCTTTGATAGATGGTTTACTTGAAGCTGTTTGGCTTGTTGATCCGATCACGCTTCGTATCCTTGCGGTTAACGGTGCATCGTGTCAGTTGCTGGGTCTGGCCTCAGATGAACTGGTCGGTAAACCGGTTATTGAACTGACGGCGACCCCGGAGGATCAATTTTTTTGGGAAGATATTGCAGCCGGCCTATTGGAAGGAATTCATTCGGAAACTCTGTTGAGAGGTGCTGACGGCATAGCTGTTCCTGTAGATCGTAGAGTGAGTCGGGCTTGGCCAGAGCTTGATCGCTCTGTCTATGTTGTCGGTATACGTGATTTGCGCCAACAACGTCGGACTGAGGACGAACTGGAGAGGCTCGTGGCAGAGTTACGGGCAACACTCGAGTCAACGGCTGATGGTATTTTAGTCATCGATCTGAATGGCAATGTTTGTAACTACAACCGGCACTTTGCTGCGCTGTGGGGCGTGCCCGAAAAGCTATTGCTGAACCAGAATGACTCGTCATTGTCAACTCACCTTGCTGGATGTGTGCTTGACGTCGAACACTATGAACGTCGCCTTAATGAAATTGCTGAAGATCCAGCCCTGGAGTCAACTGATATATTGATTTTGTTGGCCGGTCGAGTGTTAGAGCGGGTTACACGCCCCCAATTCAGTCGAGGCCAACCGACAGGGCGAGTATTTTCATTTCGGGACATCACGCAGCGTATGGAAGCTGAGTCCCGGCAGCGACTTGCTGCAAAGGTTTTCGAGTCAAGTCTGGATGCTATTTTTATCACAGACGCCAACTTTGTAGTTCTTGCCGTCAATCCTGTATGTGAGCAACTCACCGAGCTTCCTCAGACTACTTTCGTAGGTACTTTAGTCAATGAATTATTTCATGACGTCCATGATCTGGAATCAATGGCGCTCGTACAGCAGAAACTTACAAAAAATGGTTTCTGGCAAGGAAAATCTTGGCTCAAGAGAAATAATCTTGATGACTGTGCCGTCCAGCTTTCCTGGGTTTTGTTACGAGACGAACATGGTGCTGTTTTGCACTCAATTGGTTTCTTTAAAGACCTTACGGAAGAGTTGGCGGCTAAAAAAAGAATTGACCAACTTGCTTACAGCGATGTTTTGACAGGGTTGCCAAACAAGTTGTTGCTATCGCAGCAGGTTGACTTTGCCTTGCGCATGGCGGATAGAAGCGGCGCTGAATATGGTGTTTTCTACATTGATCTTGACCGTTTCAAAAATATCAATGATTCAATGGGTCATGGATTTGGTGACCGAGTTCTCATTGATGTTGCGGAGCGGATCAAGCGCTGCTTGCGTGATGTCGACACACTCTGCCGACTTGGTGGGGATGAATTCGTTATATTTTTACGGGATATTGATGCGCATGGTGCCGAAGTTTTGGCGCGTCGAATTCTTGATGTGATTAGCCGTCCGTTTCAAATTGATGAAATGAGCTTTTCAGTAGGGTGCAGCATTGGTATTGCACTCTATCCTGAAGATGGCAGAACACTCGAGGAATTAATCAAGTGTGCCGACACGGCAATGTATCTTGTCAAGGAGCGCGGACGGGGTAGTTTCAGGTTCTATCAACCGCAAATGAACGTGGATTTGTTGTCGCGCATGAAAATGGATCACGCCATGCGCCAAGCCATGGAGCAGGGCTTGTTTCGCTTACATTACCAGCCTCAAATTTCACTGAGAAATGGTCAATTATTAGGGGCGGAAGCCTTGATTCGCTGGTCAGATGCCGAACTTGGTAATGTGTCGCCCGCCTTGTTCATTCCTTTGGCTGAGGAGTCAGGCTTCATCATCACGATCGGCAATTGGGTGCTTGAGGAGGCTGTTCGGCAAGCGGTGATTTGGCAAAACAAGGAGACGCCCATCACGGTGTCTATCAATGTCTCTGCGCTGCAATTTCAGCAGTCTGATTTTGTAGAGATTGTCGCGAGCGTGCTCAAAATTTCAGGTTTGGCGCCACATCTCCTGGAACTTGAATTGACTGAATCAATATTGGTCAAGGATGCCAATGAGGCCTTGAGTCGACTGCATGCGCTGGCAGCTCTTGGTGTACTCATGTCCATTGATGACTTCGGTACCGGCTATTCCAGTTTGGCTTACCTTAAAAAGTTTCCCATTTCCAAGCTGAAGATTGATCGGTCTTTTGTGATGGGTCTTCCTGAAGATGAGAGCGACCGTGCCATTGTGAGTGCCACCATCGGCATGGCGCGTGGACTTAAACTTAAAGTGGTGGCCGAAGGGGTGGAAACCCTGGCGCAACGAGACTATTTAGCCGGGTTGGATTGCGAGTCTTTTCAGGGTTTCCTATGCTCGCCTGGACTACCTGCGGCAGAGTTAGAGTTGCTCATGGCAACTCTGCAACAAGCATAACTACCGTAGACTTCACAAAGGGGTATTGTCCGTTCTGGACAATACGGATTATTTTTTATGAGGTGGCGTCAGCACAGCGTCGATGATGTGGATAACGCCGTTGCTGGCTTGGATGTCAGCTGTTTGAACCATCGCTTCTTCAATAGTGGCAAACTCGCCAGCCTTGGACAGAGATACATTGGAATCATTCAATGTTTTCAGCGAATTGTTCTTGATATCAGATGCCAACATTTTCCCTGGAATGATGTGAAAAGCCAGAACACTTTTCATTTTTTCAGGGTGCTTGATCAGATCTTCCATGGTTTTGGTCGGAACCAATTTGAAAGCGTCATTGCTTGGCGCAAAAACGGTGAAAGGACCAGTACCTTGCAGGGTTGCAGCAAGCGATGACTGCCCCATCAAATGGTTGAAGGTGCTTAATGCGGGGTTCTTGGCAATAGTGTCGACTACTGAAACAGGCGCTGGGACTGATGCGCAGCCTGCCAAGACAGCAGAAATGATAGCAAGACTTAAAGCACGACGGTTTAACATGAAGTTCTCCTGGTTATAAACGTCATTAGCTTAGTTGCGCTTCATGTCAGTTTAGTGACTGTTAAATGACTGGAAATTCAGTCAATACTTCAAAATTGTCACATCACTGTCACTAAATATTCTTATATTTAATGAGTCGTTCAGAATTCATGATTCATTCAACCTAAAGGGTATTCAGATGAAAAGCAGTTTTAAAGTCGCTTTGATCAGCATGGTGGGCATTGCCTCCCTGTCTTACGTCAGCATTGCCGGAGCTCAGGAAATCACGGGTGCTGGCGCTACATTCCCTGCACCTTTGTACTCAAAATGGGCGGCAGACTACAACAAGGCTACAGGCGTCAAAATTAACTACCAATCGGTAGGCTCAGGTGCTGGTATCAAGCAGATCGACTCCAAAACCGTTGATTTTGGTGCTTCCGACATGCCTCAGACTGATGAAGTGTTGGCCAAAAAAGGCCAGATGCAGTTTCCAACAGCGATTGGCGGTGTGGTGCCCGTGATTAATGTCAAGGGTATCAATCCTGGTCAACTCAAACTGAATGGCCAGGTTTTGGGTGATATCTATTTGGGAAAAATCGCTAAATGGAATGACCCAGCACTCAAAGCACTCAACCCAACACTGGCTTTGCCAGACACCGCCATTGCCCAAGTGCGCCGTGCTGATGGTTCGGGAACCACCTTCATTTTCACCAATTACCTGAGCAAGGTTAATGCTGAATGGAAAACCAAGGTGGGTGAGGGTACAGCAGTGAACTGGCCTGCTGGTGCTGGTGGTAAGGGTAACGAAGGCGTTGCCGCGTTCGTCGCTCGTTTGCCAAATTCAATCGGCTACGTTGAATACTCTTACGTCAAACAAAACAAGATGAACTATGCTGTGATGGCGAATTCAACTGGCAACTTTGTTTCACCCAATGACGTGGCTTTCAAGGCCGCTGCCGCTGGTGCTGAGTGGAATAAAAGCTTTTATCAAATCCTGACGAATCAGCCTGGTAAAGATGCATGGCCTATCTCTGGCGCCACGTTCATTCTGATGCACAAGTTGCAAGACAAGCCTGCCAATGCGACCGAGACCCTGAAGTTCTTTGCATGGGCTTACAAAAACGGTGACAAAGTGGCTGACGATCTGGACTATGTGCCAATGCCTAAATCCGTGATTGCCAGCATTGAAAAAGCATGGGGCGAGATCAAGGACGCATCGGGCAAAACCGTCGCGTTCAAGTAAGCAATTCGTTCTATCAAACTGATTTCCCAGGAGTTATCTGTGTCAATTACACTTCCGGCGAGTGAGATGCCCTTAAACAAGTCTGCAAGAACTTCTGGACGTGTAATGACTAATCCTCCTCCCGCCAAAGCGCCCCGCTCGGGCCC
>NZ_JBAWYV010000164.1:0-6153 GCF_037143375.1 Rhodoferax sp. | reverse complement strand
GTTCGCCGCCCATGACCGAGATGCGGGCATTCGGCCACATCCACAAAAAGCGCGGACTGAAAGCCCGGCCGCACATGCCGTAGTTGCCGGCGCCAAAACTGCCGCCAATGATGATGGTGAATTTGGGCACCGCAGCGGTCGCCACCGCGGTGACCATCTTGGCGCCGTTGCGGGCAATGCCTTCGTTTTCGTACTTGCGCCCAACCATGAAGCCGGTGATGTTCTGCAAAAACACCAGCGGAATCTTGCGCTGGCAGCACAGCTCGATAAAGTGCGCGCCCTTGAGCGCCGACTCGCTGAACAAAATACCGTTGTTGGCAATGATGCCCACCGGCATGCCTTCAATGTGCGCAAACCCGGTCACCAGCGTGGTGCCAAAGCGGGGCTTGAACTCATGAAAATCACTGCCATCGACGATGCGGGCAATGATCTCGCGCACATCGAAAGGCTTGCGGGTGTCGGTCGGAATCACACCATACAACTCTTCTGCTACAAACTTAGGAGCTACTACCGCAAGCAGCGCGGGGGCTAGAGGCTTCTTTTGATTCAAATGCGCAACCGCTTGCCGGGCCAGCGCCAGTGCGTGCAAATCGTTCATGGCCAAGTGATCGGCGACACCCGAGAGGCGCGTGTGCACATCACCGCCGCCCAGGTCTTCAGCCGTCACGACCTCGCCGGTAGCCGCCTTCACCAGCGGAGGTCCGCCCAAAAAGATGGTGCCCTGGTTCTTGACGATGATGGCCTCGTCGCTCATGGCGGGCACATAAGCGCCGCCGGCCGTGCAACTGCCCATCACCACCGCAATTTGCGCGATGCCCTCGGCGCTCATGCTGGCCTGGTTGAAGAAGATGCGACCGAAGTGGTCGCGGTCGGGGAACACTTCGTCCTGGTTCGGCAAGTTGGCACCGCCCGAGTCCACCAGATAAATGCACGGCAGGCGGTTTTGCTGCGCCACTTCTTGCGCCCGCAAATGCTTTTTGACGGTCATCGGGTAATAGGTGCCGCCTTTGACCGTGGCGTCGTTGCACACGATCATGCAGTCCACGCCACTGACCCGGCCAATGCCAGCGATCAGCCCGGCGCTCGGCGCGCTGTCAGACCCATCGCGGTCCGGGTACAGCCCCATCGCCGCGAGTGGCGACAACTCCAGAAACGGCGTGCCGGGGTCAAGCAGCATTTGCACGCGGTCCCGTGGCAGCAACTTTCCGCGCCCGGTGTGCTTGGCGCGGGCAGCGTCTCCGCCCCCTTGGGCGACCTTGGCGATCTGGGCGTTCAGGTCGGTGACCAGGCCGCGCATGGCAGCCGCGTTGGCCTGGAAATCCGCAGAGCGGGCGTTGAGTTTGGTTTCAAGAATAGGCATAGGTCTTCTTTCAGGCGGTTTTGTCTTCGTGCAGTCCCAGCTGCAATTTCATTTCTTCACGGATTTTGAATTTCTGGATCTTGCCGGTCACGGTCATCGGGAACGCTGACACGAAACGGATGTGGCGCGGCACCTTGTAGTGCGCAATCTGGCCCTTGCAAAAGGCGCGCACCTCGTCTTCGGTCAGGCTCTGGCCCGGCTTCAGCACGATCCAGGCGCACAGTTCTTCGCCAAATTTGGTATCAGGAATCCCCACCACCTGCACGTCCTGAATCTGGGGGATGCGGTACAGGAATTCCTCGATCTCGCGCGGATAAATGTTTTCACCGCCACGAATCACCATGTCCTTGATGCGCCCGACGATGTTCACGTAGCCCTGCGCGTCCATCGTCGCCAGGTCGCCGGTGTGCATCCAGCCCTCGGCGTCAATCGCCTCGGCGGTGCGGTTGGGCTCTTCCCAGTAGCTGTGCATGACCGAGTAGCCGCGCGTGCACAACTCGCCCGCCACCCCCGGCGCCACAATGGCCCCGGTTTCAGGGTCAATCATTTTGACCTGCAAATGCGGCTGCACCAGGCCGACCGAGGCGACCCGTTTTTCCAGCGGCGTGGTGGTCGTGCTCTGGCAGCTCACCGGGCTGGTTTCGGTCATGCCGTAGGCGATGGTGACCTCGCTCATGTGCATCTCGCTCACCACGCGCTTCATGACCTCGATCGGGCACGGCGAGCCGGCCATGATGCCGGTGCGCAGGCTGGAGAGATCAAACTCCTTGAAGCGCGGATGGTCCAATTCGGCAATGAACATGGTCGGCACGCCATGCAGCCCGGTGCATTTCTCATCCTGCACGGTTTGCAGCACGCTTAAAGGCTCAAAACCATCGTTCGGATAGACGATGGTGGCGCCATGCGTGAGGCAGGCCAGGTTGCCCAGCACCATGCCAAAGCAGTGGTACAGCGGCACCGGAATGCACAAGCGGTCAGCGGGCGTGAGCTTCATGGCTTCGCCAATAAAGAAACCGTTGTTCAAAATATTGCGGTGTGTCAGCGTGGCGCCTTTGGGGAAGCCGGTGGTACCGCTGGTGAACTGGATGTTGATCGGGTCGGTATGGTGCAGCAGTTTGGCCGTTGACGCCACACGCGGGTCAGCGGCATCGCCGCTTGCCAGCAGGGTAGAAAAACGCAGCAGGCCAGCCTCCTCCGCTACTTGGCCCGGCTCATCGAGCCACACCACGGTGCGCAAATAGGGCAGGCGTACCGATTGCAAGTCACCCAGCCAGGCGCTATTCAACTCAGGCGCCAACTCGCGCAGCATGCCCACATAGTCGCTGGTCTTGAAACGCGCCATCGTCACCAACACCTTGCACGCCACTTTGTTCAGGGCGTATTCCAGTTCGGCCACTCGGTAAGCAGGATTGATATTCACCAGAATCAGGCCGACCTTGGCCGTGGCGAGTTGCATCAACAACCACTGCGCGTTGTTGTGGGACCAGATACCGACACGTTCGCCCGGCTTCAAGCCCAGCCCCAGCAAGGCGCTGGCGAGTTGGTTGCTGGCGGTTTGCAGTTCGCGGTAGGTGTAGCGCAGGTGCTGGTGGGCGCTGACCAGCGCTTCATGCTCAGGTTGGCGCGTGACCATGGCATCAAAGTACGCCCCCAGCGTCTGCTCGATCAGGGGTTGATCGGTGGCCCCACGGGACAAACTGGCGGTCAGAACGGTGTCGGTCACGGGGCTCAACGGGCTGGGGGTCATGTGGTTTGTCCAGAAATGGTCACGGGTTCAGGATGAAATCTAATGAGGGAGCATAGGCGTGTACGCCGCTGAGCGACGGTCACTGAGGTTGCATATTCTGCCAAGCTGGGGCACAGTAGGGGCTGTGTTTACCCTTAGCTCATCTCCCTCAAACCAAGCCAGCGGCAAGTCGGCCAGTGCGGCTGTTACGCCTATCGCTTTTGTCCACGCCATTTTGATGGCTTACCAGCGTTACGGGCGCAACCCGGACGAGGCGCTGCGACAGGCACAGATTGCGCCAGAACTTCTTGACCAGCCGCAGTCCCGCATTACCGCTCTGCAATTTGAAGCGATCTCGGGTGCGGCCATGCGCGAACTGGACGACGAAGCGCTGGGCTGGTTCAGCCGCCGCCTGCCCTGGGGCAGCTACGGCATGCTGGCGCGCGCTTCTATCAGCGCGCCCAACTTGGGCGTGGCCTTGCAGCGCTGGTGTCGGCACCACGGGCTGATTGCTGATGACATCACGCTACGCCTCAGCGTGACAGGGGAGCTGGCGACGGTGACGCTCACTGAGCAACGCGATTTGGGCGCCTTGCGCGAGTTTTGTCTGGTCTCGGTGCTGCGCAACCTGCTGGGCGTGGCGTGCTGGCTGATTGACTCGCGCATTCCGCTGCACAACGCCCAGTTTCCCTACGCTGCCCCGGCGCATGCGGCGGTCTATGGCGTGCTATTTTCTGGCCCCACCACGTTTGAGGCGATGTCCGCCCATATTTGCTTTGATGCCCGTTACCTGGCCCTGCCTTTGCGCCGCGACGAAGCCGCCTTGCAGCACATGCTGCAACACGCCCTGCCCCTGACCGTGCTGCAGTACCGGCGCGACCGACTGCTGGTGCAACGCGTGCGACAGGCGCTCACTGCCCATCCGTCACAAACCCACAACGCCGACGACCTGGCCGCACTCCTGAATATGTCGCCACGCACGCTGCACCGCCAACTTAAGGACGAAGGCGCCTCGCTGCAGGCGCTGAAAGACGAGGTGCGCAAGAGTCGGGCGCTGGAATTGCTGCTACGCACCGACCGGCCAATTAAGCAAGTGGCGCAAGCGGCAGGCTTCATGAACGAGAAAAGCTTCATTCGCGCGTTCCGCAATTGGACCGGCGAGTCGCCCGCCGAGTTCAGGCGATTGGGAACGCCACTTTCGTGATTTCGGGGTTTTAGGGCCTAACACAAACTTTGTCAGCGTCACTCCCCAAATTTTGTGGATAACTTTGTGTACCAGCCCCCGGACAACCCCTGCAAACCCATTGCCGACGCGGCTTGCAGCACGGTGCCTGCCAAACAGGCAGTGTCAGCAAATATCGATTTCAGGCTGAAAATAAACTGACTCCACAACTTCTGTGGATAACTGTGTGGAACAACACAAGGAAAACCCGCCGGAGCCTTAGCTGGCGTGGCCTGCAACGCATTGCCTATTTAATAGGCAGTCTTGACAAGTCTTGTTTTCAAGCTAAAAAGAGAACAATCCTTACACCACAAACAGAAAAAAATATCCTTTGAAATCAAATTTTCAACCTAAAAAAAATAAAAATTGCCACGGCAAGCTTGGTTGTGCACAGGCCAATGAAGTGACTGAGCTCCATCCACAAATTATGTGGATAACTTTGTTCACCGCTACCAGAACAAGCTGCCCAAAGCCTTATTTGGCGCGGCCTGCAGCCCGATGCCTGTCAAACAGGCAGCCGTTTGCAACTCTGGTGCAGACAGTTGCAAAAGACGCTTGCCAAGCTCAGACCAAAGCCAGCAATTGGGGCAACTCGGCCATATCTGCGAACAAGTGATTGGCACCGGCCTGCAGCAGCGCGGTGCCCTGCTCGGGTTCTGGGCAATACGCCCACACCGTGGCGCCGGAGGCCACGCCAGCCGTCACGCCAATGGCCGAATCCTCAATCACCAGACAGCGCTGCGGAGCCGCGTTCAGATGCCGGGCGGCAGCCAGATAGACATCGGGCGCCGGTTTGGAGCGCGGCAACTCGTGGCCGCTGAAAATATTGCCAGCAAAGAAGTCCATCAATCCGACCTTGGTCAACTGCATTTCTACCTTGAATCGGTCCGCCCCCGAGGCGCAGGTAATGCGCTGCCCGGTGTGGTCAAACGCCGCCCGCACCGCCGCGTGCGCCCCGGCAATGATCTCCAGCCGGGTGTCGAGTTCCAGATTGCGGCGCTCGTAAAAGCGCTGCATCCAGGCCTCGGTCAAAGGCTGGCCGGTGCGCCGCTCGATGGTGGCGCGCTCGTCGCGCACCGCTTTGCCCACAAAGAAACGCATGCATTCGGCCGCGCTCAGGGTCCAGCCACTTTCCTCCAGCATGTCGCGCAGCACGCCGTTGGTGATGGGCTCGCTGTCCACCAGCACGCCATCACAGTCAAACAAAATTGCTTCAAATTTCATAGCTACTCACGCAGACAAGACGGGGGCTAGAGGTCAATTAGGCTTAAACTTTGGGTTGTCGGCGGGCTTTTTGCTGGGCCAGCGTTTCGGTCGGCGCGCCCGCTTTGACCCAGGCGGCGTAACCGCCCTCGATGTGCGCCACATTGGTCATGCCCATGTCTTGCAACGTTTTAGCCGCCAGCGCGCTGCGCCAGCCAGCACCGCAGTAAAGGATGAACTCTTTGGATTCATCGGCAAACAAAGCCTTGTGGTACGGCGAGCCGGGGTCCACCCAAAACTCCAGCATGCCGCGCGGCGCCGGATAAGCACCGACCACCGTGCCGTCGCGCTCCAGCTCGCGCGGGTCGCGAATATCCACAATTTGCACCGAGGCATCGTTCATGCGGGGCAGCACTTGCTCAACGGTGTAGGTGGTGATTTGAGCCGTGGCTTCGGCCACGAGTTGCTGACAGTTTTTGGTGATGGGCATTTTGGTCGCTTTGCTGAATGTTGGAAGCTTCAAGTCTATCCAGATGCCGTCATGTACCGATTTAATCTACAACAAACCAAAGTCTTTCGGCGCCACCCCCGCAAACACCTGCCCGCTTTGCGCCGGGCTCAGCCCATAGAGCCGGGCAAAGA
>NZ_JBAWYV010000163.1:0-6202 GCF_037143375.1 Rhodoferax sp. | reverse complement strand
CCCATGTTCATCGCCTCAAAATTACTTTCTTTTGCGACGCAGCCGCTGGCCTGGGTTCTGGTCCTGCTGCTGAGTGGTTTGCTATTGATGCCACACTGGCGCAAATGGGGTGTTGGTCTGGTTTGGCTTGCGTTGACCGTTTTGACGATGCAAGGGTGGGAGCCGTTGCCAGACGCACTCTTGCGCCAACTTGAAACCCGGTACAAGGCGCCGACCATCAACGCGTCAATACCGCCTTTTGTGGGCGTGGTGCTGCTGGGCGGTGCGCTGGAGCCTGCCTATGTTTGGGAAGGCCACGGCCAGCCAGCCTTGAATGACGCGGCGGAACGCATGACAGCTGCGGTTGAATTGATGCAGCGCACCCCACACCTGCGCTTGCTGTTCACGGGGGGCGAAGGCGAGATGTTTGCCGGCAAGCTGACCGAAGCAGACCGCGCCAAAATATTTTTTGACCGCATGGGTGTTGACCCCTTGCGTGTGACCTACGAATCAGCTTCGCACACCACTTACGAAAATGCAGTTTTAAGCGCCGCCGTGCCCGGTATGAACACCAGCCAGCCTTGGTTGCTATTAACGTCGGCCTCACACATGCCGCGCGCCATGGCCACCTTTGTCAAAGCGGGCTGGAACGTCACCGCTTACCCAGTGGATTACCGCACTGGCTTGCACACCCCGTGGACTCAATATTCACTGGCTACCGGCGCCAGCAAGTGGCACCTGCTCTTGCACGAATGGATCGGCCTGCTGTCGTACCAACTCGCCGGTCGCGCCTAATCCGTCGCCGGCTTCATCGTTATCCCCTGCGCACCCTTGACAGGGCGCAGGCTCGCGAGCACCTTGTCAATCCGCTTGCCATCCAGGTCAACGACTTCAAATAACCAGTCGCCACAAACAATGCGCTCACCCGTGACCGGCAAGTGGCCCGAGACCGACATCAGCAAGCCAGCCACCGTGTTGTAGCGGCCCCGGTCTTCGTCGGGCAAGTCGTCAATGTCGAGGCGAACCTTGAGCTCACCCACCGGCATCACGCCATCGAGCAGCCATGAGCCGTCTTCGCGCTGAGTGGCCCATGCATCGATCTGCGCCCCCGGCTGCAACTCACCGGTAATGGCTTCCAGCAGGTCGCGCGGTGTTAACAGGCCTTGCACCACGCCATATTCATCCACCACCAGCACAAAGCGCCCTGCCTTCTCCCGAAATTGCTCCAGCAATTCCATACCGCTCAGGGTTTCCGGCACAAAAGTAGCGGGCGTGACATAGTCTTCAATGGTTCCCGGCGCATCGGCACCCAATTCAAGCAAGCGGCCAATACTGATCTTGCCCACCACATCGTCCAGCGAACTGCGACACACCGGGTACCAGGAATGGGCGCCACCCCGGCCACCCGTGCCCGCCGCTTTCAGGCTTTGCGCCACGCTGTTGGACGCATCCAGCCATTCCACGTCGGTCCGGGGCACCATCAGCGAGGTCAGGGGTCGGTCATCCAGTTGAAATACGTTTTGCACCATCTGGTGCTCATGCTGTTCAATCACCCCGGCATCCACGCCCTCCTCCAGGCTGGCGGTAATTTCTTCTTCAGTGACAGCGCGCGAAGCGTTGGTGTCGATCCGCAGCAAATTAAGCATGGCTGCAGTAGTACCAGACAATAATTTAACGAAGGGTTTGGCAACTGTCGCCAGCCATAGCATGGGCCGCGCCACCCAGCGCGAAACCGACTCAGGGTGCAGTTGCCCGATGCGCTTGGGCACCAGTTCACCAAAAATAATGGTGGTGAAGGTGATTAAAGTCACCACGATGGCGGTGGCAGAAATTGCGGCTGCTTTTTCGGCCACGCCAAAGCCATGCAGCCAGATGGCAACGCCTTCACTGAAGGCGGCCTCGCCCACAATACCATTAAGCACACCGATGGACGTAATGCCCACCTGGACCGTTGACAAGAATTGATTGGGGTTGCCCAGCAGCGTGAGTGCGGCCTGCGCGCCTTTGTCACCCTCCTCGGCCATCGCGTTGAGCCGCGACTTCTTGCTACCGGCCAGTGCCAGTTCCGACATGGCAAAAACAGCATTCAGCAGGGTCAGAAAAACAATCAGTAAAAAATCCATGGATCAACAGCGAAAATAAACACCATGGCACTTTACTTGATTGGTGACGTGCAGGGTTGCGATAGCGCTCTGCAACGATTGCTGGATGAAATTTCTTTTTCTGCGAGCCGCGATTCGCTCTACTTTCTGGGCGATCTGGTCAACCGGGGTCCGGACTCGGCGGGCGTGTTGCGACGCCTGATGGGTTATGGCGCGGCAGTTCAGTGCGTTTTGGGCAACCACGACCTGCATCTGCTGGCGGTGGCCCATGGGGCGCGCAAGCCACACCGCAAAGACACGCTCAACGGGATTCTGGGCGCCCCGGACCGCCCGGCCTTGCTGGACTGGCTACGTTGGCAGCGCATGGCGATTTTGGAACGCCTTGATATCCATGAGGTATTGATGGTGCACGCCGGCGTGCTGCCTGCGTGGACCGCTGCAAAAACAATAGCACTAGCAACCGAGGTGGAGTCCATGTTGCGCAGCCCTGACCTGGGTGATTTTTTGCATCAAATGTATGGCGATGAGCCCGCAGTCTGGGACGAAGGACTCACGGGTCACTCGCGATTGCGCGTGATCGTGAATGCGCTGACCCGGTTGCGCTTTTGTGATGCCCGTGGGCATATGGAGTTTGCGACCAAAGAAGGGGCTGGTGCCACACCCGAAGGTTTCATGCCGTGGTTTGAGGTACCCGAACGCAAGACCGCCCACATCACAGTGGCCTTTGGGCACTGGTCCACGCTAGGCTGGCTGAACCGTGCTGATGTGCTGTCGCTTGATACAGGTTGCGTGTGGGGTGGCTGTTTGAGTGCCTTGCGCATAAGCAGCGCCGGCTCAGGTGCGCCGCTCGCTCAAAAGCTGCTTCAGGTGAAGTGCGAGCAAGCCCAAAAACCGGGCAAATAATCAGACCCAAAAATGAAAATGCCGGAACAAGTCCGGCATTTTTTCTATCAGGGTTCCGTCAAGTGAGCGAGGGCTCTGACTTGAACAAAGCGGCTATGCGTCGCTTGGGCTTGATGTTGGCTGAAATACTGCGTGCACCTGGCCGCGTCACAGCCGCTTCCCAGGAAGGGGCTGTGGCTGTTGCAGGGGCTGCTTCATAAGGTTTGTCAAAGAACGGATCACGCGAAACAGGTGCTTGGCGCGTGAAGTCACGGCGAGGCGGACGATCCTGACGTGCAAACTGACCTTCATGCGCCACGTCGTGCATGGCACCGCGGTTGCGGCCCTGACGCGAATCATCCTGCGCACCTTCGGCATACATGCGACGGCCGTCATTGATGCGGCCTTGCTTGCGAATGTCAGGCACGTCTTCGTCAAACTCAACCGCTTCCAGCTCAATCTTGGTTTTAATGAGCTTTTCAATATCGGCGACCAGTCGGGTGTCACTCTTGGAGACAAACGTCACAGCCAAGCCAGCAGCGCCAGCACGACCCGTGCGCCCAATGCGGTGCACGTAGTCTTCGGCATTGAAAGGCACATCAAAGTTGAACACGGCAGGCACGTCCTTGATGTCCAACCCACGGGCGGCCACGTCAGTACACACCAGCAAATCAACTTCGCCTTTTTTGAACGAATCGAGGGCTTTCAAACGCTCGTCCTGGCTCTTGTCGCCATGCAGTGCGGTGGTTTTGAGGCCTTCGTGTTCCAGCGAGCGCGCCAGTCGGGCACAGCCCAGCTTGCTGTTCACGAACACAAACGCCTGCTTCATGCCGCGTTGTTTCAGGATTTGGTGCAGGGCGTGGCGCTTGTCATCGTCGCCCACACTGTAAAAGTGCTGCTCAACCGTAGAGGCGGTGGCATTGGAGCGGGCGACTTCAATCGTCACCGGGTCTTGCAGGTAACTGCTGGCCAGACGCTTGATCTCTGAGGAGAACGTGGCCGAAAACAGGAGCGTGATGCGCTGCTTGGGCAGGTAACTCAAGATGCGTTGCAAATCGGGCAGGAACCCGATGTCAAGCATGCGGTCAGCTTCGTCCAGCACCACGTACTCAACCTGGTTAAGCACCGCATTTTTGGCTTCAATGTGGTCCAGCAAGCGACCCGGTGTTGCCACCAAAATCTCAACGCCTTTTTTCAGCTCCAGCGTCTGGGGCTTCATGTCCATGCCGCCAAACACCACGGCACTGCGCAGTGAGGTGTATTTGGCGTAGAGCTTGACTTGCTGGGCGACCTGATCGGCCAGCTCGCGCGTTGGCAGCAGCACCAAGGCACGCACCGGGTGGCGAGCGGGCGAAGTCGAGGGGTTCTCGTGCTTCATCATGCGCTGCAGTAGCGGCAGGGCAAAAGCGGCAGTCTTGCCGGTGCCGGTTTGGGCAGCGCCCATCACGTCACGTCCTTGCAGGACAACGGGAATCGCCTGCGCCTGGATCGGCGTCATGGTCGCGTAACCCATCTCGGCCACGGCGCGAGCCAAGGGCTCGGCCAATTGCAACTGGGCAAAGGCCATGGGCAAAGTGTCGGGGGTCAGGGTCAGATCAGGGGTTTGATCAGAAGTCAATTCAAGCATTCATAGCCAAGGTCAAATGCTACCAATCCGATAGCTGATGGCACCCAAGAACTGGGGCAAACCCCTATTATCCTCGATATATCACAATTGGCGTGCAGAAAACGTATCGCAGCGTTTGACACTGCCATTTTTCAGACCGATATCGAACCAACGTTGACGCTGCGCACTGGTGCCATGGGTAAAACTATCGGGCACCACAGCACGGCCACTGGAACGCTGCAAAGCGTCATCGCCAATTTTTGCCGCGGCGTTCATGGCCTCTTCCACATCTCCTTGCTCAAGCAACTGCCGGGCGGCCTGCGCATGATTGGCCCAAACACCGGCAAAACAATCGGCCTGGAGTTCGAGTCGGACGCTCAAGGCGTTGTATTCGGTCGGGCTAACGCTGCCCCGCTTCTGGTCCATCCTGGCGCTGATGCCCAGCAGGTTTTGCACATGGTGCCCGACCTCATGGGCGATCACATAGGCTTGCGCAAAATCGCCCGGTGCACCGAGGCGATCCTTGAGCGTTTTATAAAAATCCAGATCGATGTAAACCTTCTGGTCACCCGGGCAATAAAAAGGCCCCATCGCAGCCTGCCCTTGCCCGCAAGCGGTGGGTGTGGCGCCATGGAACAGCACCAGTTTGGGTTCTTTGTAGGTCGCGCCACCCTTGGAGAACACGTCTTTCCAGACATCTTCGGTATCTCCCAGCACGGTAGCCACGAACTTGGCCATGTGGTCCTCCGCAGGGGGTTTGTGGGCGGCGACTTGCTGCGTTTGGGGGGCGGGATTGCCTCCGCTGAGCAGGCTGAGCACCGTCATGGGGCTGACGCCTAAAAAGTAAGACGCCACCAGGGCGATGGCTATGGAGCCAAGGCCCAGTCCACGCCCGCCAAAGCCACTACCACCGCTGGATGAACCACCTTCATCACGGCGGTCTTCGACGTTGTCCGATTCGCGATTGCCTTCCCACTTCATGGCACCACTCCTGTTGAACTACGAGGACGCTTTTGGCAGGCTCAGGCTTTGGGCAAGGTCACGCCGACCTGGCCCTGGTACTTGCCGCCGCGGTCTTTGTAGCTGGTCTCACAGACTTCATCGCTCTCGAAGAACAGCACTTGGGCACATCCTTCGCCAGCGTAAATTTTTGCAGGCAGGGGCGTGGTGTTGCTGAATTCAAGCGTCACGTAGCCTTCCCACTCGGGCTCAAAAGGCGTCACGTTGACGATGATGCCGCAACGGGCATAGGTGCTCTTGCCGAGGCAAATGGTCAGCACGTTGCGGGGAATACGAAAGTACTCCATGGTGCGGGCCAGCGCGAAGCTGTTGGGAGGAATGATGCAACTGTCGCCGTAAAAATCGACAAAGCTTTTTTCATCAAAGTTTTTCGGGTCCACCACGGTGCTGTGAATGTTGGTGAACACCTTGAATTCGGGCGCGCAGCGGATGTCGTAACCGTAGCTGCTGGTGCCGTAGCTGATGATCTTGTTGCCGTCGCGCTCGCGCACCTGGCGCGGCTCAAAGGGCTCAATCATGCCGGTGGTCTCGGCCATGTGGCGGATCCATTTGTCACTCTTAATCGTCATGGGAACTGAACTCCTGAAGTTGGCAGATTGTAAGCAAGCCCTGA
>NZ_JBAWYV010000162.1:0-6240 GCF_037143375.1 Rhodoferax sp. | reverse complement strand
CCGCTGAAATGCATCTTGCTCAAGGTCTGAGCGCAAAGCGCTTTGATCTCGGCGGCGTTTTCCCCCAGTTTTGACGGGTTTTGCTCAGTTCCCCACACCGGTACCTCCATCAACTTGGCCAACTGACCCAAGCGCACTGCATTGGCAACTACCAGGGAATTTTCAAAAATGGCGGGCATCAAGCGGATTTGGTAGTCCACCAGGACGAGTTGGGATTGGGCGGCGTCAAGCAACATGGCAAGCTTTCTGGAGAAGTGAGTTCAATTCAGTGAAGCGTAGATTAAACCGCAGCCAAGACCGTAAATCATGATTTTTGGCATGGCACTTATACTGCGACCATGCAAATTTTGATGCGAAAAGCGACAGCCCTGCTGTTTGCCTTCTTATTTACCGCCAGTGTGCATGCCGCACCCGCGGATGCGACCGACTCGATGGACCAACTCCTGATCAACAAAGGCCTGCTGGCAAAGATAGACCAGATGCGCCAAACCGTCGGTGAAACAACATCGGGACTGGTCTTCACGGCCATGGGTTTTTTGGGGGTGCCTTACCGCCGCGGTGGCAATACGGTGGAATCCGGATTCGACTGCAGCGGGTTTGTCCGCGCCACTTTCGAGCAAACCATCGGCTTGATCCTGCCTCGTAAAGCCGAACAGCAAGCCGCAGTCACTGAACGCATTGACCGCTCCGACCTGAAACCCGGTGACTTGGTGTTTTTCAACACCATGCGCCGAGCCTTCAGCCATGTCGGCATTTACATCGGCGAAGGCAAGTTCATTCACTCTCCCAAACCCGGTAGTGAAGTTCGGGTCGAAGACATGGGCATCTCGTATTGGAGTCGTCGTTTTGACGGTGCGCGCCGAGTGCTGACTTTGCAACCAGACCCCCCGGTGCTCCAGGTTGCACCCCTCGCTGAACCTGCTGTTCGCTAGCGCGCCCTTCCCTTTCGGCTTTTACCAGGCCAATTCATGTCACGTTTAACTGCGCCCTCCAGAGATGAAATAGCCGGGCTTGAGCCCCTCATACGCCTTGGTCTTGACAACATCGTTGTCGTTTCCACGCGGCCGGAGGCTGAACTGGCTTTCAAAAAGCTTGAGTTGCATGCCGTGCTCGGTTTCGATACGGAGTCAAAACCCACGTTTGTTCGGGATGAAGTCTCCGCAGGACCCCATGTTGTGCAATTCTCAACATTGCACACCGCCTACATATTCCAGATGCATGACGCAGGGTGCCGTGAGGCGGCGTCTGCGCTACTGGTCTCCAACAGCATTTCCAAGGTCGGGTTTGGACTGGCCGGTGACCATGTTCAAATCATGCGAACCTTGGGCGTCCGCCCCCAAAATGTCCTCGATCTCAATGATATTTTCAGGGAAAAAGGCTATGTCAAAGAACTCGGTGTCCGTAGCGCGGTAGCGGTGCTGTTCAATCGGCGTTTCCTGAAGTCCAAAAAAGCCACCACCTCCAACTGGTCGAATCTGCAATTAACGGAAAGCCAGATCATTTACTCGGCCAACGATGCCTGGGCGGCGATAAAGGTATTTGAGGCACTGGGTCTGCCACAAGGCCAAAAACCCAGCCTGCACAAAAAATAGTCAACTGGGTAAAATCGCGGGCTTGGTCTGGTGGCATCTTCCATCTGATTGGACCTGTTGAAACTATGGATCACTCCCAACCCGTTGACATTGTTTACCTCTGGGTCGACGGCAATGACCCCTGCTGGCGACTCAAGCGCCAACTCGCCTATGAAAAACTAAGCGCCAAGCAGCGCAAGACCATGGCTGTTTACAGCAATGTCGAAGGGCGGTTTCGGGACAACGACGAACTGCGATACAGCCTTCGTGCGCTAGAGCGATATTTCCCGGCGCATGGACATATTTATATCGTCACAGATTCCCAAGCGCCCGCCTGGCTTCATGCGCACCAACAACTCACCGTGATTGATCACCGCGATCTGATTCCTGCAGCATCATTACCAACGTTTGATTCCGGCCATATAGAGTCTTACATCCATCGCATCCCCAACCTGTCAGAACGTTTCTTTTACTTTAACGACGATGTTTTTTTTGGTGCGCCGGTCAAACTGGCAGACTGGTTTTGGAAAAGTGGGGTGTATGTGGGTTGGTCGGATGAACCCGTCGTCAGCAACGAACCCCTTCGGGAGGATGCCACCGCGCTGGACAATGCCTGTCGCTTGTCGCATCAGTGGCTGAGTACGCAGTTGAACACCCAAAAAGTGCCGCACTACACACCGACTTTTCGCACCTTTGCCCACTCACCTCGCCCTCTGATCAAGTCCGTCCTTTTTGAGCTGGAAAGTCTGGCACCCGAACTTTTCGCGATGGTGCGCTCCACCGTGTTTCGCACCTGGGACAAACCGACTATCGTTTCTGATTTTGTGTTGCGCTGGTCGCTAAGCCAAGGCATGGCCAAGGTCCGGGACTACGTCCATGCACACGTTTCAACCGGGGATAAAAACCAACCCGCTGAGCTTTCAGTGCTGAAGTCTTCATTGGGTGAGCTTGATTTCTTTTGCATTAACGACACCACCGACAACGCCCACCCCGACGACCCCCGATTGAGTCAAGTGCGCGATGCCTTGCAACGCATGTTCCCCGATCCCTCACGCTTCGAGCAAGCTGAAGTCGTTGACGCGTTCTAGTTCGCAGCGCGACTCTCAGAACGACTCAGTGTCCACGTTAACCCGACGCCCACGCTGGTGCCATTGGATTGAAGGAAGAGCGGACTGGCACGGTTGGCGGCGCCGTCATAAAGCTCGTAACGGACAAACCCAAATACGCGCACATCCGGTGAGATGTCTTTGGCTGCGCTGAGCCCTAAGCGGGTCGAAATCAGGCCCGCCTGCGCATCGTAAGCCGGTCGTGTGGCGGTAGCAAATTGCGACGAGACACCGTAAAAATAGTTATTCAACTGGCTGTCACCAAATACCAGACTTCCGCTTGCGGAGTAGCGCCAGCCCGAGCTTAAATCCAGGGCTTCATACACCAACTCGGGCTCAAACGACGCGCCCTGGGTGCGCACGCCGTTGTTGAATTCCATTACGGCTCTCAACGGCACTTCCAGCCGAATGCGACTGGTCTGCGTTGGCCGAGCCAAGGTCATCTTCAGACGTGGACCAAACTCGAGCAAGGTCCCCAAGTCAGGCATACCACGGCGTACCGCAATGTCATCTGAACTGGCCGGTAAAGCACCTGAAAAACCAACATCAACCTCGTAGTCATCAGCATGGACGATACGTGCGGCAAAGCTACTGCGGTCGACACGCAGCACATCCCCTCGATATATCAAAAAGGGAAGCACCAGCGCGCGTGACGAGCGCTCGGCAGATCCGGGATAGGCAGGCGTCGAAGCAAGGCCCGCGAAAGCACCAACTTCCCATAAAGGCAAGCTACTGTCTTGCGCCTGGGCGGTCAGCGCTGCTGCAAAAAAAACACCACCGACAAGGAGGGAAAACTTCATTGAGAGTCCTGATGTGAATGAAAGCCCAGCGTTGTATTTCAATGCCAGGCTTTATGTTGCGTTCCCCGACCAGAACACGGGGAATGTTCGCTATTCTATTCAGGCAACCGTGGCAACCCCTAACCGGAAGTCTGACACAACGCCTGGCGAAGTCACTACAGAATCTTAAAACATACAGATAAAAAAACCGCGCAGCCCCCGTAGGGATTGCGCGGCCAGCTATTTAATTAATAGCGGTTAGCGGTTTACTTCCGTGCTGGCGGCAAATCTGTGCAGCTACCGTGTGCCACTTCCGCCGCCATGCCGATGGATTCACCCAGCGTGGGGTGGGGGTGAATCGTTTTACCGATATCGACCGCATCCGCGCCCATTTCAATCGCCAGGGCAATTTCGCCGATCATGTCGCCGGCGTGGGTGCCAACCATGCCGCCGCCCAGAATCTTGCCGTGGCCGTGCGCTTCTGGCGAATCGTCAAACAGCAGTTTGGTGACGCCTTCGTCGCGGCCATTGGCAATGGCGCGCCCTGACGCGTTCCAGGGGAACAAGCCCTTCTTGACCTTGATGCCTTGCGCTTTGGCCTGGTCTTCCGTGAGGCCAACCCAGGCCACTTCGGGGTCGGTGTAGGCCACGCTGGGGATGACGCGGGCGTTGAAGGCGGCGGCTGCGAGCTCTTTGTTGCCTTGCAGTTCACCGGCAATCACTTCAGCGGCCACATGCGCTTCATGCACCGCCTTGTGCGCCAGCATCGGCTGGCCGACGATATCGCCAATGGCGAAGATGTGGGGAACGTTAGTGCGCATCTGGATGTCGACGTTGATGAAACCGCGATCAGTCACAGCGACCCCGGCCTTTTCAGCGGCCAGTTTCTTGCCGTTAGGCGTGCGGCCCACCGCTTGCAGAACCAAGTCGTAAGTCTGCGGTGCGGGGCAGGTTCCGCCCTCTTCCGCTGGTGCAAACGTCACTTCAATACCTTCGGGTGTGGCTTTGGCGCCCACCGTTTTGGTCTTGAGCATGATGTTGTCAAAGCGTGGCGCGTTCATCTTTTGCCAGATTTTGACCAGGTCACGGTCAGCGCCTTGCATCAGGCCATCCATCATTTCCACCACATCCAGGCGGGCGCCCAGCGTGCTGTAAACGGTGCCCATCTCCAGACCGATGATGCCGCCGCCCAAGATCAGCATGCGCTTGGGGACTTCTTTCAAAGCCAGCGCGCCGGTGCTGTCCACCACGCGCGGGTCGTTCGGCATGAACGGCAGGCGCACGGCTTGCGAACCGGCCGCGATGATGGCGCGTTTGAACGCAATGGTTTGCGTTTTGCCGGTTTTCTCTTGGCTCGTGCCCGTGGTTTCTTCCACGGTGATGTGATTGGCGCCGACGAAGGCACCGTAGCCGCGCACGATGGTCACTTTGCGCATCTTGGCCATCGCGGCCAATCCGCCAGTGAGCTTGGTGATGACTTTTTCTTTGTGGCCGCGCAGCATGTCGACGTTGATCTTGGGCGCACCAAAATCAACACCGAGTGGCGCCAGGTGGCTTACTTCGTCGATCACGGCGGCTACGTGCAGCAGCGCCTTGCTCGGGATGCAACCCACGTTCAGGCAGACGCCACCCAATTGGGCGTAGCGTTCGACCAGAACCACTTTGAGGCCCAAATCAGCCGCGCGGAAGGCAGCCGAATAGCCACCGGGGCCGCCACCAAGCACCATCAGGTCGCAGTCCAGATCGACCGTGCCCGCAAAGCTGGAAGCGGTTGGCGCTGGAGTAGCTACTGTATTTATAGCTTCTTGCGCAGGTGCGACGGGGGCTACAGCCTGTTTTGACTCTGAAACCGGGGTCGCAGCGTCGCCCGCCACTTCCATCACCAGCACGACCGAGCCTTCTTTGACCTTGTCGCCCAGCGCGACCTTGAGCTCTTTCACCACGCCGCCGTGGCTGGAGGGAATCTCCATGGAGGCTTTGTCGCTTTCCACGGTGATCAGGCTTTGTTCGGGCTTGATGGTGTCGCCCGGTTTGACCATGAGTTCGATGACGGTGACTTCGGCGAAGTCGCCAATGTCGGGAACTTTGATGTCGATAAGTGCCATTTTTTATTACCAATCAATCAGTACGTTTTTTTCTTAAACCCTTGGTGGGCCACAACGCTCACCGCAGTGTGCGGGGTGTTGGGCTCCGCCGATTTCTGGGCCTTTGGCAGCATGAGGCGGGGCCCAATGCCCCGCACACTGCCGCCTCTTGCTTGGGTCACTCAGAGCAAAACCCGGCGGAAATCGCCCAGGATCTGGCCCAGATAGACGTTGAAGCGGGCCGCAGCGGCGCCGTCAATCACTCGGTGATCCCACGTCAAACTCAACGGCAACATCAGGCGCGGCTGGAACGCTTTGCCATCCCACACCGGCTCCATGGTCGATTTGCAGACACCCAAAATCGCCACCTCAGGCGCATTGATGATTGGCGTGAAGTAACGCCCGCCAATGCCACCCAAGGACGAGATGGTGAACGAAGCGCCAGACATTTCTGCCGGGCTGAGCTTGCCGTCACGCGCCTTCTTGGCCAGATCGCTCATTTCCTGCGATATCTGGAAGATGCCTTTTTTATCGCAATCCTTGATCACCGGCACCATCAGGCCGTTGGGTGTGTCAGCCGCAAAACCGATGTGGAAATACTGCTTGTAGATGATCGCGTCGCCGTCGAGCGAGCTGTTGAAATCGGGGAATTTCTTGAGCGCTGACACGCAGGCCTTGATCAGGAAGGCCAGCATGGTGA
>NZ_JBAWYV010000161.1:0-6325 GCF_037143375.1 Rhodoferax sp. | reverse complement strand
TTGTGGCCCTTGCTGTCCACCGTAAAACCGTGGGTCAGGATGCCTTTGTAGGGCGGGCGGCCATACATGGCGCACGCCGTTAACAGCGAGGAGTGGAACCAGCCGCGGTGTTGGTCATGGCCTTCGAGGTACAGGTCGGCTTCGGGGCCGCTTGCATGACCGGCACCGGCGTGCGAGCCTTTGAGCACGGTGGTGTGGGTGGTGCCGGAGTCAAACCAGACTTCGAGAATGTCGGTGCTCTTGGAATAGTGTTCGACATCTGCCTCGCCCAGAATTTCTTCGGTCGTGACCTTGCTCCAGGCTTCCACGCCGCCTTGCTCGATCATGTCGGCGGCAATGTCCAGAATCTCCATCGTGCGCGGGTGCAGTTCGCCACTGTCTTTGTGCAAAAAGAAGGGCAGCGGCACGCCCCAGCTGCGCTGGCGGCTGATGCACCAGTCGGGCCGGCCGGCAATCATGTCGCGCAGGCGGGTTTTGCCATTTTCGGGATAAAACGCGGTGTCTTCGATGGCGTCAAGAGCCAGTTGACGCAGCGATTTGGGCGCCTTGTCTTTGGTGAAAACGCCCACGCCGTCGTCCATCCGGATGAACCACTGGGCTGCCGCGCGGTAGATCACTGGCGTTTTGTGGCGCCAGCAATGCGGGTAGCTGTGCACGATGTCGGTGGTGCAAAACAGGCGACCGGCTTCGCGCAGCGCATCAATGATGACCGGGCAGGCTTTCCAGATGTGCTGGCCGCCAAACAGGGGCAACTCGGGCTCGTAAGCGCCGTTGCCTTGCACCGGGTTCAAAATATCGTCGTATTTCATGCCATGCGCGACGCAGGAGTTGAAATCTTCTACGCCATAAGCAGGCGCCGAGTGAACGATGCCGGTGCCGTCGTCGGCCGTGGCGTAGTCGGCCAAGTAGATTGGGCTCAGGCGGTCGTAACCGGCGTCAACGTGGGCAAACGGGTGCTTGAAGTTCAGGCCCGCGAGGTTTTTGCCTTGCGTAGTGGCAACGATGGTGCCCGTGAGTTGGTAACGCTCCAGACATTTCTCGACCAGGCTCTCGGCCAGCATCAGCAAACCACGCTCGGTGTCGACCAAGGCGTAGATCAGTTCCGGGTTCAGGTTGAGCGCCTGATTGGCCGGAATGGTCCAGGCGGTGGTGGTCCAGATCACGGCGAAGGCGTCTTTGCTGAGCGCTTCCAGGCCAAAGGCGGCAGCCAGTTTGGCAGGCTCGGCGCTCAAAAACGCCACATCCAGCGTTTGAGATTTCTTGTCGGCGTATTCAATCTCAAACTCGGCCAGGGACGAGCCGCAGTCAAAACACCAGTACACCGGCTTCAAGCCACGGTACACAAAGCCGCGTTCCACCACCTTTTTGAATGCGCGCAGTTCTTCGGCCTCGTTCTTGAAATCCATGGTGCGATACGGGCGGTCCCACTCGGCCAGCACGCCCAGGCGCTTGAAGTCCACGCGTTGCAGGTCGATCTGCTCGGTGGCAAAGGCGCGGCTCTTGGCTTGCATGTCGTCTCTAGCCAGTTTTCGGCCAAACTTTTTCTCGATCGCGTTCTCGATGGGCAGACCGTGGCAATCCCAACCGGGAATGTAGGCGGCGTCCATGCCTTTGAGCTGACGCGCCTTGACGATCATGTCTTTCAGAATCTTGTTGACCGCGTGGCCCATGTGAATCTGGCCATTGGCATACGGTGGGCCGTCGTGCAGCACAAACTTGGGGGCACCCGCGCGGGCCGCCCGCAGTTTTTGGTACAGCCCCTGGTCTTCCCAGTTTTTGACCCAGCCCGGCTCGCGCTTGGGCAGGTCGCCGCGCATCGGAAACGGCGTATCTGGCAGGTTGAGTGTGGCGCGGTAGTCGGTCTTGGCGGCGGATTCTGGAGCAGGCGAGGGTGTATTAGTCATGGTGGCGCTGAGTGGCAAAGTAGGTACGAGCATCGAGGCAATCCTGGTTGATGCCTGCGGTGAGGGCGGCAAGCGAGTCGTACTTCAGTTCGTCGTGCAGTTTGTGGAGGAGTTCAACCCGGATAATTTTACCGTAGGCACCCTCTGCACCGAGGCTGGTGGGCCAGTCCAGGCAATGGGTTTCGAGCAGCACACGGCCGCCGTTCACGTCATCGGGGTCCAGTGACGGGCGAACGCCAATATTGGCAACACCGGCCAATGGGGTCGGAGTCAGTCCATGCACCAGCACCACAAAGATGCCGCTGGCAGCTGGTTTCCAGTGGGCAAAGCGCAGGTTCAGGGTTCTGAACCCCAGTTCGCGACCTAGTTTGCGGCCATGCACCACATGGCCTGAGATGCGGTAGGGGCGCCCCAGCAGTCGGGTGACATCGTCCATGCGACCTTGGCCGAGGGCATCGCGCACCGCTGAACTCGATACCCGCAGCCGGTGTACCTCGTAGCTGTTCATTCGCGCCACATCGAATCCTTGTGCAACACCTGCCACATCGAGCAGGGTGTAGTCGCCCGCACGTTTGGCGCCAAACCGGAAATCATCACCAACCAAAACATATTTGGCGCCCAGGCCTTTCACCAGCACCTCGTCAATAAATGCTTGGGGCGAAAGTGAGGCCAGGCGTGCATCAAAGGGCAGCACCACGGTCTGGTCGATGCCGCTTTGGGCCAGGTCGGTGAGCTTGTCGCGCAGGGTGCCGATGCGGGCCGGGGCCAATTCGGGTCGGTGGCTGGCGGCGGCAAAGTAGTCACGCGGGTGCGGTTCAAAGGTCATGGCGCAGCTGTGAATGCCGCGCTGCTGGGCCTCGCCGCGCAGCAGCGCCAGCATGGCTTGGTGGCCCCGGTGTACGCCGTCAAAGTTGCCAATGGTCAACGCGCAGGAACGGGCGATGCCAGGATGGTTAAAGCCGCGAAAAACCTTCATGGAATGGGTATCTTTTTGATGGCCGTCAGCGCAGTGATTGAAAGCGCGTTTAGCCGTAGTGTCATAAAAACAAGTTATATTGTCTCTTAGCACTGGGGTTCGTCTTTTTGAGCCCGGTTGCTGGGTTCATTGCATTTCTGTCTGATCGGTTGAGGACGCGGCCCGCTTCGCATCGTGGCGCTCTGTCCCGCAATAGTTCAGACAATTCAGGAGGTGTGTTTTGAAGGTCTTGAAACTGTCAGCCCAAGGGTTGCCCCAATCGTGGATTTCGCTGGAGCAAGCGGTGATCTATTACGCTGCCAATGAGGTTCGCTGGGAGATGGGCGCGCAGGTGGCAGTTTTCCATGGCGGCCACAACGCGCTCACTGGCAAACAGTCGATCATCACCGTCAACAGCATCATTGGCACCCGGGGCGTGCCCAATATCAACCCTTTTCATCTGAAGCCGGGTTTGACGAACGGCAAACTGTTTGCCCGCGATCGTAATATTTGTGCCTACTGCGGTGGTCATTTCCATGAAGAAGACCTGACGCGCGAACACATCATTCCCTTTGCGCAAAATGGGATTGATGTCTGGATGAACGTGGTCACCGCGTGCCGCCCGTGCAACCACCGTAAAAGCCACCGCACCCCTGAGCAGGCCCACATGCCGCTGCTCTACACGCCTTATATCCCCAGCCTGTGGGAAGATTTCATCCTGCGCAATCGCCGGATCCTTGCGGATCAGATGGAATTTTTGATGGCCCATGTGCCCAAATCGTCGCGCCTGATTGCCTGAAGCTGCGCTGGCTCATACAGGCGCATGCGCCTGCGTCGTACACTTTCCCCGACATGGTTTCAGGGATACATCCAACAATGACACAACGATCCGTCAGTCGCCAGGCCACGCTCCTGGCGCTGCTTCTGGGCACCACTTTCTTTCCTTTGGCTTCAACGGCGGCCAGCAAGCATGGCACCACCGCCCAAGCTGCTACGCTGGCGACACCGGCGCTCATGCTGGCCAAAAACTGGCAAGTCGGCTTGGACCCGCTGGGTTACCTGGTGAGCGAAAAACTTGATGGGGTACGTGCTTTTTGGGATGGCCACACGCTGCGTTTCCGCAGTGGCCGGCGCATTGCCGCACCGCCCTGGTTTACGGCCGCTTTGCCCTCAACGCCGCTGGATGGGGAGCTGTGGTTGGGGCGGCGCAATTTCGATGCCCTCTCTGCCAGCGTGCGTCGCAGCGTGCCGATCGACGCCGAATGGCGCGAACTGCGCTACATGATTTTTGATTTACCCGGTCAACCCGGCCGCTTTGACGAACGCGCGGCGCGGATTGCTTCCTTGCTTGAAAAGACGGGCGTGCCCTGGTTGCAGCCAATTGAACAGTTGCGTGTGCCGGACCGCGATACCCTGCAAACCCAGCTGCAAGCGCTGGCCGATGAGGGTGGCGAAGGCTTCGTGCTGCACCGCGCCGATGCGGAGTGGAAACCCGGTCGCAGCGATGCCTTGCGCAAGCTCAAACCCATGCCGGACGAAGACGCCAAGGTAGTGGCCTATGTGCCAGGCAAGGGCAAAAACAAGGGCCGCCTGGGCGCGCTGGTGCTGGAAATGCCCAATGGTCAGCGTTTCTCTCTGGGCACCGGTTTCACGGACGCCGAACGCGCGGCACCACCCAAACTGGGGTCAACCGTGACCTACCGCTACCGCGACCGCACGCCTAACGGCCTGCCCCGGTTTGCGAGCTTTTTGCGGGTGCACGAAGCCGAGTAGGTCGATTGCGTAGTGCCACATCGGCACTTGTTCAGTCCTACTCAGGCAGTGAAATGCCCAGTTCAGCACAGAGTTTTTGCACGGTTTCGCGCAATTGAGAAACCTCCGCTTCAAGCCGTTCGAGGCGCTCCGAGGTGTTGCTGGAGGTGCCGTCGTTGCTGCGACTGACCCCGGTTTGGGTTGCGTCTACCGGTCCGCACAGCAAGTGAGCCCAGCGTTGCTCGCGGGCGCCCGGTGCGCGGGCCATTTTGACCACCAGCGGGCCACCTTTTTCTGCTGAGCGGTCTTGCAACTCTTCCAGAAAACCTTCGACCGACGAGATGTCGGCGAACTTGTACCAGCGCTCGGTGTTGAGCCGCAATTCGCCCGCCGTTTGGGGGCCACGCAACATCAGCAGGCCCAGCAACACGGCGGATTGCTCAAAGACGCCGATGCCACGCTGAAAATTGTGCTCGTACCGCGTGGTGCGGCTGCCGCTACTTTCGCGCACCAGCCCCAGGGATTTCAGGTTGTCCAGGGCGGTGGCAATTTGGGCCTCGCTCAACTCCATCAGCGGGTCGCGGGTGGTTTTCTGGTTGCAGCCGATCAGCAGCGTGTTGAGCGTGAGCGGGTAGCTGTCGGGCACGGTGCGGGCTTTTTCCATCAAGGTGCCAAGCACGCGGGCCTCGATCGGGGTGAGGGTCGGAGAGGGGGTGGGGGCAAGAGTCATGGGAAAAGTGCTCAGAGTGATAATTAAGGCTAACCTATGAAAAACATCGTTATTTTGATCTCAGGCGGCGGCTCCAACATGGCCGCCATCGTAAAAACTGCCAAACGTGAAGCTTGGCACGACAAGTATGGGGCCCGCGTGGCTGCGGTGATCAGCAACAAGGCCGCGGCCGGTGGGCTGGTTTTTGCGCAGGAGCAGGGCTTGGCCACCGAGGTGCTGGACCACAAAACCTTTGCCTCGCGCGAGGCATTTGATGCGGCGTTAAGTGCTGTGATTGATCGTTTTGAGGTGCCGGGCAATCCCGCGCTGGTGGTGCTGGCCGGCTTTATGCGCATCCTGACGCCAGGTTTTGTGGCGCGTTACGAGGGCCGCTTGCTGAATATTCACCCGTCGCTGTTGCCTGCATTCCCCGGTTTGCACACGCACCAGCGCGCGCTGGATGCCGGTTGCAAGGTAGCCGGTGTCACCGTGCACCAGGTGACCGCTGACCTGGACCACGGTCCGATCCTCGCGCAAGCCGTGGTGCCTATCTTGCCCAACGACACCGCTGACACCATCGCCGCCCGGGTGCTGACCCAGGAACACCTGATCTACCCCCGGGCGATTGCTGAGTTGCTATACAAATAGTAGCTTCTTGCGCAGGTACGACGGGGGCTAGAGGTCGATTTGGTATAAATTTTATCTTTGAGATGCGGCGCTTTTGGTGAGCTCTGATCTTCAAAATGAAGGATCTCTATTCACGTATGGGTGACGTGAATAATGCAGAAGAAAATCAATTGACCTGATTTCAAGGTGGGCCATGACAAAACAGGACTCAGGACGGTGCGGCACTCAGCGCCGTTCGTGTCCCCCGGCCTGCGGCCTCCGCCTTGACCTCACTGCGCTGAATGCCGCACCGTCCTGAGTCCAAAGGCATCGAGTCATCGCGGGCCAACACGGCTGGCAGACGATGTCAACGGGGTAGAGGGTGCAGCGAAGTCAAGG
>NZ_JBAWYV010000160.1:0-6541 GCF_037143375.1 Rhodoferax sp. | reverse complement strand
ACCAAGGCCGTGCCTTGCTCCACGCGCTCCACACTGGTGTTGATCAGTGACTTGATTTCTTTGGCGGCTTCGGCCGAGCGTCCGGCCAAAGAGCGCACTTCACTGGCCACCACGGCAAAGCCCCGGCCTTGTTCGCCGGCCCGGGCCGCTTCCACCGCCGCATTGAGCGCCAGAATGTTGGTCTGAAAAGCAATGCCGTCGATGACGCTGATGATGTCCGATATCTTGCGCGACGCCTCGTTGATGCCTTTCATGGTTTCCACAACCTGGCTCACCACTTCGCCACCCTGAATGGCCACGCTGGAAGCGCTCATGGCCAGTTGGTTGGCTTGACGCGCGTTGTCCGCATTTTGTTTGACGGTGGAACTGAGTTGTTCCATGGAGGCCGCTGTTTCTTCCAACGCACTCGCCTGTTGTTCGGTTCTGGCCGACAGGTCGTGGTTGCCCTGGGCGATCTCAGAACTGGCCGTTGCCACGCTCTCGGAGCCCTGGCGCACGTTCGACACGATGGATTTCAACGTGCCCAACATGTCATTGAGGGCGCTTGCCAAGCTGTCCTGATTCTTGGTGCCGTGTGGAAAACCATGGGTCAGGTCACCTGCGGCAATGCTGTGCGCCAACTGCGTGGCATTGGAGGGTTCCATGCCCAGTTGATTCGTAATGCTGCGAGAGATGACCAAAGCGATGGCCACGAGGACCGCCCCACCGATCAACACCGACAGCAGAGTGATCAAACTGGCATTGGATGAGGCGGCATCAAAGGCTTCGTCTGCCACCTTCGCTTCTTCGGTCAGGCGGTCGGCTACCTTTTTGAAGTTCTCGTCAAATTTGTCAATTTGTTTGTCAATCTGATCGTCGACCAGAGCGATCTCGGCAAGGGGTGCCTCCCGCTTGGCCAACACCAAAAATTGCTCGGTGTAGAGTTTTCGAAACTCCACCAGGGCCACGTGTGCCGTTTTAAGGGCTGTTCGTTGCTCGTCGGTATCGGCCACTTTGGTGGCAAATTCAAACGCCTTGTCGGTGTCTGCTGAAATGGACTGCCATTTTTTTTGCACCTCGTCAAACTGGCGGTTGATAAAGGTATCGGCCACGATGCGGTAAGCCTGAGCGCCCAAGTTGGCGTCGTGGCTGAGATGGCCGGCTGCTTGGGTTCTTTCATAAGCCACATTTTGCAAATGCGCCAAGCGGGACAGGCTGAACCAGTTCACCGCCGCCAGAATGAGCATCACCGATATGGCGACGCCCACCATGAGGTTCAGTCGGCTTGAAACTTTCCAGTTTTTCATTGTTTTCTTCCTTGAATATGACACGGGGTCTTGGCGCACAATATTTCAATAACCCCTGCACTTGCGGCAGGACAACTGGCTACATGAGTTCATCATATTGGATTTGTATTTCAATTTGAGTCTTGAAATCGAAAAATCAAACGGCAGAGTGGGTGACTAAAATCACCACCTTGTCTTGAAAGCCCAACGCCCCATGTCACGCCAACTCTTTGTCACCACCGCCCTGCCCTATGCCAACGGCAACTTCCACATCGGCCACATCATGGAGTACATCCAGGCCGACATCTGGGTGCGCTACCAGCGGATGATGGGCAACGCGGTGAATTTTGTCTGTGCCGATGACACCCATGGCGCGCCGATCATGATTGCCGCTGAAAAAGTGGGCAAGACGCCCCAGCAGTTCGTGGCCGACATCGCCGCCGGCCGCAAGCCGTATCTGGAGGGTTTCAGCATCAGTTTTGACAACTGGCACTCCACCGACGGCCCCGAAAACCACGAACTGGCACGCCAGATTTACCGTGACCTGCGTGACAACAAGGATGGCTCGCTGATCGAGACCAAGACCATCGAGCAGTTCTTTGACGCTGAGAAGAACATGTTTCTGCCCGACCGCTTCATCAAGGGCGAGTGCCCCAAGTGCCACACCAAAGACCAGTACGGCGACAACTGCGAGTCGTGCGGCGCGGTCTATGCCCCCACTGACCTGATTAATCCCTACTCTGCGCTGTCGGGCGTGACCCCGGAACTCAAAAGCTCGGAACATTTCTTCTTCAAACTATCGGACCCACGCTGCGTGGCGTTTCTGGAGCAGTGGACCCAGGGCAACGATGAGTCCGGCAAGCCGCGCCTGCAACCCGAAGTAGCCAACAAGGTCAAGGAATGGTTCTCGGTGCGCACCAACCCGGACGGCACAAAAAGCGAAGGTCTGGGCGACTGGGACATTTCCCGCGATGCGCCCTATTTCGGCATCGAGATTCCTGATGCACCGGGCAAGTATTTTTACGTCTGGCTGGACGCGCCTATTGGCTACCTGGCCTCGCTGAAAAACCTGCTGGAAAAACGCGGTCAAAGCTACGACGACTACATGGCCAACCCGGCGCTGGAGCAATACCACTTTATTGGCAAAGACATCGTCACCTTCCACACGCTGTTTTGGCCCGCCACGCTGCACTTCAGCGGCCGCAAAACTCCCAACAACATCTTTGTGCATGGCTTTTTGACCATCAACAGCGAGAAGATGAGCAAGAGCCGGGGCACCGGCCTGGACCCACTCAAGTACCTGGGCCTGGGCATGAACCCCGAGTGGCTGCGCTACTACATTGCCACCAAACTGAACTCGCGCAACGAAGACATCGAGTTCAGCCCGAAAGACTTCATGGCCCGCGTCAACAGCGATCTGGTGGGCAAGTTCATCAACATCGCCTCGCGCGCCGCCGGTTTTATTGCCAAGCGTTTTGACGGAAAGTTAGGCGAAGTCTCCGCCGATGGTGCGGTGCTGCTAAACCAGTTGCGCATCGAGCGCGTCAGCATTGAAATGCTCTACGAGGCGCGCGAGTTTGCCAAGGCCCTGCGCGAGACCATGCTGCTGGCCGACCGCGTGAACGAATATGTGGATGCCAACAAGCCCTGGGAGCTGGCCAAAAAAGAAGGCATGGACGCCCGCCTGCACGATGTCTGCACGGTGTGTATCGAAGCTTTTGCCGTGCTCACCACTTACCTCAAACCGGTGCTGCCGACCCTGGCCACCCAGGTGGAAGCCTTCCTCAACAGCGCACCGCTGGTGCTGGGTAACGCCAACCAGCCGCTGGGCGCGGGTCACCGCATTGGGGACTACAAGCACCTGATGCAGCGCGTCGACATCAAGCAACTTGAAGCATTGTTTGAGGCTCCAGCCCCCGTGGAACCTGCGCAAGCAGCTATTGAATTAGTAGCGACTGGTGGCGAAGACATCGCACCGACGATCGGCATTGACGACTTCATGAAGGTCGACCTGCGCATCGCCAAAATCGTCAACTGCGAGGCCGTGGTCGGCTCCACCAAACTGCTGCGCCTGACGCTGGATGTGGGCGAAGGCACCGACCCGCAGGGGAACCCGATCACGCGCAACGTCTTCAGCGGCATTGCCAGTGCCTACAAACCCGAAGACCTGATCGGCAAACACACGGTCATGGTGGCCAACCTGGCGCCACGCAAGATGAAATTTGGCATCTCTGAGGGCATGGTGCTGGCAGCCGGTCACGCAGACGAAAAGACCAACCCCGGCATTTATGTGCTGGAACCTTTTCCCGGTGCACAACCCGGCATGCGGGTACGTTAAGGGCCTAGAATCGCGATCCTTATGGGACAGCTCCATTCATTGAGTTCCTTGTTGAATTCACCCCTTTCCAAACGTCGCCGGTTCATCACGCGACTGCGTCACTGCGGGGCGCCGACCTTGACTTGAACCCCTTGGTGTTCAAGTGATCGTCGGAGTCCCTTCATGCTTTTTTTCTCCTTTTCTGTTGGCATTAAGACCACAGGCCTGCACCTGATGGGGGCGAAAGCCCGGGCGCGCCAGCCATGAGTCAGCTCATTGCGGCGGTACTCATACTGATGCTGGGTGGCGGGTTGTGCCTGCTGCCCGCGCCCAACAAAATCCGCGTCGGGCTGGGGCTGGCCTCGCAGGTCATTGCCACCGGACTGGTGGGGTGGGCGGTGTTACCCGTGTTGTTTGGCGCACCCATGATCACCGGCGAAATGGCCTGGGCGCACCCGATTGGCGCCTTGCGATTCAGGCTGGATGCACTGGGCGCCTTTTTTCTGGCGTGGTCATTGCCCATGACACTGCTGGGCAGTATTTACGCGGTCGGCTATTTGCGCCAACACTTTGCGGGGCCGCGCCATCTGGGGGTGCATTTTGGCCTGCTGAACATGATTTCGCTTTCCTTCATATTGGTTTACACCGGCGAGCATGCCATCACGTTTTTGCTCGGCTGGGAAATCGCTGCACTGGCCGCCTGGCTGTTGGTGATTTGGGATTACACCAACCAGAAAGTGCGTTTTGCCGGCTTCAATTACCTGGTTTCCACCCACATCGGCCTGATGTTTCTGGTGGCAGCGGTGATGATTTTGTACACCAACACGCAGTCCTGGTATTTGGGTGACTTTGGCCAGTGGATGAGCCAACACCCCGGCAAAGTGCGCAATGTGGTGTTTTTGTTACTGGTCACCAGCTTTGGTTTGAAGTCGGCGTTTTTCCCGTTTCACTCCTGGCTGCCCCGCGCCCATGCGGCAGCACCGGCCCATGTGTCGGCACTGATGTCGGGTGTGATCCACAAGGCCGGTTTGTATGCGCTGGTGCGTTTTCTGCTGTTGTCAGGCAAGCCTGATGAGTGGATGGGCTGGTTCCTGATCGTGTTCTCAGCAACTTCAGCCCTCGTGGGCGGCTTGTACACCGTGGGGCAGCGCGACCTGAAGCGCCTGTTAGGTTACTCATCGACCGAGAACGTGGGCATTGCGGGTATCGGTTTTGGCATCGGTTGCCTGGGCCTCACCTGGAACATTCCCGCGCTGGTGGCGCTGGGTTTTGCGGGCGGCTTGCTGCACTTGCTGAACCACGCCTTCTTCAAATGCCAGCTGTTTTATGCCGCCGGTTGTGTCTACAAGGTCAAACACGCGATCGACATGGAGCGCCTCGGCGGCCTTTTCAAACTGATGCCGGTTACCGCAGTGTGCTTCGTCATCGGGGGTGTGGCAATTTCAGCGCTGCCGCCATTCAATGGTTTCGCCAGTGAATTTTTGATCTATTCGGGCCTGTTCACTGGTGCGGCCATCAGCGTCTGGGCCAAGCTGGCACTGAGCGTGGCCGCTGCTGCTCTCGCGTTTGTGGGGGCGGTGTCGGCCTTGAGCATGGCGCGCGCTTTTGGCGTCATATTTTTGGGCAGCTCGCGTGACACCAGCCTGCCGCAAGGCCACGAGGCCAGTGGCTGGATGCTGTTCCCCATGGGCATTCACGCGCTAGGCACGGTGTTGCTGGGCGTGGTGCCGGTGCTGGGCTTTGCACTGGTGGCCGGGCCCACCGCGCTGTTCATGGCCCACCTGCCAGGCACCTCGGCGCTGCAAAGCCTGCAACCGATCATCAGCACGCTGACCCGCATCGGCATCTTTTCAGGCGGATTGGTGCTGGTCGTTGGCCTGGTCTGGTGGCTGCGCACTGTCTTGTGGCGCCAAGCCCCGCTGCAAAACGCCACTTGGGGCTGCGGCTACACCGCGCCCAACACGCGCATGCAGTACACCGGCGCGAGTTTTTCGACCGATTTTGCGAGCCGATTCAAAAACATCATGGTACTGCTCAAGCGGCAAAAAGCGCCTGCCGGCTACTTCCCCACCGACAGTTATGTGATTACCGATTGCGTCGACGCGGTAGAGCGGCGGATGTACTCGGTCATTGAACATGGCAATGAATCCGCCACACGATTGTCCGAAAAACTGCATGAAGACGACCCCCGCATCGCGTTTTCGGCCGGGCTGGCGGCCCTGGTGGCGATTGCCGCCCTGCTGCTGCTCACCGAAGGGGCGCTGACATGAACACCCTGCTCAGCTTGACTCATCTGGCCTTTGTGCTGGTGTTACCGATAGTGCTGATTGGCGTGGTGAACCGAACCAAATCCTGGTGGGCGGGTCGCAAAGGTCCGCGAATTTTGCAGTCAGCTTCAGACCTGTGGCGCCTGCTGGGCAAGCGCCCGGTCGTCAGCCACACCGCCAGCCCGCTGTTTCGGGCCGGCGCTTATGCGGTGCTGGTGGCTTGCCTGCTGGCGGCCAGCATGGCGCCGATGCTGGGCCAGTTTGCCCCGCTCCAGTTTGAGCATGATTTCATCGTTTTTGCCTACACCCTGGGCCTGGCGCGCATCGTCATGACCATCTCGGCGATGGACGTGGGCAGCGCCTTTGAGGGCATGGGCGCAGCGCGCGAAGCGTCGTTTTCCAGCTACGGCGAGCCTGCGCTGTTTTTGCTGATCGGTGCCGCCAGCGCGGCCACGGGTATGAGCAGTTTTGCCGACCTGATCGGCCACCTGCACAACACCCCTTACTTTGCCTGGCTGGTGACGCCGCTGGTGGTGGCGCTGTTCATCTTGCTGCAAGCCGAAGCCGCCCGTGTGCCGGTCGATGACCCGCTGACGCACCTGGAGCTGACCATGATTCACGAGGTCATGATCCTCGACCACAGTGGACCCGAACTGGCGGCCATGCAATATGCAGCGGCCCTGAAAATGACG
>NZ_JBAWYV010000159.1:0-6542 GCF_037143375.1 Rhodoferax sp. | reverse complement strand
ACTAGCCCCATCGCTGCCACGCCAATCAGTACCGCTGGAAAGCCTACGGTGGGTGATGCCTCAATCAGCGCGCCCGAGGCCGCCGAAGCCACCAAGCCGCCCAGGGTGTAGGTGAGCACCAGCACGGAGGTGCTGTTGACGAGGGTAATGCCTTTTTCGCGCGCGCCAATGTCGGTCATGGCCATGGTGTAAAGCGTGCCACCGGCACCGCCCCATAAAAATACTATCGGCCATGACAGCCAGGCGGTTTGTGCCACAAAAGGCAAGAAACAAGCGGCGCCCAAGGTGATGGCGGCACATACCACCATCAGCGTGCGCCGGCCTTGCGCCTGGTCCTTGAATCGGTCGGCGAGTAAACCGGCTGGCATCATCAGCGCCACGCCGCCCAAACCGCTCACCGACACCAACAAGGCAGAAGCCGCCACCCCCAACCCAAGAGCCAACCCGTAGAGCGGCAGGATGGAGGTGACGCCGGTTTCAAAAAAACCACCCACAAAACCTGCCAGCATGATGATGGGGTGCGCCCGCAACGCCCGCCATAAACCCGGCAGCCCGACATGGGCGGTGTCGGCGTCGGCGACTTCTGGTACTTTCGGAATGAAGGCGGTCCACAGCAGGCCCAGCGCCGAGAAAATCACCACAACCCAGAGCGTGGTCGGGTTGTCGGCGCCAAGCCACACCAGAAAGGCGGGGCCGACAATAAAGGTGACGCTGACCAGCGTCTGAAAAATGCCCACATAGCGCCCGCGCTGACCCGGCGGTGAAAACTCGGCAATCAGCGCTTCGGCCAGCACCCAGCGCAGCGCCATGGCCAGACCTGACAGCCCATTGAGCGCAAACCAAAACCACAGTTGATGGGTCAGGGTGAACAACAATGCGGTCAGCGTGAGCACGCCACCTGCCAGCCACAGGGCCGGCTTGCGCCCGATGCGGTGCGCGATGGCCGACGCAAATGGCGTCATCACAAAGATGCCCAGCCAGCCAGAGGCCGCAAACAGCCCGGCCAGCGTGGTCGACACGTCAGCGCCCTTCATGCGCAGCAACAGCAAAGGCATCAGCATGAAGTGCGACACCAACTCGAAAAACGTGGAACCAAAAATACTCAGCAGCCCCAGTGACGCGCCGGGCACCGGTGTTGGGTCGGTCCCGTGCGCCTGGGTCATGTTCAGCCCGCGCTTTGCAGCGCCAGTCCGGCGTGTTCGCGCAGCGGGTGGAAGTGGATTTTGGGGAAGCGCTCTTGCGCCAGTCGCACGTCATAGGGCGAGGTGCACAAATACGCCAGCGTGTTGGCGGCGTCGCGCGCCATGCGCATGGGGTAGGCTTCGCAAAAAGCTTTGAGTTCGGCGGGGGTGTCGGCGGTGATCCAGCGGGCGCCGGTGTACTGGCAGCCCTCTAACCGGATGTCGGCGTCGTACTCGCCTTTGAGGCGGTGCTGCACCACTTCAAACTGCAACTGACCCACCGCGCCGAGCAGCATGTTGCCGCCGACTTCGGGGCGGAACACCTGAATCGCGCCTTCTTCGCCCAACTGCGCCAGACCTTGCTGCAATTGCTTGGTGCGCAGCGGGTTGCGCAGCACCACGGTCATGAACAGTTCGGGCGCAAAGAAGGGCAGGCCGGTGAACTGCAGGTTGACCGAGCCATCGGTGATGGTGTCGCCCAATTGCACGCCGCCGTGGGTGGTAAAGCCGACGATGTCACCCGCGTAGGCTTCGTTCACGGCCTCGCGGCGCTGGCTCATGAAGGTCACCACGCTGGTAGGGCGCAGTTCTTTGCTGGTGCGCATCACTTTGAGTTTCATGCCGGGCGTGTACTTGCCCGAGGCCATGCGCACAAAGGCGATGCGGTCGCGGTGGTTGGCGTCCATGTTGGCCTGCACCTTGAACACCACACCAGAAAAGAATTCGTCTTCGGGCTGCACTTCTTTGACGACCGGTTGGCGGTTGACGACAAACGAACTGGTGCGCGATTGGGGCTGCGGTGCCAAGTCCACCAACGCGTCGAGCACTTCCATGACCCCGAAGTTGTTGACGCCGGAGCCAAAAAACACCGGGGTTTGTTTGCCGGCCAAAAAGGCCTTGTGGTCATACGACGGCGAGGCGCCGGTGGCCAGTTCCATGCTTTCCATGGCGGTCTCGAACTCGTGGCCGAAGCGTTTCAGCAGCGTGGCCTGGTCGCTCATGGGGATGGTGGTGAAGTCTTTGGGGCCGCGGTCGCTGCCGGGCTCGAACACGGTCATGGACTGCGTGCGCAGGTTGATGATGCCGCCAAAGGTTTTGCCTTGGCCCACCGGCCAGGTCATGGGCACGCAGGGCATGCCGAGTTCGCGTTCGATTTCGTCCAGAATGTCCAGCGGCTCGCGCACTTCGCGGTCCATCTTGTTGACGAAGGTGATGATGGGCGTGTCGCGCTGGCGGCAGACTTCAATCAGGCGGCGGGTTTGCGCCTCAACGCCGTTGGCCGCGTCAATCACCATCAAGGCCGAGTCCACGGCGGTGAGCACGCGGTAGGTGTCCTCGCTGAAGTCTTTGTGGCCGGGGGTGTCGAGCAGATTGATGACGTTGTCTCGGTACAGCATCTGCATGACCGAGGACGCCACAGAAATGCCCCGTTGCTTCTCAATTTCCATCCAGTCACTGGTGGCGTGGCGTGTGGCTTTGCGGGCCTTGACCGAGCCTGCGATCTGGATCGCGCCTGAGAACAGCAAGAGCTTTTCGGTCAGCGTGGTTTTGCCGGCGTCAGGGTGGGAAATGATGGCAAAGGTGCGGCGGCGGCGGGTTTCGGCTTGGTAGGACATGAGTAAAAACTGGATTCAATCAGGTTGCGGGGCCAGGATGAGCGGTCTCGGACAAGACCTTGGCGCAAACCCATAGACAATGAAAGTCAGGAAAAAGGTAGAATTATCGCCTTCCGAGGAGCGTTGCAGTTCACATGCCGTGAACGAGGCTCGGACCGCGTGAGTTGGCACCTGCCGCTTGCCGCATCAACCGCGCTCACCCACTGCGCTGTGAGGTGAGCCTTTTTAATAAGATTCTCCAGCAGCCGGTGATTTTTCAAAATCATTTTTTGGAGTTAAGCATGAGCGCTGTATTGAAATTGGTCAAAGTTAAAGCTGCCGTCAAGGCACCTGCAAAGTCCGTCGCTAAAGCGGCCGTCAAATCCCCCATCAAGGCGCAAGCCGCTGTCGTCGCCAAAGTGCAGGACTACATCATTGCCGACCTGAGCCTCGCCGCTTGGGGTCGCAAAGAGTTGAACATTGCCCAAACCGAAATGCCCGGCCTGATGGCGATTCGCGAAGAATTCGCCGTGGCGCAACCGCTCAAAGGCGCGCGCATCACCGGCTCGCTGCACATGACGATCCAGACCGCCGTGCTGGTCGAAACCCTGCAAGCGCTGGGCGCGCAAGTGCGTTGGGCATCGTGCAATATTTTCTCCACGCAAGACCACGCCGCTGCGGCGCTGGTTGAAGCCGGCACGCCGGTGTTTGCCTACAAGGGCGAAAACCTGGTTGACTATTGGGATTACACCCACCGCATTTTTGAATTCAGCGGCAAAAAGGGCACCGCAGCCGAAGGCCCGAACATGATTCTGGACGACGGCGGCGATGCAACCCTGTTGATGCATCTCGGCACCAAGGCTGAGAAAAACATCAAGTTGCTGGACAAGCCCGGCAGCGAAGAAGAAATCTGCCTGTTCAACGCCATCAAAGCCAAGCTCAAGCTCGACCCGACCTGGTACAGCCGCCGCCTGAAAAACATCATCGGCGTGACTGAAGAAACCACCACTGGCGTGCTGCGTTTGAACGAAATGTCGGCCAAGGGCGAACTCGCCCTGCGCGCCATCAACGTCAATGACTCGGTCACCAAGAGCAAGTTCGACAACCTGTACGGCTGCCGCGAATCGTTGGTCGACGCCATCAAACGCGCCACCGACGTGATGATTGCTGGCAAAGTGGCTTGTGTCGCCGGTTACGGCGATGTGGGCAAAGGCTCGGCCCAAGCGCTGCGCGCCTTGAGCGCCCAGGTCTGGGTGACTGAAGTGGACCCGATCAACGCGCTGCAAGCCGCGATGGAAGGCTACAAAGTCGTCACCATGGAATACGCCGCAGACAAGTGCGATATTTTTGTCTCTGCCACCGGCAACAAAAACGTCATCACCTACAAGCACATGGACGCCATGAAAGACCAGGCCATCGTCTGCAACATTGGTCACTTTGACAATGAAATCGACGTCGCTTCGCTGGACAAGTGCAAGTGGGAAGAAATCAAGCCGCAAGTGGATCACGTGATCTTCCCGGCCAAGGGCAAAAAGCCAGCCAAGCGCATCATCTTGTTGGCCAAGGGCCGTTTGGTGAATTTGGGTTGCGGCACTGGCCACCCCAGCTTCGTCATGTCGTCGAGCTTTGCCAACCAGACCATCGCCCAGATTGAGTTGTTCACCAAGCCCAAGGAATACAAAGTGGGCAAGGTTTACGTGTTGCCCAAGCACCTGGACGAAAAAGTGGCCCGTTTGCACCTCGGCAAAGTCGGCGCCATGTTGTCTGTCCTGACCGACGAGCAAGCCGCCTACATTGGCGTGAGCAAATCCGGTCCGTACAAAGCCGATACCTACCGCTACTAAAGAGAAATAACCCCCATTCATGCGCGCCGATCAATTACTCGTTCAACGTCAACTTGCCAGCACCCGTTCACAAGCCCAACGCCTCATCGCTGATGGGGTGCAATGGCTCAAAGGGGTGGAGTGGAAGACCGTCACCAAAAACGGTGACGACATTCCGCTCGAGGCCGAACTGAAGTTGCTCGACGACTCCGAGGCACGCTACGTGTCCCGGGGTGGCCTGAAGCTGGAAGCGGCACTTAAAAAAGTGGGCTTGTCGGTTGCGGGTCTGGCGTGTCTGGATGTGGGTCAGTCCACCGGTGGTTTTACCGACTGCTTGTTGCAGCACGGTGCCGCCTCGGTGGTGGGGGTCGACGTGGGCAGCGCCCAGTTGCACCCCAGTTTGCGTGAAGACCCGCGCGTTTTGTGCGTCGAAAAAGTCAACGCTCGTGCGCTGGTTGCTGCTGATTTGATAGCTGCTTACGCAGATAGCACGGGGGCTGATGGCCAATTTGATGTAGAAGAAGGCGACGAGGAAGTGGTTGAGTTCGCCCCCGAGTTTGACCTGATCGTGGCTGACCTGTCGTTTATCTCGCAAACGCTGGTGCTGCCTGCCATCGTGCCTTTGCTCAAAAGTGGCGGCACGCTGCTGACGCTGGTGAAACCACAATTTGAATTGCAGCCCGGCCAGGTTGGCAAAGGCGGCATTGTGAAAGACGCGTCTTTTTACCCCTTGATCGAAAAGCGCCTGCGCGAGTCCTGCGAAGCCTTGGGCCTGACTGTGACGGCGTGGTTTGATTCCCCGATTGAAGGCGGCGACGGCAACCGCGAATTCTTCATCTGCGCCCATTCCTGAAACCTGACGGGACCGGTCGCTGCCACCCATGGCAAGCCCGCACGGTCCCCTGACCTTTAGAAAGCCGCCATGAACGCGACCTCTAGATTTCCCCTGAGTATTGAATTTTTCCCGCCCAAAACCCCTGAAGGCGTGGAAAAGCTGCGCGCGGTGCGCCAGCAGTTGTATGTGCTGAAGCCCGAGTTTTGCTCGGTCACGTTTGGGGCCGGTGGCTCCACGCAAGAAGGCACGTTCAACACCGTGCGCGACATTCTGGCGGAGGGCGTGAGCGCCGCTTCGCATTTCTCGTGCATTGGTGCCACCAAAGCCACCGTGCGGGTGCAGTTGGCCACGCTCAAGGCCATGGGCGTCAAGCGCCTGGTGGCTTTGCGCGGTGATTTGCCCAGCGGCTACGGCGCCGGTGGCGAGTTCCAGTACGCCAGTGATCTGGTGGCATTCATCCGGGCCGAGACCGGCGACGACTTTCACATTGAAGTGGCGGCTTACCCAGAAATTCACCCGCAAGCCAAGTCGCCCGCGTCTGACCTGCAAGCCTTCGCGGCCAAGGTCAAAGCCGGTGCCAACTCCGCCATTACCCAGTATTTTTACAACTCGGATGCCTACTTTCGTTTTGTGGAAGAGGCCGATGCCCTAGGCTTAACGGTTCCTGTGGTGCCCGGCATCATGCCGATCACTAGCTCCACGCAACTGATGCGCTTCAGCGATGCTTCGGGCGCCGAAATTCCGCGCTGGATTCGTTTGCGCCTGCAAAGCTTTGGCGACGACACCGCGTCCATCAAGGCCTTCGGTCTGGATGTGGTGACTGACCTGTGCGAGCAACTGCGCGCCGGTGGTGCGCCTGGCCTGCATTTCTATGCCATGAACCAGAGTGTGGCCACTCTGGAAATTTGCCGCCGGATGGGGCTTTGATATTGTTTTGATAGCTAGCTACGCAGGTTCTATCTGAGCTAGCGGCTGTTTTGTCTCGCGGATTTTGATTGGTGCTGATTTGCTTCGGCTGCTTGGGACTCGGGTCGGCGCTCAACTCAGGACGGCGCGGCACTCAGCGCTGTTCGTGTCCTCCGGCCTTCGGCCTCCCCCTTGACCTCAC
>NZ_JBAWYV010000158.1:0-6666 GCF_037143375.1 Rhodoferax sp. | reverse complement strand
CGTCTTCTTCGCCATAGGCGGCGTAGATTTCTTCCAGGCGAGCTTTGGCTGTGAAGACATCACCCATGCCGGCCTCGACGCTTTCGCGCACGGTTTGGTCGGGATCAAGCTGGGGTTCCTGGGGCAAATAGCCGATGTTCAGACCCGCCATGGGCACGGCTTCGCCTTCGAATTCTTTGTCAACACCCGCCATGATCTTGAGCAGCGTGGACTTGCCGGAGCCATTGGTCCCGAGCACGCCGATCTTGGCGCCAGGGAAGAAACTAAGGGAGATGTCTTTGAGAATGAACTTCTTCGGCGGTACGATCTTGCCGAGGTGGTTCATGGAAAATACGTATTGAGCCATGGGTCTTGCTGAGTTTGGGGGATGTTAATCCGCCATTATCGACGCTTGACCTGTCTCCAAGCCAACGCCAACTTGATTTAAGGTTGCTGTTTTGCTTGCCCCAGGTCATTTTGCAAGGCTGTCTGCGCCACGGCGTCGAGTGCGTTGTCGACCACATGGCCATCAGAGACCACCCGAATTCGTCCTTGCATGCGAAGCCGCTCCATGGTCCGGCGCGACATCGAATGCGCCAATCCACCGCGCGAAACAAACATGAACAAGGTCCGGTGCGGGCTGGTCCAGGTGAGTTGTGCGCGTAGCCAGACACCCTCGACAATCAACTCAACCCAGACCCCGGTATTGAGTTCTCCCACAGTCCAGGCCCGCGCTACTGCTGGGCTGATCGCAGCAGCCGCGTCAGCTTCATCGGCCAGATAACCCGACTCCATCGCCTCATCGCCTGCCATCCAGAATCCTGCGTCATCCATTTCTGCCAGTTCTACAGGCTCGCCCCTGGCTTCTTCCATCGCATCCACTTCTGGCAGTGCCGGATCGGCAAGCACTTCATCTGGTTGCATCCGGGGGCCTTCAAACACTTTTTCGTGCAACGAGATCAAGGCATCAAAAAAGACCGGTATGCGTTCTTGCGGATACTGAATGAGCTGCAGGCCCTGGCGAATCTTCACCAGTAAATTGGGCACCAGTTGCACCAACCGTGCCCGGTTGCGCCGTGCAAGGCGAAGCTGAACACTCCAGATCAGGTCGTCCACCAACGCCAGATAGGCGCCAGGGTCTGCGCTGCCATCGGCACAGCCGAGTTGCGACTCGGCTACCACCTGAGCCCAAGGGCCGCGCAGAAAACCACTCACCAACTCAGGTATATCCTTGTCTTTCAGCCGCTCCTGGAAATCACTGGACAAACGCTGAGCCAACAAGTTTCTTTGCTCGGCGTGCATGAGCGCAAGTGCAGCATCTTCATGCTGCTGGCGCTGCACCGTCTCGTTTTGGCCCCAACCGGCTTCAAGTTCACGCAGCACATGCTCGAAGGCGGCAGAATCACCCTCACCTTCAATCAACAGGTTGATGGCGTTGGAAACGGACTTTAAAAACTCGAGGAAACCTTCGTCACGCTCGGACGAAAACCCCAGACTGCGGTGGGTAATCCGGTCCAGAAAATGCCGCGCCGGGTGCTGACGTTCACTAAAAAATCGGGGGTCAGACTCCGCCAGCTTCAGCAACACGGGTTCCAGTGACTTGATCAAGTCACGAACTTTTTGGAGCAAGCGCTCGTCCAGCATGAGGTTATCCAGCATCAAGCGCACGACCTCTTGGCCCAACTGTCGACCCAGTTGCTTGCCTTGAGTGGGTTCTCGGGCAACCTGCTGCTGTTTGGTCTCCCCGCTGACGCCAGCATCGGCCGACTGGCTTGCCCTTTGTGCCAGACGTTTCATCATGGGCTCAACCAGCCGCATATCCTCCAGCGCCACAAAGGAGGCGGGCACGGTATGCAAAAAATCTTGTGCTCCGCCTCGCCCGCTGTCAAGTTCGCCTGACAGCAATCGACGCAACTTATCCAGGGATAAGAGCGTGCGTGAAACGGAACTCTCTGAGCCTGAGCCCCGTACCTGGCTTGCACCCGGCGCAGCGCCTACGGGCGAGGCCGCATCGACGCCCTGAGAACGCAGCCATTCGCAGACCTCACGGTAAAGCTGGCGAAGACTGACCCCCAACAGACCGGAGGCGGGCGTCATCAAGGCTGAACGAGACTGTTCATCTGGGGCGTATCGAACCAGAGTGGCTTGCAGGGCGCGGACAAAGACCTCAGGTTTGAGCGGATTCAGATGGGGTTGTACAGTTATCCAGCCCAGCAAACTACTGACCAGCGCGTTCAGTGCGGGCAGCACATCATCGACACAGCGTAAAACCTCTTGCTGGGCCAGCGCAAATTCAATGCTGGCATCAATTTGCTTGCTATCAAACAACTGCAAATCAGCGAAACGAAGTAACGGCTTTTCGGCTTCCTGTGCGGCATTGTTAAAGATACCGATGCGCAACTCAGACTTGAAGGTTTTCTTCATGGCGGTAGCCTGGATGCCTAAAAAATCAACAGCAGCCTTACTCACCTGCAATTCATCACCGTAAGCACCTTTGCTCTTGGTTTTGGCGGCGGCATCGACCAAACCCTCCAGCACCTCGCCAATCAAAGTATCCGCCTGTGACAACACCGCCTCAATGCAATCGTGCAGTGAAGGAATTGCGTTTGACAGGTTGTCGACCATGCCAATGCGTCGACGCAAAAATTTCTTCATTCAGTACGACTCTTTCGTAACAAATTTAATTTAGCCAGCTTATTTTGCTGATTTTGAAGTATCAACGGACCGCTTGTTAACCATTGTTACAAATAGTGCCCATGCGGCGCCGATACCACGCTTTTGACTTCAATCAAGACAGAAAGGATTCACCGTGCGACAATGCGCGTTGTTGTGGAGCTTCAGTTGCCCACGATGCCAGCAACTTGCTGGGAACAATGCTCCTCGCATATGTTCACCTTTTGTTCCCCATCTGCCTTTGACTGATTCGGTGTTTCAACACACAGAGCGGGCCGATGCCAAAGCGCCCAGGATAGGCGCCACACTATGAAATTTGAAGAATTAAATCTGGCTCCGGCCATCATCAAAGCCGTGCTTGAGCAGGGCTACGAGACCCCCACCGCCATTCAGGCACAAGCGATTCCCGCTGTGCTCGAAGGCCACGACCTGCTCGGTGGTGCCCAAACCGGCACCGGCAAAACCGCTGCTTTCGTGCTGCCCATGCTGCACAAACTCAGCACCAGCGAAACTCCCAAGAATAAATTTGGTGGCATCGGCATCCGTGCCCTGGTGCTGACCCCGACCCGCGAACTCGCTGCTCAGGTCGAAGAATCGGTACAAACCTACGGCAAATACCTGGAACTGTCTTCCACCGTGGTGTTTGGCGGTGTCGGCATGAACCCCCAGATCAGCCGCGTCAAAAAAGGCGTGGACATTTTGGTGGCAACCCCAGGTCGTTTGCTCGACTTGTTGCAGCAAGGCGTGCTGGATTTGGGCCAAGTCCAAATGCTGGTGCTCGACGAAGCCGACCGCATGTTGGACATGGGCTTTATCCATGACGTGAAAAAAGTGCTGGCCGTGGTGCCCAAGCAAAAGCAAAGCCTGCTGTTCTCAGCCACCTTCAGCGACGAAATTCGCGATCTGGCGGCCACGCTGCTGAAAGACCCCTTAAGCATTCAGGTGACACCGCGCAACACCACCGTGCAGCGCATCACCCAGCTGATTCACCCGGTCGGTCGCGGCAAGAAAAAAGCCCTGCTGGCGCACATCATCCAGGAGCACAACTGGAGCCAGGTGCTGGTGTTCACCCGCACCAAATTTGGCGCCAATAACGTGGCCGAGTTCCTGACCAAGAACGGCATTGAATCCATGGCCCTGCACGGCAACAAGAGCCAATCGGCTCGCACCCAGGCGCTGGCTGGCTTCAAGAGCGGCGACATTCGTGCGCTGGTAGCCACCGACATTGCTGCCCGCGGCATTGACATCGACGACCTGCCCCACGTCGTTAACTACGAAATCCCCAATGTCTGCGAAGACTATGTGCACCGCATTGGCCGCACCGGTCGCGCTGGCGCTGACGGCACCGCCGTCAATCTGGTGTGCCTGGACGAAGAAGGCTTCATGCAAGCCATCGAGCGCTACACCAAGCAAAACATTCCAGTTCAAATTGTCGAAGGCTTCATGCCCGAGCCCGGCGAACATGCCGAGCCCATTGCCATGGGTCGCCAGACCGTTTGGGGTGGTGCTGGCAAGCCGCCAAGCCGCGATGTAATGATGGCGGCCGGCAAGGCAGCCCGCACTGAAATGCTGCAACGCGTGCGCGAAACCAAGGGCGACCGTGGTGCGCCAGCAGGCGGCGGACGCGGTGGCAACGGTGGCGGTAATGGCGGCGGACACCGCAGCGCCGGTCCTCGCACCCATGCGCCCAATGACCAACAACCGCCACGCGGTCCACGTCCTGCACAAGGTCGTGGTGGTAACGGCGGCGGCTACGGTGGTGGCAATGGCGGAGGTGGCTTTGGTGGCGGTAACGGTGGTGGAAATAGCGGCGGCTACGGCAGCGGCAATAACACTTCTTCGCGTCAACCCCAAGGTCAGCCTGACCCGATGCGCACCAGCGTGGACATGATGGCCGAGCGCGGCGCACGTCGTCCCGGTGGCGGCGGCGGTGGTTTTGGTGGTGGCAACCGCAATGGTGGCGGCTTTGGTGGCGGCAACGGCGGTCGCTCTGGCGGCGGCGGTGGCTACGGTGGCGGCAATGGTGGTGGTGGCAACCGCGGCTCATTCAACCGATAAGTCGTTCTCTATCAAGCAGCGTGTGGGTCGGGTTAGCGAAGCGTAGCCCGACAACACAGCAACCCCAAAAAAGCAGGCAGTCATAACGACTGGCCTGCTTTTTAGCTTTTTCAGGCTGTAGCCCCCGTACAACCTGCGTAGCACGCTATTTTATTTATAGTAATGGCTAGATTTTTGTCAGCGTTACTGGCAAGGTTGGTCGCAAGCGCCAGGCAGAACGGGCACCGGCAGCAACTGCCAGCCCCACCGACCAGAACACCACCGACACCCCCACGGCAGCACCGGCCGTGCCAAAGAGCAGCGGCATCAACACGCTTGAACCGTTAATGGCCATCAGGCGCAAACCCAGTGCTTCGCCATGGCGTGCCTCAGGCGTGATCTGGTGCAAGGTGCTCATGATCATGGGCTGCACCGAACCCAGCGCCAGCCCCAACAGCACCGAACAACACCCCATCGCGAGCGGCGACACCATAAACGGGTAAACAGCAAACAGCAGCGCAGTCAACAGCATGGCCGTCGTCACCACCGCCCACTCCCGCATGCGCGACGCAAAAATCGGCAGAACCACCCGCACCAAGGTAGCGGCAATGGCAAAAGCACCCAGAATGGCGCCAATCACCGAGGCACTAAACCCCCGCTCGTGGCCCAGCACCGGCACCACAAACGTGTGGACATCCCAGCACGACGAGAGCAACCAGTTGACCAGCAACAAGCGCCGCATGAGCGGCTCACGCATCAGATCCCAGGTCTTTTTGGGTGCCGCGCTGGGGTGAACCACCACCGGCGGCAACTCCACCGTGCGCCGCACCCAAAACCAGGTCGCCAGCGGTAGCAGCGCCAGAAACAAAAAGGCGGCCCGAAAACCACTGTGGTCAATCAGCAAGCCCGCCGTCAATGGTCCCACCACATTGGACAAGGCGGGGCCAATGGCCAGCCAGCTGAATACTTTTTTCAGTTCGGTCGCATTCTGGGCGGCGCGTCCGACATGACGCTGCAAAGAAATGGAGGCCACACCGGTGGCGCCGCCAGTCATCAAGGCGCTCAGGCAGAGCACGCCAAAGACCGGAAAGGCCACCGCCAAGCCAGCCCCGATGGCGGCGGCGATCACACTGAACCCAACCGGGCGTTTGAGCCCGTTGCGGTCAGCGTAACGGCCCGCTGGCAAGGCCAAAAAAACCTGCGTCAAGGCAAAAAGCGCCAGCAAAAACCCCACCGCCAACGTGCTGTAGCCCTCTCGCAGTGCCAGCAGCGGTGCTGCCATCCGCATGCCGGCCATGCAGGCGTGCAAACAAATGTGACCCGCAATCAGCCGAGCCAAGGCAAAGCGCGGCCCGGACTGCGGTGCGGACGCCGCAACCAGACTCACGCCCGTTCAGCCTCCAAATCGGCATCAAAGTCTTTGTCCAGCGGAATCAAGGCCGGCACTTGGGCTTCGGGCAGAGCCTCGACTTTCTTCAACGCCCGGCCCATGGCACGGCTGCGGGTTTCGGCACTGTCCAGCGTCTTGAGCACAGTCTCGGTTTGCGATTTGACCTTGGCCAGCACATCGCCAAACTTGCCAAACTCGGTCTTGACCGCGCCGAGCACCTGCCACACCTCGCTGGAACGTTTCTCCAGCGCCAGCGTTCTGAAACCCATTTGCAGCGAACTGAGCATCGCCAGCAGCGTGGTCGGCCCGGCCAGCGTGATGCGGTGGTCGCGCTGCAAGGCCTGCATCAAACCGGGTCGGCGCAGCACCTCGGCATACAAGCCTTCGGTCGGCAAAAACAAAATGGCGAAATCGGTGGTGTGCGGCGGCTCCACGTATTTATCGCAAATAGAGCGCGCCTCCAGCCGAATGCGCACCTCCAGCGCCTTGCCAGCGGCCTCGGCCCCGGCCACATCGGCCCGGCCCTGCGCGTCGAGCAAGCGCTCGTAATCTTCGTTGGGAAACTTGGCGTCAATGGGCAACCACAG
>NZ_JBAWYV010000157.1:0-7082 GCF_037143375.1 Rhodoferax sp. | reverse complement strand
CCAATCAGAGTCGGGCCCAGATGCCATTGCAGATCAGCGGTGCGAACAATGTCGAGAGCCGCGTCGAACTGCACAATCGCCTGCGGGTAATCGGCCAGTCCCATATGACCGGTGCAGGACCAAGCGATCATCATCAGGTTCTCCGACTCATAACTCCGGTCACCGATGCCGCGCGCTAGCGCTAGAGATCGCGAAAATGAATTGATGGCCGCAACAGGCTCAGCGCTGGCGAAATACGCCTCCCCCCGACCATGAAAAGCCTGTACAGCCACCAGATCCGTCAGGCCCAACCGCTCACATATATCCACTGCTTGTTGGTGGTACGAGATCGCCAAATCGTTACGCCCGTTGCTCCAAGCCACCGTCCCCAAGTGGTACAAGGTATCGGCCGCATGCCGCTCATCCCCCATAGCACGCGACACCTTGAGCGCCTCATCCAGACAGACAATGGCCTGCTCGTAGGCATCGGCGCGCCGATAGGCCATACCGAGCAGAGTCAAGACATCTCGCGCATGTGCATGCTCGCCCACGGCGCGCGCCGCAACGATCACTTTTTGAAAGTCTGCCACCGCTCCGTCGATCTGCCCGGCCTGCGCACGCGCCACGCCGCGCTGCTCGTACACAGCAAGTTGCTGCGCTGGTGTTGCCACGTCCGGATGGGCTTGCAACAAAGCCACGGCGCGATCAAACCACTGCAGCGACTCTCGCATGGCAAACAGCTTCTGGGAGTGCTCGGCGGCCAGGCCCAGGTAATGCACGGCCTTGGACCACATGTGCCCGCGCTCATAGTGCTCGGCCAAGTGGGCATCGCGCTCATGCACACTGCGGGTCGGCTGCTGCTCCAAAAACTCTGCCACGGCGCGGTGCAGCAACACGCGGCGGGCCTTGCCGATATCGCGGTAAACCACTTCGCGCACCTTGTCGTGACTGAAATCATAGAAACCCCACTCGGAGTCTTCGCGTAAAAGCCGACGCTTCACCAGAGATTCCATGGTGTGCAGGAAAGTCTCCTCGGTCGAATGGGTCAGCGCCAGCAAGGTCTCGAAGTCGAAACGACGCCCGAGCACGGCTGCCAAATCAAGCAGCGGCCGATCCGCAGAGGGCACGCGGGCCAGACGCACGCGCACCGAGTCACGCAAGGCAGTGGGTAGCGACAGGCTTGCCGCATCGCCAAGCGCGCCATTGTCTTCGCTCAGTGAATGCATGATCGACCAGAGAAAAAAGGGATTGCCCTCAGATTCACCGTGAAGCCGGTCCGCGAAATGAGGCGCACTGAGTATCGGGTCATTCAACTTGACAAGCAGTTCTTTGGTGTCCTCCGGCCCGAGCGGCGCCAGCGCCATTGACTGCGTGTGCGATTCACGGCGCAGGCTCTCCAGCAAGCTGATCAGACCTTGGTTGTTGTCCAGTTCTTCGCCCCGGTACGCCCAGACCAATAGAACCGGTTTATTCGCAATCTGGCGCGCCAAAAAATGCAGGAATTGCAGGCTGGCGTCGTCGGCCCATTGAATGTCGTCGATCATGACCACCAACGGTCGGCCTTGCGCCAGCGCGTCAAAGAGCTGCACCAGCGCCTGAAACAAACGCGCCTGGCGCGCTTCGGGATAGTCCGCCGACAGGCGCGGCAGGTCAAGCAGGCGCTCGGTCATGGCCGGCACCAGTGCGGCGATCTCAGCCTGCAGCGTCGGGGTAATCTGGCGTAATCGCGCCTCGGGGGCGGTGCGGCACGCCTGAGTGGCAAGGTCAATGACCGGTTGATAGGCGATGGCACGCTCTATTTCGTAGCAATTCGTGACCAGCATGGGCATAGCCCGTTGCTGCACATAAGCCGCCACCTCGCTCATGAGTCGGCTCTTGCCGATGCCCGCTTCACCTTCAATCAGCACGACTTGACCGCAGCCAGTCGTCTGCCTGGCAATCAGGCCTAAAAACTGACCATACTCTTTGTGCCGCCCCACAAAGGGGGTCTTGTGATCGTCTGCAGGTTCCAGCACATTGCGGGCAGGAGCCGTCATGGCCCCGATGGGCACCTCAGCCAATGGCAAGCTTTCGGACGTTTGCAGGTAACGTGCAGCTTGCAGAAATGCTGCCCGATCGTGTGCGGGAATAGCGAGATGCTCGGCCAGGCGTTGCGCCAGTCCCCGCGACGGTCGGCGCTCCTGGGCTTCAATTTTTTTGATGGCAGCCTGCGAACAACTGACTTTTTGTGCCAGCGCGTCCTGCGTCAGGTCAAGCGCCTTGCGCCGCCGTCGCAGCCAGTATCCGAAAGAGTTGTCCTGCTCATTCATCTGCGGCCCTTGTCCTTGTTGCCCGGATCGAGGAATTATGTCCCGGCTCCCCGCATTTGTCCCCCTTTTTGTCTACTTCCTGGAGACCCGGTGTCGATGCCAAAGGTGTGCAATACCACTGCGAGTTTGGAATGCAAAAGCATTGATCACGCAGCGACCTTCAACCCAACAGGAGAATCAACTATGCGAATCGCCAAAGATAACGTGGACATCAAGATGGAAATCCCCGGCGCCGTGATCCGTCAGCGAACAGATTTTGGCGATGCAACCGGATTGGGCAAGATCAGCGGCGAGTACTTCAGTCTTTCGGCCGGCGTCGATACCACCCCACTGTTTCAGGGGCTAGAAGGCAATTTATGCCAGTGCCCACACTGGGGCTTTGTTGTACGCGGCCAACTCACCACGACCGACGCGCAAGGCGAGCAAGAGACCGTCAAAGCGAATGATCTGTTTTACTGGCCCCCTGGGCACAATGTCAAAGTTGAGGCAGACGCGGACATTGTCATGTTCAGCCCTCAGCATGAGCACAGCCATGTGATCAACCACATGATTGGCAAGGTCAGAGGCTAAGCGGCCTGCTCTGTTCTGCGCATAGTTACGACCGTCTCACTCATCGCCTCGCGGTCCAGCCACGCGCACCTGGCACAACAGTTCTTCTGCTTGCAATTCGTTATCGGCAAACATGACTTTGACTTTTCCTGTCACGGCGGAACCCTCTTCGGCGCGCAGCGCTTTGGCCCAGGTCGAGGCGTCGTTGAAGGCGTCAAACTCAGCCAGTTTGTCCAGTTGCGAAAAGGGTTTGACCCGGTAGATGTAGTAAGGCATGGTGCCGTCTTTCAAATGTAGTGTTTAGAGGCACGGCGTCGCCCGGGCAACGCTTTTTGAATGATCACGCCGCGCACGCTGGCCAGGTCAGCCAGCGGCGCATCGGGAAAAGCCGGGTTGAGCGCGTGCAAGCGCCAGGCGTCGCCCGCGCGCAGCAACTGCCGAAAGGTCCATTCATCGTTCAGCCAGGCCAGCACATAGGAGCCGTCGGTAGCCAGTCCTTCGGGCTCGATGATGATGATTTCACCTTCGCTGAATTCTGGCGTCATGCTGTGGCCCAGCACCATCAGCGCAAACGATTCGCCGCCCGCGCAGTCGGGCAAGCTGGCATCGGCGGCGTCCATGGAGGCTTTCGCATAGATGGCGCTGGAGGGTTCTGAAGCGGTGGTGTATGTCTGCATATTGATCTCCGTAAATGGCGCTCAACCTAGAGCACCAGGGACACTATTTGCGCCTCGGCAATGCCTGCAGCACGCAGCTCATCGTGCAATGTTCTGATAAATTCCTCTGGCCCGGCCAGGTAGAAGTCGCAGTCAATGTCAAACAAGTCAGCGCGCATGGCCAGTGCGATCTGGTGCGCGCCCCGGGTAACGTCAGAGTCTGTCTCCAGCTCGTATTCAAACTGGTCCAGCGCCTCGGACCAGGCGCGGCACTGGTTCTCCTGAAAGTGACCATCGCTTTTGGTGGCCAGCCAAAACAGCGAGAGCGAGGGCGAGGCGTCCAGCGACAAGGCATGTTCAATCAAACTCTTGATGGGCGCGAAGCCTCCATCGCAGGCAGCAAACACCAGGGGCCGGTGGCCGTCGGCCAGCACAAAATCGCCCGCGGGCCCCAGCACCGTCACGGCCGCGCCGGTTTTGATGTCGCCGGCAAACAGATGCCTGGACAGCGCATCCGCTTCATCGCGGGCTATGAAAAAGAGCAGGTTGCGGTCATCGCAGGGGCAACTGGCGATGGGGTAGGTGCTGTGCATGTCGCCCACACCCGGCAAGGTCCAGCCCAGCGACACCGATTGCCCCGCCAAAAAGCGCAGCCGGTGCGTGCGCGGGGTTTGCAGGTGCAGCAGCCAGGTGTTGGGTGCCAGTTCCTTGATGGCACGCACCTGGGCCACGATCTGCTGCTCGGGAATATCCTGCGGGCCAGTGGCTTCGAGCATCTCCAGGGTGAGCTCGCTGCTGGCCGCCGTGTGGCAGCACATCAGGGTGTAGCCCTGCGCCTTTTCGGCTTCTGACAATTGGTAGTCAAAGTGCTGGGTTTTCACCACGCCCCCGGAGATCACCCGCACCTTGCACATACCGCAACTGCCGTTGCCGCAGCCGTAGTTCAGCTTGAGGCCGGAATGCAGCCCCGACTGCAGCAGGTTGGCATGGCCTTCGACCGCAAACTCGTGCCCACTGGGGCGCACCGTCACCTGAGCCGTCATGACTTTGAGCATATCGTCCATCACTTCCAGTAAACCGACCGACTCCGTGGCCAATGCCTGCGCCAGACCCTGCGTGACCTGCTGCTCCAGCGCCTGCCAGTCAGCATCGCCCGGGTGAGCTACGACGCTTTCACGGGTGCTCTTTTGCAACGCAATCACCAGACCGTGGTAGCGCTGCAAATGGCGCCGCACATCGGCCAGCTCCTGGCTTTGTGCGAATAGTCGTTGTGCCAGCACCTCCTGGCTCGGCAGCAAACGCTCGCGCACCCTTTTGCCAAAGGCATCATCCCGAATTTGCTGCACCCGCTCCAGCAAGCCCGACTCTTCCAACTGGGCATCGGGGTAGAGCCGCAACAGGGCTTCGGTGGCAACCAGGCCTTCGTTGAGGATCAGCGCACCGTCGCGCACCTGCTGCTGCAACACCCCACGCGCCACCCCCAGCAACTGGGCCGCACGCCAAACGGTAACTTGATGCGTCATGGTTTTTAATTACTATTAAATTAATAGCTACTTACGCAGACAGAACGGGGGCTAGAGGCCGATTTGTTATAAATTTCAGGCAAGGTTAGGCGATCCAGGTAACGGGCGCGGTAAAGCAGTCGGGGTTGCGCAGGGTCGTCGACAAAGCCGGCGCGGTCATGCAGCACGTTGTTGCACACCAAGCCCATGCCGGGTTGCAGCGTCAGGCGAAACACATGCGGCCCGTCGCTGGCCAGCAACTTCTCCAAAAATGCCACGGCAGCAAGCGTGGTGGCATCGTCCTTCCACAGCACGCTGCGAGTGCGGGCGGTGTAGCGCATGTGCAGCGCACCGCTTTCAGGGTCGACCGAGAACACCGGCCCTGACTGTTCGGCCCGCGCCACGCCGTCTTCATCCAGCCGCTCTGGGATGGTCATGGCGTCGGGCGCCATCAACGCTCGCACCCATTCGGGGTTGGCTTCACGCAGGGCGATGTAGGCCATCTCGTGGTCCATCAAGGCGGTTTCGCCACCCTCACTGGCGCAGCGCACGCAATGCAACACCATCGCCCGAATGTGCCGCGAGGACGGGTGGTAGTAGCCATCGGTGTGCCACTTGATAGCCCGGTTGGTATAGGGAATAAAGGCACCACGGTCGCCGGGCTTGGCCGCCACGGCAATCTGCGAAATCCCGTCTTCATCGGCCAACCAGTTGCCATCGAGGCGGTGCAAGCCCAGTTGCTGCGCCAGCAGGCGCGGAATGTTTTTGTCTTCAGCGCACAGCGGGCTGAGGTAGATCGCCATGTTGGCGGTGGCGCAGCGCTGCAGCAAAGCGTCCGACTCGGCCGCGCTCAGGGTGCGCGGATCGACCACGTCGACGATCAGATCGCTGGCTTGCCGGGGATGGCTGGCCCGCTTGGCATCACGCCAGTGCGCGTAGGCGGCAGAGTTCTCGAGATCGAACGGTGAGTGGTTCATGGGGGTGTTCCTCAATCAGCGGTGGTGGCGATGCGTGATTTACGCGGCGCACGGGGTTCGGTGGACAGGACGCCCAGCATCGCCCGCTGCAGCATCTCGACGGCTTGTGGCACTTCGGCGGCCATGATCTGATCGACCACCCAGCGCTGGTCTTTTTGCGGCATGAGGGCCTCGATGCGGTGGCCCAGATAGCGCACAAAAGCAAAGTCTGGCCCCGCTGCGTCATAGCCAAACTCAGCGTAGTGGTCGGCCAACTCGTTGAACAGGTCAATGAATTCATCAAAGTGGCTAGGCTGCCCAGACGGTGGCACGCCCAGCAGGGTGTCCTCGTTTTCCTGCAGCACCTCGCCCACACGGACCACCAGTGCGGTGATGAACTCGGCGCGCCCCTCGGGGCCCATGCGCTCAAAAGCCATGCGGTCCAGCACCTGCGTCAAAAACACCAGCACCTCCCGCGTAAAGGCAAAGTACTGAGGCCCAATTTCGATGTCGAAATGGGCCGAGCGCATTTGCTTGAGCGTGTTTTGCGCCACGCGCCAGGCAATAAAAGCCATCGCACTGGCGGTTTGCTGCGGCGTCTTGGCGCTACCCGCCTGAAACCACTGGCTTTTGATCCGGATGTTGGCCACGGTCAATAACCACCCTTGCCCAGTGGCTGCGGCAAGCCGGCCACTTTGGGGCCTTGCTTGGCCGGGCCAACCGGGAACAGGTCGTACAGGTATTTGCTGTCCGCGCCGGGATGAATTTCAGAAAACCCTTTGAGCATGTTGCGGAAATTGGGCGTTGCGCCCTCTTCGCGGTACTGCTCGCGCAGGTAGTTCACCACTTCCCAATGGGCCTCGGTGAGTTCGATATTTTCTGCAGCGGCGATGACGCGCACGGCTTCGTCGTCGTACACCGGCTCCAGCAGGTAGCCCAGGTCGTCTGCTTCGTATTCGACACCATTGATGAGGTAAGCCATATTCAGAACTCCTTTATAAAAAATTAAACCGCGGCCGCTGACTTGTGCGGTACAAATATTCCACAACCCAGCAGGCGACTGGCGCCGAGTCCGCGCTGCTGCAAGCGCATCGATTGATCTGGCTTCAGGGCGTGCAGCATCAGGCTGAA
>NZ_JBAWYV010000156.1:0-7124 GCF_037143375.1 Rhodoferax sp. | reverse complement strand
TTGATTTCATTGAACTTTGTGGCGGTGTTGGTCGATTAGCTGTCGAACCCGGGAGCCCTGTTTGTCTTACTGTTTTTGGTGTATCTTGCACGTTGATGCGTTTCAATTCGATGGTTTACGCAGGTGTCAAAAATTGGTATTACAAATTACCAAACTCTTAGAGAGGAGAGAACATGAGAACAGATGATTTAATTCTTGCGGCGCATGTGCGAGAACTGGCGGCCGAGCTTCGTCATCAGCACGCTTACAGCACCAAGAAAGAAATGGACGCTCGACTTCCAGTTGATCAGCATGAGTCGATTGAAGACTTCATGGAAAAGTACAGAACTGCGCACCCATTAACAAAGTTTGTTCCTGAGGCCATGCAAAAACTGGAACGGGTCTCCGAAGTTATTCAGGATTACCTGAAGACGCATCCAAAAAACTGATGATTCAAGTTGAAGTCGGCCTGAACACAAAGGTTTGACGAGTTATTGCTGAATGATGATGGCATCAAGGTTGAGTAACCGAATTTTTTCGGACGCGACATCTGCTTCTGCTTGAGTCTGAAAGGGGCCAACACGTACTCGGGTGCGCTGGCCTTTTTGGGTTTTTAATTCCAGTTTCTCTGCCACTAGCCCTGCAGTTGATAGTTTCAAATAGGCGTTGTTGGCATTTTGTTCCTTCGCGAACAAACCTACATTGACAAAGTAAGGGCTGATCTTTTCCGTTTGATTTTTAGAAGCTGGTTTCTTTAGACGTGATTCGACGGTTTCGCTCGTTGAAGTTGGCAACGGTTGAGTTATTTTGACCAGGGTCGGCAGGCTGGCTGGCAAGGCTTCAGAGCTGCTTGCCGTGGGTGCCATTGCGGCTAAGACGATGGGTCTTCTTGGAACAAAGTTGGAACTCGACGGAACTCTGTCGGAAGTGTCAACGGGAGGTGTAATTTGAAGTTCAACAGTTGATTCTTGCGCCGTTACGATGACTGTGTTCGACTTTACGGTTGGCGCTGATACGGCGGCAGACGCCGACAGGGATGGTTGGGGCAAGGCTGCAATTCGCGCACTTTTTTCGTTGGGTTGCGTGCTGACTAGGTCTTTCACTTTCAGCTTGGCGTCATTGTGAGGTAGCAGGTAGGCGCCAACTGCAGCGCTCGCCAGCACCAGATTCACCAATGCCAACCAGGCGAAATACTTTCTTGTTCCTGCCTGTTGATTCAGCAGGGTTGTTGCCTCTTGCATGGTCCGACTCGCCGAAAGTGCCCGCCCCATTTTTTTACGAATTGCAGCATGAAATAGAGCGTTTCCATAAAAACCAGGAATCACCAAGCTCAAGATGCCCAATGCCACGAACAAACTCATCTCAGTCGTTTCTGAAATTTGAAACAAGGACATGCCAAAAACAAAAATCAGAAGGATTGCGCCGCTCATGGTTGCCAGGTAAATACAAGCAGGCGCCCATAAGCGGCGAAAAATCATCCAGTTCAGTGTGTACAGGCAAGCCGCCCAATTCCAGCTTGCGGACGCTTTGTCAGCGGCCTCAAAGCGCATGAAAATAGGGAGGTAATAGTCGTTGTTAATCGAACCAATGGCGGCTCGGTAAAGCGAAGTCGTTGGGCTTTCGTCGAAATTATCCAGAGTGGTAACACTTTGGGGCACCTCAGTGGGGTCGGTTGTAGTCATTTTGTGTTTAGAAATTTAATCGAACCGATGCTGACGCGAAGTAGTCATGTCTAAGACAAAACTTGCTCAACTTTACGACTATATTGGACTTTGCCAATCATTCAAATATTACATAAATTTCCAATTCAACCATGAGCAAACTCTCATTGACACGGGACAAAATTTACAAGACTGTAGCCCGTCAGCTGCATGGGACAGTTCCTTGCTGGGTTTGCGGTGAGCATGTTTTACCGGCCGCCGCAACCCTCGAACACATCAAGCCGCTGAGCGAGGGCGGTAGCAGTCATCTGGAAAACCTCGCCATTAGCCATGACCTGTGCAATAACCGACGTCATGCTACAGGGCTAGTCATTGAATCGATGGTTTTACCGGGTGGTGTTCATCGGATCAGCGAGATTTGTAAATGAATTTCAAATCAAATAATCATGAAAAAGAAGTGTTGACGTTGGAATTTTTGGTGGGCAAAATCAATTTGCAAGCTGCTCGTTAAACAAGTTGGATTGTTGGCGCGTAGCCTTGGTAATTTGATTATTTTTTGAATCGAAAAATCATGAAATTGATAAAAGTACCCGTGACTCCTGCCGAAGTTGAGTTGATTGGCGAGGACGAGGACCTGAATGAGGAGGGTCTTGATACCCAAATCACGGTACGACCTGACGGCTATTACTGGCGGGCGCCTGAAGGCAAGCAGGAGTTTGGCCCTTTTGCGAGCTACGAACTTGCTTTGGCGGACACGGGGGCAACTTATGAGCAGGCGCCTGAACCCGGTGAAACGCTTCAGGAAGCGGAGGATGAAATCGGAATTTCTGATTGGATAGACCCAGATACCGGAGATCCCGCTGAAGGACACTCGCATCCTCGTTTTGAAGAGTAATGCGGGTCGTCCGTCAAGTCGAAAATTCAAAGCATCTCCATTGACCTCATAAGTGCCCAAAATACTTTGAAACTTTAGCTGCGCGCTGGTTGACCGCGTAGCCAGCGCCGAGGTTGGGTTTAATCAAGTCAGCCGCTGCCGGGCCACATGACGCAAGAGTCCACTAAGGCCCAGCGCTGCCACGGTCAGGCCCACCACCAGGGCAATCCAGAAACCTTGTGCGCCCATCGCGTGAGCCGGTCGCCACGGCATCCAGCCCGGTGCCAACCCCAGCACATAACCCAAAGGCAGCGAGAACACCCAGAATGCGGTGAGGTGGATCACCATCGGCGCGCGCGTGACTTTGTACCCTCGAATAGCGCATGCGGTGGCGACTTGCGTGGCATCCGAAATCTGGAAGATGGCGGCTAAAAACAACAGCTGGGCCGCCAGGGCGGCCACCGTGACATCGGTGGTGTAAGTCGCAGCAATCTGGGTGTTGAAAATGACCATGAGGGTGGCGGAAGCGGCGGCAAAAAATAGCGCGGTACCAATACCTACCCAGGACCGAAAACGTGCAGCCACCGGGTCACCCGCCCCCAGAGATTGGCCGACGCGCGTCAGGATGGCCAGGCCCAGACTCAGCGGCAGCATGAACATCAGCGATGAAAAGTTCAAGGCAATCTGGTGCGCGGCCACCTGGGTGCTGCCAAACTTCGCCACCAGCAGGGCAATCAGGCTGAAGGCGCTGGTCTCGGCAAAGTAGGTCACGCCAATCGGCAGGCCCAGCTTGAGCAGCCCGCGCACCTGTGGCCAGTGCGGTGGCTCAAAACGGCCGAGCGGCCAGGTGCTGCGGTAGGCATCAGCGCGCTGCATCCACCACAGCAACACCAGCAGGTTGAACCAGACGCACAGCAGCGTTGACCAGGCGCAGCCCAAGCCGCCGAGCCGGGGAAAGCCCAGGTTGCCAAAGATCAGCAGCCAGTTCACCAGGGCGTTGAGGGCGAGTGCGCCGACGGCAATCACCATCAGCGGTTTGGTCTGGTTCAGGCTGGCGCTGTAGCCATAGAGCACGCGGTAGCAGGCAAAGGCAGGCATCGCCAGACTGGTGATGTGCACAAAATCTTTGGCCATGGCGCACACCAGCGGTTCCAATTCGAGATGGTCAAAAACGACTGTGGCCCCGTTGGCGGCCAAGCTCGCTAGCAGCCCCACGCCCAAGGCTTTCCAGAGCGCCTGGCGCACCACCTGCGGCACTTTATTGAAATCCCGGGCACCCACATGGTGGGCCACGATCGGGTTGACCGACATCATCACGCCCATGAGGGTGATGATGACCATGTTCCAGATCGACACCCCCAGCGATACCCCAGCCAAATCTTGCGCCGAGGCGTGGCCCGCCATGGCGACATCCAGCACGGCCATGCCGACGTTGGCCAGTTGGCCCACCAGAATCGGCCAGGCCAGCAACCACAGCGCGTGGATTTCGGCCCGAACTTTGGCGCGTTGGACGACAGAGGAAAAGCGACTCAGCGCCGCAAGGGTAGGCATGTGGGCGCGTGACTTGGGGCTTAGCGCCCGCGTAAAAACAACTTGTCGAGGTCGTTGAGGCTGATGGCGCGCCAGGTGGGGCGGCCGTGGTTGCACTGGTCGGAGCGGTCAGTGGCTTCCATCTGGCGCAGCAGACCGTTCATTTCTTCGAGCGTCAGGCGGCGGTTGGCGCGCACAGCGCCATGGCAGGCCATGGTGGCGAGCAACTCATTGTGCGCACGCTGGATGACGGTGCTGGCCTCGTGTTGGCCCAGTTCGGCCAACACGCTTCGGGCGAGTTCCACCGCATCGCCTTGGGCCAGCGTGCTGGGCACCGCCCGAACCGCCAGGGTTTTGGCTGAAAACGGGGTGATCTCCAAGCCCAGCATGTTCAAGGTGTCAGCATGCGCCTCGGCGGTGGCGACCTCGGCCGGCGTGGCGGCAAACGTGACCGGGATCAACAGCGGCTGGCTGGCGAGGCCGGGCAGGGCCGGGCGCGGGTTGGCAGCGTTGTCTGCTGAACCGTAAGCGACGCTGATCGATGCCTGTGAACCCTGCCACTGTGTTTTCAATCGCTCGTAAACAATGCGCTCGTGGGCGGCGTGCATGTCCACCACGATCAAGCCCTGGGCGTTTTCGGCCAGGATGTAAATGCCCTGCAGTTGGGCCAGCGCGCGTCCCAGCGGCCAGTGGCCAGCAGGCAAGTCTGTGGCCAGGTCTGGTCGGGCGGCGCTGGTTGAAGTCCATGCGGGCACTGGGCCAAGTTCGGTGGGTGTGGGCGCAGGGCTGGCCGGGTCAGGCTTGTTCCACAGCAGCCCCAGGTCACTCACCCGATGGCCCACCTCTACTCCGAAATTCATAGCTGCTTGCGCATAGGGAACGGGGGCTAGAGGTCTATTTGATGCATAAATGCCAAAGGTTTCAGGGTTTGGCAAGGGATTGGCTGCGAATGAGTCATCCGTATTTCTGGTGGGCGTTTCGGGGGCGCTCGCCCCACCAGCGCGGGGTGCGGCCAGCGCGTCTTCCACCGCATGGCGCACCGCTTGGTGCACTTCGCGGCTGTCCCGAAAACGCACTTCGATCTTGGTCGGATGCACATTCACGTCAACCCGCGTCGGGTCAATCTCGATATAGAGCGCATAAACCGGTTGGCGGTGACCGTGCAGCACGTCTTCGTAGGCGCTGCGGGCGGCATGGGTCAGCACCTTGTCGCGCACAAAACGCCCGTTGACGTAGCAAAACTGCTGATCGGCCCGCGAGCGTGCGGCGTCCGGAATACCGGCGCGGCCCCAAACCCGAATTTGCGGCGGGTTGCCGGGGCGGTTGGCGCTGGTTTGGTAGTCGACCCAGACCGAGCGCTCGATAAACTCTGCGCCCAGCACATCGGCCAGGCGCTGCTCCAGGGCGGCGAGGGCATAGGCGCGGCTCTCGCAGCGGCGCCATTGCTCGACCAACTTGCCTTCGTGCCAGATGGCAAAGCCCACGTCGGGCCGGGCCAGCGCATGTCGGCGCACCGCTTCAACGCAGTGCGATAACTCGGTGGCGTCGGTTTTGAGAAATTTGCGCCGTGCCGGGGTGCTGTAAAACAGCTCCTTGACTTCGACCGTGGTGCCAGTGCTGCGGGCCACTGGCGACAACTCACCCGTGCGCCCATCCAACATATAAGCACTGTTTTGGCCTGTAGCCCTTGATAACAAAGCGCAGTCAGCTATTGAATTTATAGCGGCCAGTGCTTCGCCCCGGAAACCCATGGTGCCCACCGATTCCAGGTCGAGCAAGCTGCTGATCTTGCTGGTGGCGTGGCGCTTGAAGGCAATCGACAGTTCTTCGCGCAAAATGCCCGCGCCATCGTCTTCCACAGAAATCAGCCGCACGCCCCCGGCCAGCAAGCGCAGCGTGACCTGAGTCGACCCGGCGTCGAGCGCGTTGTCGACCAGTTCGCGCACGACCGAGGCTGGGCGCTCCACCACCTCACCGGCCGCAATCTGGCTGATGAGTTCGTCGGGTAATTCACGAATGGGGCGGCGGGGAAGGGGGGTAATGGCGTCGTTCACCCGGCCTATTTTAGATTTACCTGCGTGCCCTCGTCGGGCGGGGTGTATTCGCAACGACCTGCATAAATTTCAACGCCACGACCGGTCAGGCTTTTGCGCTTCGCCACACAGGCACGCCAGACCAAGCAGTGATAATTCTGTCCCATGGAAATCATTACTTATCTCTTCGACTTCATTCTTCATGTGGACAAGCACCTGGAGGTGTTCGTGCAAAGCTATGGTCTTTGGGTCTATGCCTTGTTGTTTTTGATTATTTTTGTCGAAACCGGTGTCGTCGTCATGCCGTTTCTGCCAGGCGACTCGCTGCTGTTTGTGGTCGGCGCCATGTGCGGCGTGGGCTTGATGGACTACACGCTTTCGGTGGGCTTGCTGCTGGCGGCCGCCATTCTGGGCAACCAATCCAACTACGCGCTGGGGCGCTACTTTGGCCCCCGCGTGTTCAAGTGGGAGAACTCCCGGTTTTTCAACAAAGCGGCCTTTGACCGGGCGCATGATTTTTACGAGCGTTACGGCGGCATCACCCTCATCGCAGCGCGCTTCATGCCGTTTGTGCGCACCTTTGCGCCGTTTGTGGCGGGCGTGGCCAAGATGACCCGTACCCGGTTTACGTTTTTTGATGTCACCGGGGGGGCGCTGTGGGTGGTGGGCATCATCACCATCGGTTATTTCTTTGGCAACTTTCCGTTCGTCAAGGCGCACCTGGACAAAATCATCTGGGCCATGATCCTGATCCCGGGTCTGGTGATTCTGTTGGGGGCCTGGAAGTCGCGCACCAAGCCCGCCCAGGCCTGATCGTTTAAACGCCGACTTTTAAAAATAAATCCTGGTCGGGCGCAAAGTTGGCGTGCAAGGGCAAGAGGGCACCGCCCAGCGCCCCGGCATCGGGCCCGACACTGCCCGCCACCACAGTGGCGTGCCACAGGCCTTCCCAGTTGTAGCGCTGCAGGGCTTCATTGGTTTGTGCAATCAGCCGGCTCAGCAGGGCGCGGCAAAAAGAGCCATCAATCACCACCGCTTCAATGTCCA
>NZ_JBAWYV010000155.1:0-7138 GCF_037143375.1 Rhodoferax sp. | reverse complement strand
TGACGCCATCGGCGGTGTCACAACGTATTCGTTTGCTGGAGGAGCGCATTGGGTGAGCCTTGGTCGTGCAGTCGATTGAGCCCGGCTCCACCAGCCATATGGGTCTTGAGTGCCCAGCGCCCATTGAACAATGTCCCAGCTTTCCTCCAGCACACGGCCCTTGGGCAGTTGCAGTACGGGTACGGTGGCCTTGGGTGATAAAGCAAGCAGCGCAGCAGGTTTATCGTGTAAAACGATTTCAAAGCCATCGAATTCAATACCAGCCGCCAGCAAAGCCATGCGAGCGCGCATGGCGTACAGGCAGCGGCGATAAGTGAACAATAACGGTGTGCTCATCTGTGGTTTTGTCGTGGCGACTCTGCAGTCCTTTCGCCGATGTGCGCAGTCGTTAGCGGTGTCACGGCAAATCAGTGCCCTGTCCAGTCACCGGTATCCGTTCACGAAAATAGTTGCTCTGTATCACCAACTCGCTATAGCCAGTCAACGCGTCAGGCTCATGCGAGAACTTCCAACCGTGCAACAAGCCTAACAACACTTCCGCAGTGGTTCTTACTATGCAACCAGACATCACATGTCCGCCTAATACTTTACCAACGGAAGTGGAAAGTGCCATATGCAGATGTCAACCGTTCAGTGCGATGGTGCCCAACAAACTCAGAGTTTCGGTCGACTCAGCCAAATGATGGGGCTCACTGGCATTTGCGAACCGAAGCTGGGCATTTGACAAACTGCCGATGCCAAAAATCAAAAATTCTGCTCTGCAAGCTCGGTTACTTACAGCCAGTTCAAGGGCTTGGCGTAAGTCTTGACCAGGTGTTGAGCGTATTGGGAACAACTGCATCGTAACGAAAGCATAACGCAGATATGCCTTCCAGAATCCCTGGAAAATCGCCTTGTTTATTTTTATTCCCGGTTTCGCTTCTTCGGGTCAGACACTGATTTCAGTTCCAGAGTTTTAATCACCGACTTCCAAGTTCTGCACTTTTGTAAGATTTTTCAATGTCGAAATAGTGTCACGTATTTCAGCCCTTAATTGCGTAGAAAACGAGGGGATATGCCGCAACGATGTTGTCAGTAGCTCTACTGCGTTATCCACCTGATGCTGCGTAATGGAGTATGTACAAATGCGGTCTTTTATCGTCATTTTATTTATCCAGGCAGACTTTTTTGAATACTCGTTGGCTAACCGATGCTCATGGCTAAAAATATATCAAAACTTTCTATCCATTAGTAACTTGATTTAAAACACACCCAAACTGTGTTTCACAAATCATCTTCCAATTATTGGTAAGGAAAGGCCCAGACCCAGGAATACCGCTAACTGGCTAATAAATAACTCTCTCCAAGGTCGACTGCAACCCGGATGGGCGCATTTAATAATCCGGCCATTGCTAAGGTGGTGTCGGAAATGACTTTCACGAGCAAACTGGCAGTCCCCTCATAGTGATTCCGTATAGGCAACTTAAGAACAGAGGCGCTCGATGTGATGGGGGCGCAACGTCAGCAAGTCATGACTCAACAGGATGCTTCCGTAGCGACCCAGTAATCGAAGGCATCCACCGGGTAATGCAACAATTTGAACCCCGCATTCCGTGAGTTGGCTTGTTATGTGGGCCAATAAGTGCTCGTTTGTCATTTTATTAATAGGTTTTGTGATGGGCAGAATTTCATTGTCAGAGCCTGATGTGACTCTTTCGTGTCAGTTTGCTGGACTGCATACGAGGTAGCACATGTTCACTGCAAACTCAGCAGGATCAGATGTTGCTGTCTTCCTCGTCGTCGCTCTCATCATCCAGGCTATCGTTATCCATGACTGCGATTTCGGCGTATTGCACGGCATTAAGCTGGTGGCGAAAGGCCTGAAATGCGTGGCGGGCGGTGCCATCAGCATCCCCTTCGTCATCGGCACTCGCTGCTGCAAGGTGATGCTTGGCAGCAGCAGAAAAGTGCAAGGCGGCCATGCGGTGGTACTCGCCTGCGGTCTCAAAATCCTCATCGAAATGATCTTCAGTCAACTCGACAGTCGCGTCAACTGATATCACGGGGGGGTTCTCATTGGTCATGAAGGGCTCGCAAATGGTTGGCAACGGTGACATACCGCCCTCACATCATTACTGTACGGTATGAAAGTTTGATGACCACTCGCAATATCAATCTAAGCCAGAGGTCGCCAGACAACCTGAACGAGAAATTTCTGAATAACAAGAAAGTTAGTACCCCATGCACTTACATAACTTCACAGACAGACACGCCCTTGACACAGCAGCAGGCTAAGCTCCTTGAAAACAATCAATTATAAAAATTCAAGGAGTCCAACATGTCTGCAATCGCCTACCGCGTTGAAAGTTCTTTTCCACTCATCGGTCCCCTGTTACCTGGCGCTGCTGCCAAATGCTTCAACCTCGTTGACCGTGCACTGGCCATTGTCTTGGCAACAAAAAGCATGACGAAGCCATCTGGTCATGAAATTCGTGTCGTGCACATTCCCACGGGTGAAGTCATTTTTCGTAAAACTGATGCGCAATTGGCGTCATGCAACGAAGAGTTTTAAATCAACGAATCAAGTGCGCGGTTTAATCACGCCAAGGAGGAAAATCTAAGTGGCTATTGTCGGCAATAGACAAACTTTTCAACTTGCGTCCACTTACTAATTGGCTGGCACTCGTTAGCACGCAAAATTTTCTACGAACGGGGTCTGGGCTCTTTGTGAAAGTTTTACCGAGGTACCCCAGGCAGATAGCACAGCACCGTTAGAAAAGTGCAAATTCAGGGCGACATTGCCGACGGCCTGAAAAGGTAGTGGCACACGTTTTACTGAAGTTTGATCGACGCTCAACTCGCCCTCTGATAAATTTCCAATGCACTCATTAAGTGAGCCAGTCCAAACCGCTTGACGAAGTTGGAGTTCGACGGCTTGCTCATAACCGTCACTGGCATCAATCCCCGGTGTGCTGATAGACCGTTGAACATGAGCGGCAGAAAAGACCACATGAATATCCGAATTCACGGACACGACGCTTGACACTTCAGAGCCGTGAAACTCAAGTGCGGTGCTTGACAGCTCGGACTGAACGGAATGAGACATGCTGCATTCTGTATCAAACAAGCGGCGTGTCGGTCTGTTTCAAGTTTTGAGGCTTAAACTTTCGTCATGACAAATTCACTGATGATGCCGATTACGGCATCCGAGAAACCCAACGCAAGAACAGAAGCAGCACTTGAGAGACTGCGCCGGGCCATGCGCGACATAGAAGCCGAAGTTCAAGCGAACCATGGCATTTACCCTTTTAATTATGGGCGCGTGACGCAGTCAGAGCTCTGTCGACGCGCCGACGTCAAGAAAGCAACACTTCAAAATCCAGTGCACAAAGATACGACCCGGGTTGAAATCATGGTCTGGCTCGATGGGCTGGCCGCAAAACTGACACTGACACGCGAAAGCACCCGCGAACGCGTCACTGCGGTGGCCGATAACCTTTCCGCTCAAGTTGAAAGACTTTCTGACGCTTGTCAGGTGGCCCAAATGCGGCTGACAGAGGCTGAGCACTTGATTGAGCAACTGAGGCAAGAAAATGCCACTCTGCGCAGTCAACTCACTCAACCATAAGTAGCGCTATCACAATGATGCTTGCCGACCAGTTGCGCCAGGGGTTTTATGGTGCCGGCCAACTCGCCTCCCGCCCCATCGTCTGGCTGATTGGGTTTTTTGCCTTTTTGAACGTTTACGCCATGCAAGCCGTGCTGCCGATGGTGATGAACGATTTTCACGCCTCCCCCGTCCAAGCTGGTCTGACAGTTGGGGCAACGGTCTTGGCGATTGCGCTGGTCTCACCCTTCATGGGTATGCTTTCCGATGCCTTTGGTCGCAAGAACGTCCTATGCACCTCAATGTTTGCACTGACGGTTCCGATGGCGCTGGTACCCATGGCCGATAGCCTTAATGCGCTGCTTATTTTGCGATTCCTTCAAGGGTTGGCAGTTCCAGGAATTGTGGTGGTACTTATTGCCTACATCTCAGAAGAGTTCCATGCGAGTGGTGTCGCCCGCATGACGGCCACTTATGTGGGCGGCTCTGTCATGGGTGGGTTTTGTGGACGATTCATTACCGGACACGCAGGACAGTTATTAGGCTGGCGCGGTGCCTTCGTCACCCTGGCCATACTGAATTTCTTAGGCGCGCTTTTGGTGGTGTGGCTGTTGCCGCCCTCTCGCCGCTTTGTACCCAACCGGAATATGCAGGCAGGTTTCGACACCCTGTGGCGTCATCTGCATCACAAACACTTGATGGCCGCTTGTGCAGTGGGGTTTTGTGTCTTGTTCTCGCTCGTGGGAACGTTCACTTATGTGAATCTGCACTTGGCTGCTGCCCCCTTTTACCTCTCGTCCGCTGGCTTGGCCAATGTATTCTGCGTCTATCTCGTGGGTGTGCTGGTGACGCCAATGACTGGACGTTACATAGCCAAGTTTGGGTTCCTGAAGTCACTTTTGTCAGCATTGTGCCTATCCGCCGCCGGATTGCTGATGACCCTTTTGCCTTCCTTAAGCTTGGTCGTTGTCGGTCTGGCGGTGTGTTCAACCGGGATTTTCATTTGTCAATCAGCCACCATCACCGCGATAGCCTCCAACGTCAGTGAGGGGCGCTCCTTGGCCATGGGTCTGTATTACATGAGTTATTACGCCGGAGGTGCAGCAGGCACCCTGGTAGCAGGGATGGCCTACGTTGGTTGGGGTTGGGCTGGTTCAGTGCTCAGCATTGTGCTCATTCAGGCCGTGGCTATTGTCCTCGCAGTGATGGTTTGGCGACAACCAGTTATCAGGAACAGTTAAATCTAAATTGATGCAAAGTTGCCCAAGAACGACCAGAGGTTTGACTTTAAACAGCGTCTGAGGTGGCATCTGAAAATGTACAAAGAAACAGGTCCAGCTTACCGTAGTTTGCAAAATCGCAAAGTCAACGGTGTCAAAGCCTAAGTTCACGCGTTATCGAAGCCTGGATTTTTCAGCGTTTGAAAATGTTGGGCCGATATGATCTTTTAACTCAATGGAGTCCAGCATGAATAACAAAGCAGTTGCATGCAGTTTCATGGACTTGTCTTTGAGACTGAGTCAGGTCGCCTTTGCCCAGCGCAATGATTCAAGTCGTGAGTTTCAACAGGCCCGGCGCCTCAGACCTAATCGCCTCCCCCATCGTTCTCCAACCGGGCGAACGAGGGCATCAATAACTTTGAGCCTTTGCTTTAAACCGTAATGCCACTCGCGGGTAAGGTGAGCCCAGCGCCCCACACGCCAAGGCAATAGACCATGGCCACGTAGCCGCTCAGTGCCACAAGTGACAACACAATAGCTCAAAGAAACGAGGTTCCAAGAATAAACTTGAAGGCCAACAGGAATGAGAGGCGCAAGCAGAAATGCCAGTAACCCGGTAAGAAAAATGCAAAAGGCGACACCAATGGTTCCCAGCATCAGCGAAAAAACAGCGCGCAAAAGCGTTGAATGTTTGGCACCAACAATCCGGGCACCAAGCCAAACTGGCATAGAAAAGACAACGACAAAGACGAGTTGAATGATGATTGCAGGAAGGCCAGAAACGGTCAGATACAAGCGATTACTCCAATTGCGATGGTGTTCACCTTCACCAATCTATTAAAACCGACTTCAAGTGGTTCATCATTGCGCAATCAGCAACATGGGCATGAGCAACTTGTGTCAAGTCTGGAATAAGCCTCAACAAAAACCTTGGTGAGCCATTCAATTTGCAAAGTGGTGAATTGCGAAAATGGTTTGGCTGCACTCACAAGCGTTCACTAAATTGAACACTTACCAAGCATCGCTATCACTCGCACTAGACCGTTGCCCCTAATGATTGCTGCACTGCAGCAAAAACTCCCCAAGCACTCAAACAATCCCTACAATTCAATTATGCTGCACTGCAACATAAATGTATCCTACAGCTTTTATGGTTGAGTCACCTGATTTTTACACTTATTAAGGAAACTTAAATGAACACCACCGCTGCTCAATTTATCGAAACCAACAAAGCAAACCTGAAAGCACTGGAAAGCATCACCAGCCAAGCATTTGCTGGCGTAGAGAAACTGGTCGAACTCAACATGGCCGCTTCCAAAGCTGCCGTTGCTGAATCCCTGAGCCAAGTCAACGCCATCTTGGGTGCCAAGGATGCTCAAGAAGTGATTGCTTTGCAAACGGCTTTTGTAAAGCCTTTGGCAGTCAAGTCAGCTGCTTACGCTGAAAATGTTAAAACAATCGTGTCGGACAGCAGCGCTGAATTGACAAAAGCAGTTGAAGCCAAGACCGCCGAAGCTCAAAAAGCTTTTTCTGGCGCTGTTGAAAGCTTGACCAAAAACGCACCAGCTGGAAGCGAATCCGCAGTTGCTGCTTTCAAAAATGCTTTAGCCGCTGGTCAAAATGCACTTGAGTCCTTGCAGGTTCAAGCCAAAAACGCCGTTGAAACTGCTCAGTCCAACTTGGCTGCAGCAACGACGCAAACCGTTGACGCTGTTAAGAAAGCCACTAAAAAGGCTTAATGGTTCATAGTCTTCGGACAGTGAGAAGCAAACGGCACCGAAAGGTGCCGTTTGTGTTTGCAGGGTTGTCGACACTAATTGGCAATGTTGACTCCTACGTCATATCCAGCAGGAGATGCCCAGTATGTACATTGAAACTGCAACCAAAAACGAGACAGGTGCCTCACTATTAGTGGAAGTTGATTTCAAATGGCTCATGGCCGGGCAAGGGCTGAGGATTGACCTAAGCCGTTTTCGAAGTGATGCCGTATACGCGGCGAATTTGATTAGCCTGGCACTGGGTTCTGAATCATTTGCTTTACGCGAGTGCGCGGCTTTTTTGCAAGCTCAGTCAAGAACGTAAATCTTCCACCTGTGACACCACTTCAAAGTGCCTTTGCCAAGGTGGCCGCAGATATGCATCGAGCAGCATTAATCTGGAATCACTGTGCAAATCACCCTAGTGCCGGACTTTACCCAATTTTTATTGAATCGCCACAAATTTTCGCTTTTCAACGCACATGATGTGCTTCCATTCAAGGGCTATTTTCCGGCGGCAAATAGTGGCTGGCTTCTGACATTAATGTTCAATGAATCAAATACTAAGCGCTGTA
>NZ_JBAWYV010000154.1:0-7176 GCF_037143375.1 Rhodoferax sp. | reverse complement strand
ACGGCTGCGCCAGTTCTGTGTGAGACAACCACCGCGTCAGCGGTTTCGTTCAACTATTTTTATGACTTGGGTCAAAATAATTACGTCTCCCTCTGACCTGGAAGTATTTTTAATGAGCACTACCCCATCCGATCATCAGGCATCTTCCAACAAGCGAAGACTGGTTACGCAGTATTTAGCCACTGCATTTTTGGCATTTTTCGCGCTGACCGGCTGCGGCGGTGGAGGCGGAGACAGTGGTGGTGGAGCAACTCCCGCTACCACAAAAATTCCTGTGACCATGTTGGCCGCCACTAACTTCACTTACGTCAATACGGATTCGACCAGTGCGGCAAAGGGGTTAGGATTAAATATCACAGCAGGCGCACTAAGCACTTCCGATGCCGTGATTTCAGTGCAAGTCAATAAGCAGCCGCCCCCGTTGTCAAGTAATGCGGTCGCTGCTGGCATTGTCTTCACTTCCAGCATGTTCGACTTTTCGATTTCATCGGGCACGACGATCAAGTTGCCCATGGCCATCTCGCTGCCCTACGATAAAACCCTGTCGCCCAACGAGCCGACGGTGCTTTACTGGAATCCGGGCACCAAAAAATACGAAGGGGTACAGGTGATTGGCTACGATCCGGTAAAAGGTACGGTCACTTTCTTGACTGCGCATTTCAGTGGGTATGTGGCGGTGGCGTTCAAAGAAATACAAAGCCTGCCTGCTGCCATCACCACACCATTCGATAGAACACTCGACGAAATTCGCCCCATCAATTTTGGAACCTATAAGAGTACGATTGGGGATTGCGTCGGCATTACCGTGCTGCAGCAATGGTATTACGGTCAGCGAATGCTTGGATACGCAAGTGGCATACGTCCGGACTCTGCAGTTGCAAATTCTAAAAATCAGTTCGGTGATGATATTGCGATATTTGCGAGTTCTATCGCAATGGCTAACATCGATCAACAAAATGCCGCGTGGCAGGCCGAACTTGTGCAGGCCCAAACTGTTGCGACTTTTCCCGTCGGGACAAACATCATGGCTGTTGCCAATAGCGTGTATGCGGGTATGACGGCCTTACGGGCAAGTTGGATGGTCCAGACAATATTGCAGTTGCAGTCCACGCAGGCCCCCGTCGCACTTATGGTAAATGAGGGTCAAAATGGGCATGCGGTTTTAGCGTATGCGGCCAACCGGGACGTCAACGGAAACTGGAATTTTTCAATTGCAGATTCTAATTTTCCTTATGGGTATTGCTTCAACGACGGCTGTGACCTCATCAAGGATCCAACAATACCGGCAGTGACTATCAATGGAAATCTGGTTACCGGTGAATTTACAGTGTCGAATGCGTTGAACACGAGTTCGACCGCAACTTATGGATCGACATTTGTAGGTTTGGATGTCATTGCAGCAAGCACGATCGGGACCTCATTTTCTGGCGATGCGTTGGCCAGCTTGTGGAGAGATTCAGTCATTTACGCCAGTGGACTACAAGACGACTTCTATAGCGGCGCCCAGTACCACAACTTTCTCGGTCAGATTCAGGTTGACAACATGCTGCTTTACAACACCGGGTATGGTCAGCCTAACTCAGCCCTCTGTTTGACTGACAATTTGGGTATATGTGCCCTTAATGCTACTCAATTGGACAATGCTACAGCCGGTTGGATCATGCGATATAGAAACGTCCCCCAATCGACGCCAAATCCAATTTTTGCACAGAGTAATACATACCCGGGAAGTGACTTTACGTTTTATCGAATGGGAACAGACCAGTCTCTACAAGTGATCTTCGGTGCAACAGGGGGTCCTTTTAAGAGTGCCCAATCCCTGGCATTGGAGCGATCTTACTTACCCGCAGACAAAAATGGGAACTACTCAAGTATCCGCCCATTTGGGGACTACTTATTTGGCCATAAGTCGGTCACGGTCACGCCCGCCAAACTGGAAATTGACAAGTCCCAGTTCTCACAACAAATTTCCTACGGGCCGGATCTGCACCATCTGGGCATAGTTGCGCCAATAAAAATGGTACTCAATGCGCCCAGCGGGCCGACTGCGCCCTTGTGGTCTGAAAGCTCCCCAGCCGGTTTTTCAGCGGGATTCTTGGCTAAACAATTTGTGACCATCAGTCCGCCTGGCAGTAAAACTGCTTTGCTGACGGGCTCGCCAACGGCTTTGGGGCCCGTAGTATTCCCCTTGGGGAATAGTTATGACGTCAGCATCTCCACAAACATCAGTCATGGTACTGCAGGCAACTACACGCTGAGTATGGTCAACCAATTACCGGTCACTAGCATAGTCCGCATCAACGTGCCCCCTGGGACGATGAGTATCGATTTGCCGGCAACAATAACCAGCGGACCACCAGGGTGTGGACAGGTCGCCGCCGCAACCTATCTTATTAACGTCGTTGCGGAGGCTGCAGCAGACACCTACACACTGAGTTCACCAAGTTCTTCACAGACTTTGAGTATTACCCTTGTACCTGATGGAAAAGAGCGGACATTTAGATGGATATCAGCTACGAACAATCAGCTGTTTACCTATACATTGCATCCAGACCTGACGTTGACCGGACAAGTGTCATGGGTCACAAGTGACCTCTGCACAGGCAGCAGACCATTTGCCACAAGCTCCAGTTTGCAAATATTACCTGCTAATCAAGTGATCTTTGGTACATACGACTATGGGACATTTGTACCAGCAAATTGATACGTGCTTGACTGCATGAGCCGCTAGAGCCGGGTAGGTTCCTTAATTGGGTGACCCGGCCTTGACGGTATGCAGTGTAGGAACGCCACCCGACGGCGCTGGAAGTGGCGGATTGAAATGAACGATGCCAACATTCAGGCCCATTGGATGGAATTGATTCGTCAAGAGATCAACGAAAGTTAGACGAAGCTGGCGTTGCGTAACGCCAGTTCTTCAGTGATGGTGATGAAACGTTATCATCCAATAGCGTTTCATCACGTGATTTTTAGTTACTTCTTGAATAGCGCCCTGCCGACAGCGCTAGCGTGGCGATACCGTTACTAATTAGGAGTTGTAGTAGCAGGCCAAGTGAGGTGGCCGTACCGGAGCCGTTGACAGTGGAAACCGTTGGCGTAGCGATGCCAGATGCCGTCTGACCAGCTAGGCTGCAACTCGCGCCGCTGATAGATATCGTTGCACCGTATATACCCATGCCGGAGGCGGCTGGGGTCAAAGTTCCATTGCCTTGGCAGTTACCAAGACCCACGCTGAAGGTGTCGTTTGAATTAATGCTGAGACCCGTAAACGGCGTCGCATAACCCAGACTCGCGCCAGCACTGTAGACTGTACCGCTATAGGTCCCGGCAAGCTGTACAAGAGACAGCGGCAAGTTATACAGTGAACGTGGGTCCAGGCTGGAATACGGAGCCTGTGGTGCGACCAGAGAACCGGGTGATGACCCACCCATCGATGCGGTAATGCTGTTACTGGCACCAAAGCTCGCCGACAGTGTGCCGCCATCGGTGAGGGTGCCACCGGTGGACCCTTGGAAGTTGTAGCAGCTGAGGTTGATTGACTGGATGGAAAAACCCGTCCCAGTAGCGGTTCCGTGCACCAGACCCAGCGGGCCGCTTTGGCTAACAAAGCCATAGTTCTCCCCACTCGCTAGTACGGAGTAGGTGACTGTGTACGATTTGGTTACCGCGCTGGCCGTATATATGCCATTGACTGTAAGCGGAGTGCCGCTGTTGCCAGTGCCCGGTGGAATTCCTGGTGTACCACCGCCGCCTCCACAAGCGGTTAAAACTGCTGCAACGGCAACGACTATTATTTTCATACGAAATTTTATTTTTTATTCCTTGTCATGCTTCTGAACGTGTTTGCCGCCCCAAGCTACATCGCTGAATGCAGTGGAATTAGCAGAGAGATTTTGAGAAATAACACAATATTTAGCCTTACAAAAATAAATGCAGCCATGGCGCTGGCTGCGGCCTCACTTAACGCCCAATCGTTTCTACTGTTGTTGTCCGCCAAATCGTGACGCTCAGTGTCGGCTATCTGGAAGGCAGATCGGCAAGGTAGCTGTCGGCTGAGGGTCTTCTAGAGTCGGACGCTGGGTCAGCTTGATTGGCTGCTTGCCCATCGTCCATGGCGATTTCGCACCTCAATTGGACTCATCCAAAACTGACGATTAGCAGTTACAAGCAATGACGCACCATGGTCTTGATAGCGGGATTCTCAAAGTAACTGCGCTGTTTTACAGCGGGTCTTGGCTTCAGGATGATTTCTTAAGTAAGTAAGAGATACATGGGGCTTGATCCATGCCAGAATTTCGATAATTATATTTTCCGGCATCCGTGCTCAGTTGGGTCCCTGTGATTGATGTTGGTTAGGGGAAGCAGACTTGGATCCGATTGTGGGAGAAAGGTGGCAAGCGCCACGAGATGCCATGCAACTTGCAGTTGAATGCGTACCTGCGAGCCTACATCAACGAGGCGCGCGCAAGAGGCTGGCGTTCAAACGAGCATTGGATTCCCAATGTTATTACGAAGGTTTGATTGGGCACTTTTATGACGAAAATAGGGGTGTTTTGAAATCGCGTGGGCCAAAGTCACCCTATCCGATGAGTTAACAAAGTTAATAAGGAAGTTGAATATATGCCTAGTGTTTTTTGGGAAGACCGTGACCGAAAGTCGTTGCCATTCGTTAATTTTATGGGAATTGTTTTGCAGGATCAAATTCAGAACGGTTGGTCTGATCCCGACATGGCATCTGAACTCGGTATCGATCCAAAAACATACCGCGAATGGCGATCGTCGATATCGACTCCTGCTATCCTTGAAAAATTGGTAGAAGCAATTGATGCTAGGTACTTAAATGTTAAGTTGCCGGTGAACATGGAAAAGCTGAGATTTCAGTTGGAGGCGCAGCGTCAACCGATCAACCGCACAGTGATCCCCGCGCAGAGGAGTCACGTCGGAATGCCAACGGTGGAAGCCTTTAACCGTGCGTTGGAATACTGCCTGCGATCGGTGCTTAAACGCTGGGCAGTGCAGAGTCATCCTAACAACGCTTTAACGGTTGCGCAGGCAGTAGCAGATGGATTGAAATGGGCATATGCATACGATCCAATTCGTAATATCGCGACTTGGAGGGAGCTATTAATCCAGAAGGGAAAGGAACTAGCTTCGGTTTCTGCTGAACTTGCATTGATGAAAGAAATGACTTACCCAGACTTTCTGCTAGTTTCGGATGTATTGGTCTCACAAAGACAAAAAGATATTGAAGCCAAACTCAATACTATTTTGGCTACAGCCAAGTCGATTGCCGAACAATACCTGACGGCCATAGAGATGGTCGCGATTGATGAAGACCAATGGTCAGAAAAATCGGCGGCTTTGTATCCATTTCTTCCAGGGCCACCTGCGGATCCAATTGCCAAGGCAGCTAAGTTAAAACGCATTTACCTTATTTTTAATTTGTTTGCCCTAATCTCTCGGTAGCAGGTAGCAGGTAGCAGGTAGCAGGTAGCAGGTAGCAGAATGGGCTGCTACCGGGGCCAACATGACATCAACCTTGCCTATCGCCTGCAGCACAAGCAAGCCATTGCACAGTATGAATAAATCTAATGTGCCCAAGGGAGAAGGAAGGGTAGCGCATCCACTTTTCGAAACTTTGCAGGCATACGAAGTTGCATTCCGTCTCTGGTCCATACAGTGACGAAGAACCCCTCATCTTTGTGAGCACAAGCGTTGACTCGATCCGTTTGACCTGGTGATATCTGTACGCTAAACGGACAACTTGTTTTGTCTTCAAACAGTAACTCCATTGAAAAATTGTCAGTTGCCAGCCATGGTCCTTGGGAGAGGATGCAGTACTTCCCAGTCCTCATTTCTCTGACGTAACTATTGAGTTTGTCTGGAACAAGAATACGAGCCACTCCTGCATTCCAGGAAAGGTAGATGAATCCATTGAGGGCCATCTCAGAGTCCCAGTAATTGGTTTGCGCAATCAGTTGTCCTGAATTGACAATTACGAGTGGTTCCGTTGTTTCTGGTTTCATGACAGAAACCATGCTGTACTGCTCGTTAATCGAAGCTCTGTTTGTGTTCAAAATCCGTCTCCTTGGTTGTTGCGGTGTGGTGGATTGTTGATTTCGATATGGATAAAGTGGGGGAGAGTTCCAAAATCGGCAAAATCAAAGTCTCCCGAAAAAAATGGAGCACTATATTCGATGGTGGTGGAGCTTGATGATGGATGGATCTGTGGCAATGTGCATTTTTTAGGGACGTAGAAAAACCTCAAATCAATTGGGTGTTAAAAGTTCATTTCGACCCCGATAGGACTCTCGGGCGTGCAAGACTGGCATCTTTCATCCACATGTCCATATATCGCACGCCAATATGCTTTTGACCCACAAGTTCCCCATTCCCTTAGCCACTTGTCTAGACGCTGTGGTGACGCTCGTCATCCGCACTTATGCGCAAGAATCCCGCACTGTCCTATCTAAAGACCGGAGTAGGTCAAAAAGGTCATGGCGAACAGATTCACTCCATTGATTGAATCGCGACGTTGTCGAAGTCTGTAAAAATTTCCTGCTACCTGAAAGCTGCCACCCAGGCGCACACGCTGTTGGTCGTCAAGTACCCGTGCCACACGAAACTCTTTGGCCGGTTACGCTGCAGACCTGTCTCAAACTTTTCCGCCACCAGCGTCGGCAATACGAATGGGATGCCGCCGATTGAGTGACAGTTTTATGAAACCTCGACGGTGAAAATCGTTCTGTTGCACAGAAGTTGACACCCGTTTGGACTTGCTTCTAGTCGTTGGCTGACGGTGAGATTTTTGAAGTACCGGCTCTATAGCGGGTCTTGGCATCATGATGATTGATGATTAACCTCAGCCAAAATTATTATTTCTTTGAGCAAGTATTTCGCAAGCCAGCGGCATGGAAGAAAGTGCATGTTCCATTTTTTGAACAGAAAACTAATTCAATCAAGCGCCAAAATGAATGCGTGCAAGTGATTTAAAGAAATCAATGCGCCTACGATGTACCTATACATGCGCCTATTAAAAAGCCTCGCTACCAAATGAATAGCAGCGAGGCCTTGTAAATAGTGGTGCCCGGGGCCGGAATCGAACCGGCACGCCTTTCGGCGGGGGATTTTGAGTCCCCTGCGTCTACCAATTTCACCACCCGGGCGGATTCTGTG
>NZ_JBAWYV010000153.1:0-7275 GCF_037143375.1 Rhodoferax sp. | reverse complement strand
TGGCCTTGAGGTCGTTCACCACATAGGTGTTGTGCACGATTTCATGGCGCACATAAATGGGGGCACCAAACTTTTGCAGGGCGCGCTCCACGATCTCGATGGCCCGGTCCACACCGGCGCAAAAGCCGCGCGGCTCGGCCAGCAAAATCTCCTGAAGTCCGGCGTGGTGGCTCACAGGATGCCGATCACTTGCACTTCAAACGTCACCGGTTGACCGGCCAACGGGTGGTTGAAGTCGAACAGCACCGAGTCATCCCGGAGTTGTTGGACCGAACCGGCAAACTGGCCTTTGCCGTCTGGCGTGGGGAACTGCACCACGTCGCCGACGTCGTACTTGGCATCGGCATCGCCCATGTCGGTCAGCACCTTGCGGTCCAGCCATTGCAACATGTCAGGATTGCGGTCGCCAAAGGCGGCACCCTTGACAAGTTCAAACGTGGTGCGAGAGCCTTCTGCCAAGCCCATCAATTGCGCTTCTACTGCGGGTGACAATTCGCCGTTTCCCAGCGTAAGCGTGGCGGGCTTGCCCTCAAACGTATTGATCACATTGCCCGCCGGACCGGCCATGCGGTAATGCAGCGTGAGAAATGAACCCGGTAAAACAGTGGCTGGCGAGGTGGTCATAAAAAATCCGAAAAAATCTGTAAAGGCCGCACAAGTCGGCGAAGCGCGTTGGGGCGCATAAACTGCCCCTATTCTAAAAGCCTGTCCCCATGTCCCTCAAAGATATCCCCCTTGATTCCCAGCCCCGTGAAAAACTGCTGGCGCGCGGCCCCGGTGCCCTGAGCGACGTGGAGTTGCTGGCCATCCTGTTGCGCACCGGCATCAAGGGTAAGGGCGTGCTCCAGATGGCCGACGAATTGCTGCACCTTAAGACGGCTGCTTGCGACTGCGATGGTTTTGACGGCATTGCCGGGCTGCTTCACGCCACCACCGACGACCTCAAGCGCATCAAAGGGCTGGGGCCGGCCAAATGCGCCGAAATCGTGGCGGTGCTGGAGTTGGCGCGCCGGGCGATGGCCCAGCAACTGAAAGAACGCACGGTGTTTGCCACGCCCGATGCGGTCAAGCATTACCTGCAACTGCACCTGTCCGCCAAGCCGCATGAGGTGTTTGCCGTGCTGTTTCTGGATGTGCAAAACCGATTGCTGGCAATGGAAGAACTGTTTCGCGGGTCCTTGACGCAAACTTCGGTTTACCCGCGTGAAGTGGTGTTGCGCGCCCTGCACCACCAAGCCTCGGCCGTCGTGCTGGCGCACAACCACCCCAGCGGCTCGGTGCAACCCTCAAGGGCTGACGAAGCCTTGACCCAAACCCTGAAAACCACGCTGGCACTGATTGATGTGCGGGTGCTCGACCATGTCATCGTCGCACCAGGTGAAGCGTATTCCATGGCCGAAAAGGGACTGATGTGAAGACACCACTCAAAATCAATGCGCTGGCGGACCTGAAACTGGTCAAACGCGAGATTGAAGCGGCGGCCCTGAAAGCCGAGCAACTGGCCACAGCCAAAGCCCTGGTCCAACGCCAAGTCGTGAGCGAGAAGAACCTCTTTATTTTGGCGGCTGGTGCCGTCAAGCCCTTGCCTGACAAGCGTACGGCGCTCTTAAAAAAAGAGCGGATTCAACCCGTCGTAATGCAATATCAGCAGGACGAAAAAGCAGTTCTGATTGAGGCCATTAGCGACGAATTTGATGTTGGCACTTTGCTCGATGTGGACGATTTATTGAGTTTTCGCCGCCCCGGCATTGGCCTGGACGTAACGCGCAAACTGCGCCGGGGCGACTGGTCGATTCAGCGCCAGCTCGATTTGCACGGCCTGCGCCGTGACGAGGCGCGTGAGCATTTGAGCTTTTTCATCCGCGAGGCGCACAAACAAGGCATTCGCTGCGTGCGTGTGGTGCACGGCAAGGGGCTGGGCTCGCCGGGCAAGGCGCCGATCCTGAAAAGCCGGGTGCACAGCTGGCTGGTTCAAAAAATTGAGGTGCTGGCGTTCGTGCAAGCCAAACCGGCCGATGGCGGCGGTGGTGCGCTGGTGGTGCTCCTGACCGGTTCGCGCGGCTAAGGGGCTGTTGGCCTGCGGGACAAGACGCGCAGGCGATCGGTCCGCGTCACCACGCCGTCCGTGTGCACCGCACACAGAATCCCACGCAGCCGCAAGGCGGGATGACCGGGGGCCGTCACCCAATCCTTGGCATCCTGTCCGTAGCGAAGCATCCACTTCACGCAAGCGTCATTAAATACATCGGTGACACGCAAAACGGCCGACCCTGCGGCAATCAGACTGCCCACAGGCAGGTTTTGCAGACCACAATCCAGATCGGCGACGATCGGGTCCCCGGGATGGGGCGTATTTTCCCGGTCACGCCAAACCAGATCCATCACCCGGATCGGCAGGATCGAGACCTGAATGCGGGGATCGGGGCGGCCATCGGCCAGCCGCAACCAAGGCGCGACGGCCCAACGATCGCCCAAAATACCGCCATCGCGGGTCATGGTGATGGATGCAGGAAAGTTGCGTGTGCCATAACTGGGGCGCAGGCACAAGTCGTGGATCGGCGCGTCATCCTTGGGCGCAGCCAGCACATGGGGCAGCGCAGCCATGAGTTCCGCCATTGATATGTTATTCATTGACGGAGCCTAACCTACGGCTCGTGTCGGAAGGCGGGGGCAGATTCACTACACTTCAGGCTTACTTTTAAGATGCCATGTCGCCCTTGCTTGAATTCACCAATGTCACCCTGATTCGCGGAAACCACACCGTCTTTAAAGCACTGTCGATTCAATTGAACGAACCACGTATTGGACTGATTGGTGACAACGGTGCAGGGAAAAGCAGCCTGTTTCGGATGATTTGCGGGTTGGAAACACCGCAGTCTGGCACCGTTCGGCTGAGTGGCTGTGATGCCCGTGACGCCAACACCCAACGGCCTGGCAAGGTCGGCATGATGTTTCAAAACCCCGATGACCAAATTATTTTCCCGACCGTTGAGGAAGAACTGGCACTGGGCCTGAGTCCGTCCGGCCTGTCTCGCCGGGAGGCCATTGCAAAATCGCGGGTATTTTTAGAGACCAGAGGGTTGGCGCATTGGGCCGAACGAACGATTGGCAGCCTCAGTCAAGGGCAGCGGCAACATGTTTGCTGGCTGGCCTTGATGATTGCAGCCCCTGACCTGCTGTTACTCGACGAGCCCTTTGCCAGTCTGGACTTGCCCGGGCAGGCGCTACTGAGCGCAGACATCGCCCAGGCCGGCCAGCAGGTCATTGTTTCAACGCATTTGCTCAACCATGTTCGCCACTTTGAACGCGTCGTCTGGTTAGACCAGGGCACCATCCGCGCCGATGGCCCCGGCCACCGTGTTTGCGCGGCCTACGAAGCGGATGTAGCAACCAGAACGCCGGAAGGAATCCGCCTTGGGCAGTCTCTATAGCGAATATAAAACCTGGCTACACCGGGTTCCCGCCGCCTTCAAGCTGTTGTTCTTTGCCGTGGTGGGCGCAGTGCCGTTTTTTATCGATGGGCCGACCGTCCTCACGGCGATTGCCGTGGTGTGCGGCCTGCTGTTTGCGTCACTGGGTCGCGCTACTTTCGCATCACGCAAGCTGGTGACATCGGTCGTGCTGGCTGGTTTGCTGATCGTGGCTTTTCACACCTACCTGCAGCAACCCATGTTGGGCGTGGTGAGCGCCTTGCGGTTGTTGAGCGCCTCGCTGCTCGGAATCGCACTGACACTGACCACCCGGTCCCGGGACTTGCTGACGGTGTTTGAGCAACTGCTGTCTCCGCTCCAGCGCGTTGGGATCAGAACCGAACGACTGGCCTTGCAGTTGGCCATGATGTTGCGTTTTACGGAACACTTTTTTGTGGTTTGGAAGCGGCTCGATGACGCCCACCGCATACGAACCGGCAAAGCCGGGGGTTTGCGGATTTTGGCGCCGCTCACCATCAAGATGCTGATTTCAGCGCAAAAGGCAGCAGATACACTCGAACTTCGCCTTGGCGAATGACGCCAGACACGGCCTTTTTCTTACAGAACCGCTTATCACCATGAAATCATCCCGATCTTTGGCTCTTGTTTCTTTATTTGCAGCCTTGATGGCAGTGCTGGGCCTGATTCCCAAAATTGATTTACCGCTGGGGGTGCCGATCACGCTCCAATCGCTGGGCGTCATGCTGGCGGGTTGTCTGCTCGGACCCAAAAGAGGTTTGCAAGCCCTTTTGCTGTTTTTGGTCGCCGTGGCTTTGGGCCTGCCGCTTTTGTCAGGTGGGCGGGGTGGTTTTGGCGTTTTCATGACCCCCTCAACCGGCTATCTCATTGGCTATCCGTTTGGCGCCTTTGTCACAGGCTGGATGATGTCGATGCTGCCAGGCACAACACCCCGAAGCACCGCAGTCAGTGCGTTCATCGCCTCCAGCCTGGGCGGCTTGCTCACGGTGCATGCTTTTGGCGTCGCAGGCCTGGTGAAACTGGCCCACTTGAGCTGGACGCAAGCCTTCTTGGGCACCCTGGTCTTTGTGCCCGGTGACTTGATCAAGTGCGCCCTGTGCGCCATGGTGGTTCACACGGTGGCGCGCGGTGTGCCCGATTGGCACTTTGGCGGCCGGACGACCTGATGCGCCAGAGGCCCGTTTCTGACCTGGTGCATGCGCCCCTGGCAGAGTGGGCCCATTCACGCGGTGGCGTCGTTGCCATCCGTTGTGGCGAGCAGACCCTCACCTTTGCCCAACTTCAGGCGGCCGTCACGCAGCGGTCAAACTCACTCATTCAGTCGTGTGCACCCGCGACGGTCATGGTCAACGATGACTTGCCGATGGTGGACCGGCTGGTGGATTTTCTGGGCATCATCGCCAGTGGCCGTTGCGCCGCAGTAGGCGACCCGGATTGGCCGCCCGCAATTCGCAAGTCCGTGCTGGCCACCTTGCCTGAACAGGCTGCCGATTTACCGGCGCCTCAGCCGAAATCGGCTTTTTATGTGGGCTACACCTCCGGCAGCGCGGGCACCCCCAAAGGCTATGTGCGCCACCACCAATCGTGGACCAGCAGCTTTCGGGCCTGCCTCGACGCGTTTGGGCCGCATGCCAGCAGCTGCATGCTGGCGCCCGGTCGCGACTCTCACTCGCTCTTTTTATTCGGCATGATGCTCGGCCTTTGGTCTGGTGCTGGGGTCGTGGTGCAAGAGCATTTTTCTGCGGCTGGCGTGCTGGAGACCCTGCGACGCGGACTCACCCCGTGCCTGATGGCCGTGCCCAGCCAACTGATGATGATGGTGAAGGTGGCCCAACACCGGGGAATGGCGCCGATTGAAGACGTGCGGCTCATTCTGGTCAGCGGTTCGCGCTGGATTCGGGGCCGCACCGCTGAACTTCGGGCCTTGTTTCCCTGCGCCCGGATCATCGAGTTTTATGGCGCGTCCGAGACCAGTTTTATGGCCTGGATGGACACCGATGACACAACGCCACCCCCCGTTGTAGGCCTCCCTTTCGCAAACGTTGAGGTGCAGATTCGGGACAAGGACGAGGACGGCGTTGGCTTGATCTATGTGCGCAGTCCCATGCTGTTCATGGATTATGTGGGGGGCGCCGATGACGACACCGCCGCCCTGCGCGATGGCGACTGGCTGAGTGTTCGCGACCTGGGTTACGTTGACGAACAAGGTCGGCTGTGTCTGGCGGGTCGCCAGAACCGCATGATCGTGACCAAAGGGAAAAACCTGTTTCCCGAGGAACTTGAAACCGTTCTTGCGACCTATCCGGGGGTGGTGAACGCCTCGGTGCATGGCGTGGAAGATCCGCTGCGGGGGCTGCAGGTGGTCGCCCTTCTTCAACTGGAACAGGAATCTTCTGCTAAACCGCCCTGCGCCTTGCAACTCACCGCCTGGTGCCAGCAACGGCTGGAGTCCTACAAAGCACCGAGGCAGTACTTTTTGGCGAGCGACTGGCGCTTCACCCCCAGCGGCAAAACAGATCACCGGGCGCTAGCGCAAAGTCTGCGTCACCACCTTGACGGCGCCCTAGCCACGGACTGGCCATGTCTAACCCCACTGCCCTGATTGCCGCGTGGGCACGCAGCGCCGTGGCACCCCACGGTGGGACGTTTAACGCCCTGCAGCCGCACGAAATTGCCGCCCCCGTGGTGCGGGCCTTGTTGGCACGCGCGGGCATCAGCCCGCACGCTGTGGATGCAGTGGTGCTCGGCAATGCGCTCGGTGCCGGTGGCAACCCGGCCCGCATGGTGGCGTTGGCCTCCGGCTTGCCTGAGCGTTGCGCGGCCTTCTCGGTAGATACGCAGTGCTGCGCCGGGATTGATGCGGTCTCGATGGCGGTGGGCTTGCTGGCATCCGGTCAAGCCTCGGTCGTCATTGCCGGCGGGGTGGAAGCCTGGAGCCGCTCCCCGATCCGGCAAGTGCGACCTATGCGCGAAGGTGAATTGGCCGTTACGTATGAAAAACCGGCTTTTTCACCCGATCCTGCGCGGGACCCGGATTTGCTGATGTCAGCCGCTCACTATGCCCAACAACACGGATTCAGCCGCGCGCAGCAGGACGCCTACGCGGTGCTGAGCCATCAACGCGCCATGGCGCATGCCGCCACGTTGGCTGAAGAAATCGTGCCGGTTCATGGCTTGCAGCAGGATGCCTACCCCCGCCCTATCGATCTGATTCGCGCCGCCCGCATGCCGGTTGCGGTGAAGCAGGTGGCCTTAAATCTCGACGCAGGTCACCTTCAAAGTGAACAATCCGACTGCTCGGTCAGCACCTTGGCGATCTCCTCAAAGGCCGATGGCGTGGCGCTGGTGTTGCTGGCCACACCGCAAGCTTGCAAAGACCTGGGATTGATCCCGCAGGCAGCTTGGGTGACATCGGCCTCCGTGGGCGTTGATCCGATCACGCCCCTGATTGCCGCTGAAAAAGCGGCGCTTGCGGCACTGCGGCGCGCAAATTTGCCATCAATGGACAGCCTGTCCGTGATTGAACTGCACGATGCCTTTGCTGTTCAGGGGCTGAGCTTTTGCCAGGCCTTGGGGGTCGATCCAACCAGCATCAATCGCCGTGGTGGGGGTTTGGCGCGGGGTCACCCGATCGGCGCCTCCGGGGCGATTGCCCTGGTTCGGTTGTTGGCTGATTTGCAGCGTGATGAGCAAGCGGGCGCCCTGGGACTGGTCGCCGTAGCGGGTGCCGGTGGCATTGGTGCGGCCGCTATTTTTGAGCGGCTTTAAAAAGTTACACGCGATTCTCATTCCGTTTCCAGATCGATAGGAGATTAGGCGCGAAGCC